>JAYEIQ010000011.1:0-12853 GCA_034660175.1 Patescibacteria group bacterium | reverse complement strand
CCAACAAGCAACCATTCTCATCACGGTTTCCACCAATAAGAGCTGGCTCCGGTTCGGGTGTGGGAATTTTCCGCCACTGAGGCTGAGCATAACCGGAAAAAATGACCACAAAAACCAACAAAGAAATGCCCTTTCATTTTTTTGTTATTATTCACTTGCTCAAATTATAATATTTTCATCACTAACAAAAAACGCAAACGGAAGGACTTGAAATTTTTTCAAAAAAAATGTATAAACTTTATAGGAGGGTCATGATTTTATTGCAACTTATTACAATCAAATCATTGCCCTTTTTAATTTTATATTTTTGTGAGAAAATGACCTTCAAAGCTAAACAACACATTATTAATAATAAATACAGATAATAAAAAATGATAAAAGTAGAAAACATATCAAAATCATTTGGATTTGTCAAAGCAATTGACGATCTCTCATTCGAAGTGAAGACTGGAGAAATACTTGGTTTCCTTGGACCAAACGGTGCCGGAAAAACAACTACTATGAGAATTCTGACTGGCTTCCTTGCTCCAGATCAAGGAAAAGTCACCATCGAAAATGTTTCTGTTACTGATAACCCGACTGATGCACAAAAGTTCATCGGCTATCTGCCAGAAAACAATCCCCTCTATGGAGAAATGCAAGTCAAAGAAATTCTTTCTCTCGCTGCTGACCTTCAAGACATACCAAAAAGTGAAAGGAAAGATGCTTTTGATTTTGTGGTGAAGTCTGCTGGCATTGAGAGCGTCTTCTATCGACCAGTAGGAGAACTTTCAAAAGGATACAAACAAAGAGTTGGAATCGCCACAGCGCTCATCCACAAACCAAAGATCATCATCATGGATGAACCAACCGAAGGTCTCGATCCAAACCAAAGAACAGAAATTCGAAAACTAATTAAAAAACTTGCCGAAAAACACACCGTCATCATGAGCACTCATGTCATGCAAGAGGCATCAGCCGTTTGCAACAGAATGCTCATCATCAACAAAGGTAAAATTGTTGCCGATGGAACTGCAGATGAAATTTCTCAAGCATCAAACAACGAAAGCGTGCTTGAAGTTGAAATTGAGGGACGCAATGTGGAAAAAACGCTTCGAGACATTGAAAATATTCTCGAAGTGAAAATTGAGGCAGATCAAAGTGGAAAGTTCAGTGCAACTCTTGTTCATAAACCAGAAATATCGCTTCAACCAAAAATTTCCTCTTTAGCTAAATCTAATGATTGGACGATTTGGAAAATAAACCAGAAAGAACACGACTTGGAAGACATTTTCCAACAGTTAACTAAATAAATAAAAACACACATAATATAACTAAAAAAGATGAAAAACATACTTATAATAATCAAAAAAGAGCTTCGCAGTCACTTCAACAGCCCAACTGCCTATATCGCGATTGTCGCTTTTTTGCTCTTGTGGGAATTTCTTTTTTTCCGTGGAGTTTTTCTTGTTGGACAAGCCTCCCTTAGATCTCTTTTTGACTTTTTACCTTGGATCTTTTTGATTTTTGTTCCGGCCTTGACAATGGGCAGTATAGCTCAGGAAAAAAGCCAAGGGACAATGGAGTTTTTGCTCACTCGACCGTTAAAAGAGATCGAACTTATTGTCGGAAAGTTTATCGGAAGTTTCTTGTTCATTGCAATCGCACTCCTTTTCTTGTTTCCAGTCGCTTGGAGCCTAAACAAGTTTGGTCCAGTTGATTGGGGCGTTGTTTTTGGTCAATATCTGGCAAGCTTATTTTTAGCCACTACTTTTGTTTCACTTGGAATCGTCATTTCTTCAATTTTCAAATCTCAAATTTCCGCCCTCCTGACAACATCCATTGCGGGCTTTTTCCTTGTGATCATTGGTTCGGACATTGCAACGGCCCGTCTCCCTCTTGAAGCAGTTCCTTTCATGGAATATTCATCAGTCTTGACCCATTTTGGATCGATGGTCAGAGGAGTAATTGACATTCGTGATGTTTGGTATTTTATTTCCATTTCAATCATCTTCCTTTCCATAGCATATTTGTTCATCTTGAGCACAAAGTTTGGAAGCTGGAAAAAGATTGAGCGCAACACCCAAATTGGAATAACGCTCATCATTGCAATCGCCATTATTTCAAATATCGCAACATCAAGAGTCAATGCCAGAATAGACCTGACTGAAGAAAAAATTTATACTTTAAGCGCTTCAACCAAAGAAATCCTTACTAATCTTGACGACCTTGTTGATGTCACCTTCTATCATTCCGAACAACTCCCATCCCAGTTCCAACCTGTCTTGAGACAGATCAAAGACACATTGAATGATTATGAATCTTTTTCCAGAGGCAACATCGTCATCAGTGAGAAAAATCCCGCTGATGACACGAAAATTGCAACAGAGGCAACATCTTCTGGTATTCAAGAAGTTCGCTTCAATGTTGTTAGTCAAGAAGAGTTCCAAATCAAAACCGGCTATCTTGGAATTGTTGTTTCATATGGAGGTGAATCGGAAGCAATTCCTTTCGTGGAAAACACCTCAGATCTTGAATATCAACTTTCAAGCTTCATCACAAAACTGACGATCGAAGAAAAACCGAAAATTGTTTTTGCTTCAACTCCAAATGGAAAAAGTTCAGTTAAGAACTTTCAATTGCTAGCTCGGGAGCTTGAAAACCAATATACCGTTGAGAATTTGATCTTCCCCGCGACAGAAACAACCGAGAATGAAAACAAGGTTGTGACAGAAACGCCAGAGAAGGAAAAACTTGAACAAACTGAAAATTTTGAAATTCCTGAGGACACCAGTGTTCTCGTGATCGCCGGTCCAAATAAAAACATCAATGAAGATGCTCGAACGAAAATAAAAAACTTTTCAAATGGCAAAGGAACTGTCTTTTTCATGATAGATGGTGTTGAGGTCATTTCCGAATCTTTCATGGCAAATGCCAACCCTAACAGTTTTTCAGATTTCACTTCTGATGAATTTGGAATCTCAGTGAAAAAAAACATGGTCTATGACCTTAGATCCAACGAAACAGTGAGTTTCACTGGAGGAAGAATGAGATACATGCTCCCATATCCTTTCTGGGTTCGCTCTCAACGAACTGAGCAAACTCAAATTGCTTCAAAAATTGAAAGTGTTTTGTTTCCTTGGGCAAGTACAGTTGAGATTGATGAGAAAAAAACAAAAGACCTCGAAATCACCAAGTTGTTCTCAACTACAAAAGCTGGCTCTTCTCAAAGTGGACAATTCAACCTTTCTCCTGAACAAAAATTTCCATCTCAGGGACTCGAAAGTCAACTGCTCGCTGTTGCAGCAAAATCCTCTGACACTTCTGAGCAAAATTTGAGATTTGTTGTTGTTGGAGATAGTGATTTTTTGACAGATCAATTCACACAGAACAATCCTCAGAACCTTGCCTTTGGAGTTGAGATTATTTCTTGGCTTGCACAAGCAGAATCCCTGACCGATATTCGACTGAAAAATATCTCAGATCGAACAATGACATTCGAGGATGAGTCGCAACCAAACACGATCAAGTTTGGAAACATGGCCTTTGCCCTCATTGTTCCTGCAACATTTGGAACGATCAGAATGGCAAGAAGAAGAAGAATGAAACAACTCAGCTATGATCAAAAATAGATAACAAACAAACTTCAAAAACAATGAATCAAAAAACTCTAATTCTACTTGTAACTGTCCTCCTTGGCTTCATTGCGATTGCAGCAGTACCAAAACTTTTCAAGCAAGATGAATCAAAAAAACAACTTAATAAAGTCAGCGTTGATATGTCTGGCTTTTCCGAGGAAACTGTCAACAAGGTTGAATTTGGTTCGTCAGAGGAGAAAAAAGCACTAAATCTGACCACAGGTCAGTGGCAAATCAACGGTGAAGAAGCAGACCAAATCAAAGTGAAGCTCTTTTTTGACGGAATTCAAAAATCAGAAGTGCTGAAACTCGCATCCAAAAACGATGAAAACCACAAAAAATTCCAAGTGACGGGAGACGATGGAGTTGTGTTGAAATTTTTTACTGGGGAAAAAGAAAATGAGTTCTACGTTGGAAAAAGAGGACCGAGTTTTGGAACTTTCTACATAAGAAAAAAAGGGATAAAGAATGTCTACCTGATGAGAGGTTCGTTTTTTGAAAACCTGACCTGGGTTGAACAGGAATGGAAGGAAGAAAAAAAAGTTGAGGAAGAAGCTGATGAGAAAATTCCGAAGATGAATGAACTATAGAAAATACAGTCTTGGATTCAAAAAAGCCTTCTTGCGAGGGCTTTTTTATTTGAAGTGAAATTTATTTTCTCTTCTTTTCTGCTTTCAATTCAACCTCAATTCTATTGAAGCGATTCTGCAGTTCTCTTTTGAGATTCTTGAGAAGTTTTTTCAGATCCTTGTCATCAGTCTTCATGACTTTGAAGAACTTTTTCTCAATCAAACTATCTTCTTTGCTGAAAACAATTTCAAACTCTTCTTCGTGTGTTAAATAACTCAATCCCGTGTTCAGCACCCTGTCAATTTCCTCCCGAATTCCAAAGATCGATCTTTGAACATCCTCTCTTGAAATAAGCCTTTCTGATACTGTTGCTTTCACTTCTTTCGCCTTTTCTGCTAACTCCATAATCCATTCAGCAAGTGTTGTCTCTTCGCCAGAGAACTTTTGCCAAAAATCTTCATGGATCAGAGTTTTCTCTGCATAAGACTTGTATAGTTTCAAAACAGTAGTCTCATTCATAGCCAGTAAAGTTAATAAATCAATTTGCTCATCTTTGTTCATGCTTTTTTATAATAATTTAGTCCTCCAGAATATTTAATTTCACCATTATAGAATTTTTTGAAATGTTCATAATCACATATTATTTGACGTCTTAAAGTTTCTTCATCAAAAAACAAACAATACTTAAACCGAATACGTCGAGTATGGTGTAACTACTTAAAAGATAAACATGAGCGAAACTATCATTTTCATCGTCCTGTTAGTGATTACTGGTATTGTCTTTTTTCCTATCACAAAGCAGAAAAGATCCTCATCAATCAGCAATTACCACTTCTGCTACCACTAAACCATTGTCAAACAACAATCAGCAAGTAAAATCAATCCCAGTCAATAATATAAAATCGAGTATTTCATGTAACTCGAAAAAAATCGTTTGACCTTCAAACCACACAGACATGATAAACACCCAAGATGATCGGATGTTAACATCTCAAGATCAAATATCTGGCGATGAATTCACAATAGACATGAATTCTATCCAAAACACAGAGGCTGGTACAGAAGAAAAACTCGTTGGTCATCTCAAATCAGCAGATTTCTTCAATGTGAAAAATTTCACTGATTAAAATTTGATGTCCTTTTCAAAAACAACAATTTTTTCCACACCCCAGTGTAACTGAAAAAAACCAACGCCATTGAAAAGACAATAAAAAAGAGTGAAGATCTTTTTCATATTCCTGGTTTTAATAAATTAAATATCTTACACTTAATCTTATTAAATCCAAAAAACTATACGTCTATTTTCTGCATTTTGGCCAAGGACTGCACCACTTGTTGTCCGGCCCTGGATCTGGTTCTGGATCTGGCTCAGGATCACCAGAGCCTGCCTTGGTGAAATTCACAGTTGCGTTGGAAGAATTCCCTGCCTCATCAAAGACACTTGCCTCAATGTTGTGATCACCAACAGCTTCCTTTTGCATGCGAATTGTTGCTTCACAGCTTTCAGAATTGTCACAAGTCTCCTTCAATGCGCCATCAAAAAAGATCTCCAACTTGGTCACACCCACATTGTCACTGCCACCAACAAAGACAGCCAACCTCTCCCTTTCGGAAGTCTCATACAATTCGGTCGGTGAATTGATCCAAACTTGTGGATTCTCTGTGTCAGAGATGACAAAGTTCACGTGCTTGACATTCGAGACTGGCTCTCCAAGAGCGTCAATTGCCACCACATAGAGAACATATTGAGAATTTGGCTCAAGTGTCGCCGTTTCAAACGAAACCTGCAACTGTGCAACCGTTTGAGTGTTCAACTCATTCATCCAGGCTGTTTCCCGTGGCTGTGGATCATAAACTGTGCCAAAAACCCTCTCCAAAACATATTGATATTCTGTCGCCCCAAAAAAATCATCCCAATTGACATTGACCTCTCCAGCACCAACAGCTCTTCCTTCAATCTCAGAACCATCCAAAGTTGCGGAAAAACCATTCAGGTTCGATGCGATTCCTGGCAAGTTGTCCACCTCACTTTTGATTGCAGTTATCTGGGAATATAAATTGGCTCCAGGACACAAGGTCGACCCAACATCAAGATGTCCAGTCACATTGTTGAGATCATTGTGCCAAGTTCCGTCATAGCGCAGAAAGTCACTGTTCCCTTGCACATTGATCCCACGACTGTCCGCCACAAAAGCCAAAACATTTTTCAGTCCCTCTCTTTGAGCATCAGGAAGATCGGCATCAACAAAATTTCCCATTGCTGAAACTCCAAAGCTTCCACTATTATAACCCGCTGCATGCGCCGCCTCCACATCCAAAACCATCACGTCATCAGCAGTTGGATTCGTGCGAATAAAATCTGTTCCCAGTGTCCCATATCTTCCTTCATAGACTCTTCCTGCTGCATCAACCAATGCGTTATATCCAATGTCTCCCCATCCATTTGTCACTGCGTGATAATAATAGATTGCTCGCATTGTTGCCATGTTCGTTTCCAAGTCTGTTCCTCCGTTAGATGTCGCATCTGCAGTGTGATGAATAATCAGTTTGCGGGTTCCGTGATAGGAACGTGGCCAATTTTCACCACCATTACTGTTTTCTCTCAAGCTCTCTTCAGCATCCCACTCTTCACGAGAAATAACATTCAACTGATGTCCGTGAGGAGAAATTTTCGCAAAACCAAATGTTTGCGCAGTGATTCGTGAAGCAAAAGTCAATTTCTGCGCTTCCTCACCTTCAGCCATTGCATCAATGAAAGTGAACGTGAATTGTTTCAATCCTCTATGCTTCTCGCTTTGAACTTCAAATTCAAATCTTGCTTGAGCAAAGTTGGCATCACCAACTCCAATCAAGGCAGCAAACTTGTCTTCTTTGCTTTTACCATTCTTCCCTTCCTGTGGTTCAATTCCCATTTCAACCCATTTTCCAAGCTCATCTTCGCTTTTTCCTGTTCTGACAAAAACTTTGCTAACCTGCGCACTGCCTTCTTTTTCCATCCAGTGCAATCCCAAATGTGTTGCATCAAAATCAATTCCCACAACATCGGTCAAATGCTCCTGTCCAAGCACTTCTTGTCCAAGTTCGACTTTGACATCCTTTGCTTTTGTTTTGAATTTCTTTTCTTTGGCAATTGTTGGATTGAAAAAGACAACCCCAAAAATCAACAACAAACAAACAGCCAGCATTCCAGCTTTGGCAACTTTTCTCATTTTTTTGTTTTTATCTTTCTTATGTAATCATTATAGCAAACAAGGATCTTCTTATACAACAAGAGCGAACTTTGTGCTAATATATGCATGACACTCAAAGAGATTCTAAACATCAAACATGTCTCCAATGAAATATTCGATTTTCAGTGAAAATTCAGATTTTTTTGATAATCTGCTCAAAGACATGGCAAGTGCTAAAAAAAAGATTTTCATTGAAACATACATCTTCAATGAAAAAAAACTTGGAGCACAGGTCAATAAAATTCTTGCGCGGAAAGCTCGACAAGGTATTGATGTACGACTCCTGATTGACGCTTTTGGAAATCTTCCATTGTCAGAGTTTGATTTCGCAGAATTGATCAAGGCTCATGGAAAAATCAGTTTTTTCCGCAGACTTCTTGTCTTTCCAGTACACACACTCAAACTCAACAACAGAGACCACAGAAAAATAACTATTATTGACGATGAAATTTCCTATATTGGTTCATCAAACATTGACGAAAACACTCGCTCTTGGCGCGAATTGAATCTGCGAGTTGAAGATTTTGACTTCAATAATGTTCTGTCTGAAATTTTTCTCGAACAATATTCAATTTCAAACGCATTTATAGTTTTGCGAAAAGCAAAAAAAAGACATCAGCTTGGGCACATGGAAATTCTGCTCAGTGAGCCCTTCTCAAGAAACCCAATCCGCAGAGATTATTTGAAGATGATAGAAAAAGCTAAAGGTGAGATCTATATTGAAAATCCATATTTTATTCTCGACAGGAAGCTGGCACGCGCATTCAGAAAAGCAATCAAAAGAGGTGTTGAGATCACATTCATGTTGCCCCAAAAAACAGACATAACTGTACTCAACTATTTGAACAAGAATTCCATGAGCAAAGCAAGAAGAATTGGAGCGCGAGTTCTTCTCTACCCCGGAATGATTCATTCAAAAATGCTTTTGGTCGACAGAAAAAAATGGATGCTTGGTTCGGCAAATTTGGATTTTCGTAGCATGTACACCCAATTCGAGATCATGGTCAAAGGAGGAGAAGGCAAAATTTGCTCTCAAATTCAAAAACATGTCGAGAAAGGAATGGAAAGAGTCTCCAAAAATGGCAAAGAATTCAACGGTTTCATCACACTGAAGGAAAAAATTTTTGGAAAATTGTTCTATCCAATCAGGATCTTCTTTTGACCTCCCAAGTATTTCAGACACCTTCTGAAATATAATCTATATATAACTTTTGAGATCAAGCAAAACATAAAAATCAATGAATGACTTCACAAACTGGAAATTGTCCAAGGAGAGTCATATTTTTGGAAAGACTTCGCGAAAAATCGACTCATTTAAGCGATCATGGATGATGTCTGTGACAAAAAAATGACTGATAAACAAAGATGATGTGAAAAAAGCTAACTATTCTGACAAAAAATCACACAACAACAAATACTCTTTTGGGTCATGATTGCTTTGGGAGCTTTTTTGTTTTTTGTTTTGCTCAGTAGAGGATTTTCTTTTTGGTTTTTCTTCAATCTTGTCCTTTGGGTGACATATCTCTATCTCCTCAGAAAAAACTATTTGATTGCCTCAACTATGACTTTCTCTCAAACACTGACAATTGGAATTGTCCTGATGCTTTTCAGCTTTTTCTCCCTGTCCTCCTCCATCCCTTCAGAACAAAGAAAAGACTCAAATTCCTCAGGCTCTTCAAACTCTTCATCTGAAAAACCTTCAAAAAAGATGATGGCAAAATCATCAATGTCGAGTCAAAAGATGGAAAATTGACAAGCATTAAGAAGAGAGAAGAAAATCATGTACCTTTTAAGTCTCGTGCTCAATTCAAAAATTGGCGTTATCTATGCAGTCTCAAATGTTTTGTCTGAAGCTGGCTATGCATACATCTTCGACGGCACAGGAGATGACTCGCCCCATTTCATCGGACAGATTGACAACTTTGATGGCAACAGAACTTTCCGTGTCATGGAGGGCAACCCCGTTGCCTTTGAAAACGAAACAAAAGCCCTCGAGAGCCCGATCACGTTGCCGGTCAAAATAAGTGAAATGCTCTGTTGACTGGAAACACAACACACACAAAAGGACGGAGCCGTCAGCTAATACTGATGGCTTCTTTTAAACATAAAGCCCACCAAACAGTTTTCTGCCACTGAGCTTTTCTTTTTTGTCGATTGTTGTCGAATCTATGTGATGCGGGGAAATCCCATATGACCCATCTTGTCATTGTTAAGTTTTCCTCATCCTCTTCAAAGAAAAAGAACTGAGAAGAAAGACAAAGGCTACAATGTTAAGTAGTGCACTGATTATTGCCTGTCCCTGTCTTCCAATCTCAGACAACAGCCAATGCAAACTGAAAAATACAGGCCAACTAAAAGACAGTGGAGTTGAGTAGAGAATTCCGATCAGTCCAAGAATGAGAACCAGTCTCGGAAGCTCTCTGACAACGGCCATGCCTTCCGTCCATGCGATTCTGAAGTTCATGCCGACAAGAAACATGCACAGTGCCAAAAAAATTCCACTGGCATAAACCCAATCGCAGAGTTGGTACTGCTGTCCGCCATAAATGGCAAGCAAGTCCAATACTTCTCGTGTCATTCGACGCCTCCTTTCAGTCATTTTTCCCAAACAAGGCATCCCGCCTTCTCCAGAAAATATTGTTTTTGATCCTTCTCAATTTCAATTCGTCATCTGCCAGGTTATCACAAATGGCCTCAACCTTGGAACTGCCGTCTTCAATTTTGCGCAAACTTTTGCATCCATTTTCGATGTATTCTTCAAGTTCGGCGATTCTTTCGACCTCTCCCGCAATCTTCAGCCATTTTTCCCAAAGATTTGAAAAATATCCAGTCATCGTCATCTCCTTTATCACAAATTCAGAAATGGAAATAGAACTTTCTTTCTCCTTTCGGAAATGCCTTTGTTTATCTCTTCGACCCGCGAACGAGCTTTACCCGCTCTTTTGATTTCCTTCATGGTCACAGAATCGCGATCTGCCCTGCTTTCAACAAGCCTGATCTCGAATAACAACTCCTTCAGTTTCGCGCTTTCTTCCTCTGTGGTCTGCCATGCATCAGTTAAATTCTTGAAATATCCCATCTCGTTTCCTCCCTGTTTGTGGATTTTTTACTAAAATCAAGGCACTGAATTCCTGGACATGATCCAAGGAATTTTAAGCTTCACGATACCACAAATGACCCATTAGGTCAATAAAAAAAGCCCTTGCTGAATCTTCTGAAATCTTTCAAGTGCAGAAATCTCATCAAACAAATCGGTGATATCCTCTCCATTGTACCATGAATTCAAAAGCCCTCCAGAAATATTTTCCGGAAGGCTTTTTTGTTGTTTCTCCTTTCAAAAGGTTCAAAAGTCAGCTTGCGAGCAAAATAGCAGGGTCGAGGGCAAGGAAGACATGGACGAGCCAGCGGAAGCTCCAGCCCCACTCGTCACCAAACCAGAAGAGGCAGCGAACAACAAGATAGCCACCAGAACGGCAATAGACAGTCCCCAAGAAGAACACGTACTTACTCTTCCACTCCTCAGGAATGAAGTGCGGGTTCTTCAGAAGGTAATCCAGCACATTGGCGTTGAGAACCGACTTATCTGCCAACTCCTCGCGGAGCTTGTTGCCCTCAATCCAACTTCCGCCCTCTTGTTTTTTGGACAGGTAAAGCTGGATTTTGGAAGCATCCCACTCTAGTTGCCCTCCTTTGCCATGCTCCACCACTTTCCACCCGTCGGGACAGAAAGGACCAGCATCACAGTCAATAATGATTTGAGAAGACATACCTTCCTCCTTTTGGCACATGTGCCACATTAGAATTGATTGCTATCTGCCATAAGACAGATTTGAAAGGTTCTTGATATAATGAACAGGTTGGTTATGATGCACTCGAATTGTTATTCTGTCAACCCTTGGTAAAATGCCTTCTGCTCCACCACCATTTGAATACTCTCATGGTTGTATCTCATTTGGCATCTAAAATGCTCTAGCACTTTGCACCAAGTATCTTCATTTTTTGAAAGTTTTTGCTCATTTTAATAATGAGCAATTCCACATACGTCACCCTATCTGAAACCTTGGTCGCAGATATTCTCGATTGCATGGATACTGGATTGGGTGGCAAGAAACCGTAATCGCTTGCATATTCACCTACTACCAACTTTATTATATCAAAATTAAAAGCCCTTTGCACCTTCCAACACGTTTTCGTGAAAGAAAAATACAAAGGGCTGAGTATCCAAGGGCTAGAGTTAAAGTCCAAAGATCAAGTGCTACTTGCGGACGCCCGCAAACCACCAAGCACCATCCCAGTCGTCGTCGTCGTGGTAGACATAGACACGCCGCTCACCGAGCCAGCAGAAGAAAATAGCGAAACACCATCTACCATCTCCATCCTTCCAATACGTACAGTTGGGATGGTCATCCGCAAATGTAGGGTCATCCTGATTAACTTTGGAAAGCGTATGCGAGTCACACGGAACGAGTCCACGTTTCACATACTCTTTTCCCAAATCGTCATCGCTTATCCAGCAACCGAGATTGAAAAAGAACACCTCCGCCTTGTCGCCTTTGCCGTTAGACATTGTTTTGACAACATTGTTAGCAAGATACTGTTTGCGACCCGTTGCCTCAAGTGCCTGCTGAGGTGAAAGGAAACGGTCAACAACGGTGTTGCGAGAAATCATTGTGCTCTCAGCATCAACATGCTGCTGGACTACTGCCAACAAGTCAACAGCCAGTTGCCCTCCCCGATACTCCAGAACCTGCTGAACAGGACCACTTTGCAATTCTGCTTTTCGTAACTTTGCAGAAAAAATCTCATTCATTTTGCCGATTTGGTTTTCGGTAATCGGCGATGGGATCATGTCACTCATGGCGTCATCTCCTTTTTTCTTGCGATTTTGCCAGTGGACCTCCAACACGAAATTGTATGGCAGTCATAGCCAGAAATCTTGAATTGCTTCAAAACTTTTGGCTATCACTGCTTTGTTCGTGTTGCCAGAACCCAAGCAGGTTTGAAAGACTTTCTCATAAAACGAACTAATTCGGCATTGTACACCTGAGTTATTAATTTGTCAAAGAAAGCGTAATGGTTCAATAGCATCCGAACATACTGGACAACCAATCTTGGATTTTTTCTTCAATTCAGTCATTCTTTTCTTCTTTACCGCTTTACCGCTTTACTGCGTTTATTAGCCATTCTTTGCGTCTTCTTGGCATTGTAGTACGATCCCGATACTTCTATACATTGAGTTTTCCATTGAGTGATATGATCATCTTTTTTCTTAGTTTTACAATCCTTTCATATTGTAATAAAGTGTATTCTTTTTTTCTTTTGTTTGATGGAGCAGTTGATCTGTCTTCCAACGATCGTAGATTCTTCTCATCAGATCTATTTCTCCAGTTGTACCATAATAATCGTGTGATACCGAAATGTCTGCAAGTGAGAGAC
>JAYEIQ010000010.1:0-37304 GCA_034660175.1 Patescibacteria group bacterium | reverse complement strand
AAATCGGGTCCCGCTATCCAGTGGGATAAACTCCGCCGAAAAGCAAAAGGGCAAAAAGGCCCGCCTACGCTAAAGCTACGGAACGGGTAAAAAGGAAATCTGGGGGAAGGAATTTTTGCCCTTTTGCAATTAGAAATAGAGTCCGCCAGAGGCGGATAGACTGTTTCCGCTTTTCTCTGATTAAAAGAAAATCAAAACAGAAAATTTTTCAAATCCTAATAAAAGACAAGGTGAATTGCGAAGCAAGAGAGAGTGCCCTGGGGCAAAAAAATGGGGGCAGAAAAAAATTGAAAAAATGTATTGAAAAAATTTCTGTTTTGTTTCGCCATAGCGGAGCGGAGGCGAGCGGAAACGCATCTCATTATTATTGTGTGTTTTCTTTGAAAAAAGTTCGCCCCAGAAGTATAAACTTCGTTTAACTATGGGGTAAAGATTTCGTTCAAAGTTCAGAGCCAAATTAAAAAAGAGACAATCAAGTCTCTTTTTTAATTTGGCTCCCCCTGGCGGATAAATTTAGAACTTTGGATTGGAGAGGAGGGGGATTGGAAAATCATTAGAGGAATTTGAACTTAATTGGACATAAAAAACCTCTCTTCACTTCCAACAAAAAAATTTTAAGATATAATAAGAGTACTAATGTATAAAAAATAATAAGATGTTTAAAATCGGAGTTTTTTCAATTATTTTTAACGAAAAGAAGGAGGTCTTACTTTGTCATCGCAGAGATTTTGACTTATGGAATTTACCAGGCGGAGGACTAAAAGCAAATGAATCGCCATGGAAGGGCGTTATTCGTGAAACAAAGGAGGAAACTGGTTTTAAAATTAAAATTGATAAATTAGTTGGCATTTATCACAAACCAAGAAAAGATACGGTTGTTTTTAGTTTTTTAGGGTCTATAACGGGAGGAAAATTAACTTTAAATAAGGAAGCCGATGAAATAAGGTTTTTTTCATTAGATAGCCTACCTAAAAATATATCAGAAAAACATACAGAGCGCATTATTGATGCCTCGCGAAATCCCAAAAAAATAATTTTAAAATCACAACATAATCCAGATTATTCTGACATAAAAAAATAAGACCATTTTACTGTTAATAAAATAGTCTTATTTGTCAGATGCATATCGTGCATATTTTATATTTACAATAACCTGCTATAGATTATTGCTTGTGCGTTACGCACAGACCTATAGCCGTTATCAAATGCTTCACCTAAATTTCTGCCAAAAGAAAACAATCCATGTTCGAAATGAGTGCTTACTATGCCATGTTTATCGAACTCCTCATTTCTTCTTTCAAGAACACGTCTCATCGCTATTCCAACTTTCTTCATTATAAAATAAACATCTTGTCTGCAATGTAATCCTGTTGGCACTATTAGTTGAGTGATTTCTTTTAGATGCGCCTCTTTTTCCTCGCGATCATCAACAACTATGCATTCCACATCACCTATCAATTTTGATTGCAATGTAAAAGGTTTAATTGTTTTGCCTAAGCAAGTAAAAGCATTTGTATATGGATCATGCCAATGTATACAAGCCCGTGCATCACTTTTTTTAAAACCTTCCAAGTGAATGACAACATTTACTGGTGCCTTTCTTGTGTCAGATTGATCGGGGCTATAAATGAAATTGGCATCCAGATCAATCATAATTAAATCGCTTGGTGTAATTCGATTCCTACGAAATCCTGTGCCGGTTTTATCAGAAATAACGATATTGTCACCGACATCACAGCTAATACTGAAACCTGTTGAGTCACTTAATTGTAAAACCCAACATTCTCTTGCTAATTCACAAATTTGGCTTGCTACAGCTTGTACACCATCTGATTTAAAAAGTTTGTCATAATCCATAACATTCCCTCCTCATGTTAATATATGCAATCCTGACAATTGCCTTATTGTTTTAATTTTTAAGGTAACAAAAAAGCATAACATTTAGTTACGCTTTTGTCAATGATTTGGCTCCGAGGGGCGGACTCGAACCGCCAACCAATTGGTTACACTTATCCAACAGTTTCCTGAAGGTGTGGACTATATCTTCACCATTTCTTAGGAGATTTAGGTGCTTTGGTATCTAGTCTCTACGGCGCCCCCGAATGATCGGGGTTCCCACGGTATTAACATATTCCCGCTGAAGGGAAGTTAGCCTTCACCGTTATCCCAAAGAGTTCATCTTAATGTTTCCACTAAGAGCTGCGTTTTTTTGAGTGCAACTCACGATGGCAATTTGCACAAACAATGATGCATTTGTTTGGTTCTTTTTTTTGTTCTTTCCCAACTTCTGGTCAGACCAGACTGAGAAAGTCCAAATTTTTTATTCTTTTCATCTTGATGATGAAATTCAAGTGCATCAATACATTTGTCATAGCCACAGAGGCTGCACTTTCCGCCTTTGTATTTAACAGCCATTTTTCGAATCTTTTTTCGTCTTTTTGAAACGGCTTGTTTGATATACTCAGCGCGGTCAGCGTATTTGTGTTTATCTTTCATATGATTTAATTATATGAAAGATTGTGTTCACAGCCAACTGCTCTACCATTGAGCTACCTCGGAATGTATTTAATTTTCAATGTTATCTCAAATTCCCATTTCATTATAGTATGATAACATGTTCAATTATATATAACTTATAGGGATTTGCAAGAGTCAAGTTTTTTACTGCTTGTCATATTGTCGATTGATTCGTATACTGATAGTGAAATTTAATACTGTCCTATGAAAAAACAAATTGAATTGGAACTGGCTTGGTTGGTGAAAAATATGCCGAAGGACTTGGAAGACTGTCCATCTTTTGAAATCGTTCAAGGATATTTGCCATGCGATGACGATCAAATCAAAGATGAACGTGTCAGGAAAAAGAAAGGAATCTTCACGCACACAAAAAAGCGTTTTGCGGTGAGCTCGCAGGAGACTGGATTTTGTGAAGAAGAAACAAAAAAGATCAGCGAAGGTGAATATTTGCGATTGATGGAAAAAGGCGACAAAAAAGTGAGAAAAAAACGTTATTTATATCCACTCGAGTCTGATTTGATTGCCGAAATTGACGTCTATAAGGACAATCTCGATGGACTTGTTGTTGTGGAGGTTGAATTTTCCGACATCGAAGGTTTGAAAAAGTTTGATCCACCAGAGTGGTTTGGCAAGGAGGTCACCGATTCGTTGGGAGTCTATCCGCCTCACATTGCAAATTTGACATTTGAAGAGGTGAATCAAATAAATCAGAATTATGAACAAAAACCTCATGATTTTGAAAGGAAGAGGTAGGCTGAGTCTTGCTTTTGCGGAGCACAGAAAGTATAATCTGAATAAATATCAGCTAGAAAAAACAAGATGAAAAAAAAAGTACAAGAGCAAATTTTTGAAATTGTTAAAAGAAATTGGCCTGATGTTGAAATCAAGTTTAAAGACGTGGAGGTCAGCTATCCCTCCGATGAACAAGGGGAATATTCTTCGAACATGGTGATGAAACTGGCTGGGCGATTGAAAATTAAGCCTGCAGAAATCGCTGAAACTATCAGAATTGAATTGTTTCGAAGTGTGTTGCCTTTGAGAGGAGTGGAAATTGTTGAGCCTGGTTTTTTGAACATCAAAATGGGAATGGCATATTTGCAGAGGCAAGTCAATGATGTAATAGAAGCTGGGAGTAATTATGGCAATTCTAATTTTGGCAAGAATAGGAAAATTCAAGTTGAATTTGTTTCAGCCAATCCAACTGGTCCGATTCATCTTGGCAATGGTCGTGGTGGACCAATGGGTGACACGATGGTGAAAGTTTTTGACAAAGCAGGTTTTGATGCTGAAAGTGAATATTATGTGAATGATTTTGGCAACCAAGTGAAAATTCTTGGGCATTCAGTCTTGAAGGATTCGGAGGCTGAATATAAAGGAGACTATATTGACAAACTTCATGAAGCGATCGGGAAAGATGGCGACGACCCTTTCATTGTTGGTCGCAAGGCTGCAATTTATATCACTGAAAAGATCATCAAACAAACAATGGAGAAGGCTGGGATTGATTTTGATCAATATTTTTCAGAAAAAAGTTTGCATGACAGCGGTGAAGTTGATGAAATGTTGAAATATTTGAAGGAAGAAAAGTTCACCTATGAAGACGATGATGCACTTTGGTTTCGATCGAAAGACTTTGGTGATGACAAAGATAGGGTTGTGAAAAAATCAACTGGAGAAATGACTTACTTTGGAACGGATATTGCATATCACAAAAACAAACTTGACCGAGGATATGAAAAAATAATTAATATCTGGGGTGCTGATCATCATGGTGATGTATCCAGAGTTATGGGTGCAGTCGATGCTTTGGGTCACAAAGGGAAGTTGCAGATTATTCTTTCTCAATTTGTGCGAGTGATCAAAGATGGAAAAGAATACAAAATGTCCAAGCGCAAAGGAACATACGTTTCGCTTGATGATTTATTGGAAGAGGCAGGGAAGGACGCAGTGAGATTTTTCTTTTTGATGCATTCGCCAGATACTCACATGGATTTTGATCTGAATTTGGCCAAAGAAAAATCGGACAAAAATCCGGTATTCTATGTGCAATATGCACATGCAAGAATTTGCTCAATTTTGAGCAAAACAGATATGGTAACTGATGATGCAAATATGGGCTTGCTTGAGCATCCAAAGGAGTTGGCATTGATCAGAAGACTGAGTCGTTTGCCAGAGCTCGTTGAAGATGTTGCTCGAAGTTATGAGGTTCATCGTTTTCCATATTATGCAATGGCGTTGGCAGACTCATTTCACAGCTTCTATCACGAATGCAAGGTGCTTGATGAAAAAAATGAGGATATGACGAAAGCAAGATTGAGGCTTGTTCAAGGAACAAAAATTGTTTTAGCAGAGACCATGAGGCTTATGGGTGTTGATGCACCGGAGAAGATGTAGATATTCTTTTTCTATAAAAAAATTGAGACCCTGGTTCCTTGACCGGGGTCTCTTTTTGGTGGTGGTTTGCGCTTGACCAGTGGTTTTAGCCATGGGGACCGATTTTCGTGTGTTTTTCATTGCTCACGAAGTAAGGTCTGTCCTGATGCCAAACAAATGGCGTTAGATGAGGATCATCTTCTTTCTCTCACAAAGCTAAATTGGTGCTTTGTGATGGACACAAATAGAGTTGCCCTGAAATATGACTTTGCCTGCTTTGCGGCGAAGATGTTTCTTGATCGCCAGACTTTGTGCAGGCAAACGTTTCTCCATCTCCAGCTATGATACAATGTTTCCTCCTTTCTGTTTGTAGGTTGTTTGTTTATTTATTCTGTCACTATTATAGCATGAAAAACAAAAAGAACGGTTGCATTTCTTTGTTTTATTGTCTTGGTGTTTTGCTCTGAGCAAGAAACAAAAAGGACATTAACGAAGAATTTGTGCCTTTAATTCTCATTTTGAAATGCAAGCAGTTGAATTTATTCCAACCTTTCAATTTTGTTAGTGAAGTCTTCTTCTGCCTGGAGAAGATTTTTTGTTTTCAGTTCAACTTTGAAAGAATTGTTGAGACACTTTGCTTCATAGTCAGTGGCTAGTTGCTGTGCCTTGCTTTTGTCGGTAAAACGCAATTGAGCCGTTGTGTTTCCTGATTCTCCAGCATAGAAAATTGCAAAAATGTGTCCCTGCGAAAAGTTTTTCTGAATTTCTTCAAGAATATAGGGAATATCATCTTCCGAAGCACGAGACTGAACAAAATCTTCAGAAGAAATCAGTGACCAAACCGCTTTTTTCTTCTTGTCCCAATTGAGTCTTGCCATCACACGTCCCCAAAGCTTCAAAAAAGGGAGGGATTTGGTTTTGTAGAGATGGCGAATGATAATTGGCTGTTCTGCCTTATATTTCATGAGATACGCAGCTGCAATCATGGCTTTTGGTGTGGTGATCGGTTTTTGAAAGCTTTCTGTTGCGGCAATAATTCCGGTTAAAAGTGATTGTGCCAGTTTTTGATCCAAGAGATCTTCGTTGACTTCTTTTATCAGTTGGGTGCAGACTTCAGCAACGGAGGATGCAGCCATGTCAACAATGTTTACTTGTGCATAGTTCTCGTTTGAGTTTTGATTGTCAATGTTGATCTTGGGAACCTCAAAAAACAAATCTGTGTTTTGATGATAATAATGGCCAAGTGTTTCCAAGCTTGGTGTACCCACGAGGATCAGAAGGTCGTGCTTGAAATCTGCGGGCATGAAAGAAAAATCACGTGGGTCAATGGAGCCTTTTTCTGGTGTGATTCTCACAATATATTCGCCGTCTCGTTCTTCTGTTTTGTGGTCAACGATTTTGTTGTGCTTTGTTTTGAAAACCAAAACAAAATCACGAAGTCCAGAGAGTTCTCTTGTTGTGTTGTCTGGTGCATCGAGAAAGCTCAATCTCTGTGGTGTTTGGTTTTTGGAGAGAAAAGATATCTTCTTTCCATGTTTTTTCAAAAAGCGATACATTCCAAAAGCAGAAGAGAGCACATCGTCACTTGGCTCTGGTGGAATGACCAAAAGAATATTTTTTGATTTTTTTAGAAGTGATTGAAAGTCGGAAATATCCATTTTGAGCGTGTTGCTTTTATTGTTTGATTGAAAGAAGATTTGTCTGGTTCATAAGACTAGCACAGATAAGGCTAAAGGTACAATATTGACAAAAAACGTATTTTGGTGTACAATGCGTCAAATGTGGAAGTACCTAACATTACAAGCGTCAGTCATGAAAAGATGACTGACTGATTATATTTTTGAGAGTCAAAACAACAATGGTTCAATAAACATCAACACAGGAGGAACAGCAATGAAAATGAAAAAGATTTTGGTGATGGCAACGGTATTGTTTATCTGCATCTCTTTTGTGGGATGCGCAACCTTACAGAATTCTGATGGAACCATGAATAGGCAGGGGAAGAACACTTCTTGGGGAACTGCCGGAGGCGCAATTGCCGGAGGTCTTCTTGGTCAAGTCTTTGGCAAAAATACTAGGAGCACCCTGTGGGGTGCCGCAGTGGGTGCTGCTATTGGTGGGCTGACTGGCAATCGTATTGGTGCATATATGAATCAACAGGAAGCTGAATTCAGAGCTGCCTTAGCAGCTTCAAAAGCTGCCAGTGTCCGGCGCGAAGGTGACAATCTTCGTTTGTCTTTCAAGGGAGACATCTTCTTTAAGACAAACTCATCAGTGATTGAGCCTGACATGTATGATGAATTAAATCGTGTGTCGCAAATAATGAACCAGTTTCCTCAGACCTGGATCGAAGCTCAAGGTCACACAGATCCACGTGGCTCCGCTGAATATAACAGGGTATTGTCCCAAAAACGTGCCGAGGCGGCCAAGAGATATCTTGCAAACCGAGGTGTTAACCCTTCACGTTTGAGGGCAACGGGATATGGGGAATCTAAAACTCGGTCTGGAGGTAATCCTTATTTATATTGTCAAGATCGTCGAGTAGAGTTCTTGTTGTTTCCAATGCAATAAGATCCTTGCTTGATATTTTACTTTCTTGAGTACTTTAAACAAGCTCAAACGGAACACCGTTTGGGCTTGAATTTTGCTTTGAGCAAGGTTTTCAGTTTGACAAGAAAGAAAAAACAGTGTATAATGTATAAGTAGAATAGAAAAGGTTAAAGTTTTGTATTTCAATCAATTTTTCTGAATTTGGAAGAATTGATGGAAATGGAAGAAAAAATTTGAACAAAATCACCCTACCAAACAGAAAGAGGAGGATTAGATGAAAAAAAGAAGTGTAGCACCTTTTATTATCGTTGTGTTGATCGTTAGTTTCACGATGAGTGCTTGTAGCAGTGGTACTGGCCATGTGCGACATCGTGGGAGTGAGAACTGGGGAGGACTTCTTGGTTACACTCCCCAACAAATTCGGGTCATGACACATGAACAGTTCAAAACTGCGTATAGGAGGTCCAAGGCTGCTGCCGATGCAAATGCTGACTGGGCTCGCTCTGAGGCGCAGTGGTATAACGCTCAGTCCCAATCGGGACAGAAGAGTTTCGCCGAAGAGATTTTCGGCACAATTGCGAACACGACCTCTGGCGTTGTAAGAGGCACGATCCACGATGTAGGCAACGAAACTCGCTATAAGACGCAACGTTGGGTTCGTGACGTGATTAGGTGAAAACTGTCTAAATCAAATCGTCTCTTGAAACCAAAAAATCGAGAACTGGAAAAAGATAAACATCTTTTTCCAGTTCTTTTTGTTTTAAGTACATGTAACAAAAAACAAAAACAAAAACGAAAGATTGTTGAAAACAGTGAAAAAGTTGATAAAAGCACTTTTCTCTTTTGGTCTCATTTGTGCTACTATAAGAATACAATCCAAGTATTTAACCGAAATGAATGGCCGGATTTTTAGCACCGTGCTGTTGTTTTAGTAGGACCGTTGTTGCTGAGAAAAATAAAAAAGAAAAACTTTGTTTCAGATCAAATATTGGAACGAAGTTAACCCCAGTTAAATATTGCAATTAAAATTGCAATTTAACGTGGCAAGCGAAAAATGGATAAGAATATTCGACGATATCGTCGCATTGTTACAAAAATAAATTGGCTCGAGCAAGAATTTCAAGGTTTGCGTGATGAAGATCTGAGTGTCAAAACAAGTTTGTTGAAAATGAACTTGAAATCTGGTCAAAAGATGGATCGAGTTTTGCCGGAAGCCTTTGCATTGGTGAGAGAGGCAGCAAAGCGAACTGTTGGCATGAAAGCGTTCAATGTTCAGTTGCAAGGTGCAATGGCTGCCCATGAGGGCAACATCGTGGAGATGAAAACTGGAGAAGGAAAAACTCTCACAATTGTTTTTGCTGCTTTTTTGAATGCCTTGGAGGGAAAAGGTGTTCACGTTGTGACTGCCAATGACTATCTTGCAAAACGTGATGCAACTTGGATGGGACCGGTCTATCGAATGTTGGGACTTTCTGTTGGTTTTGTCACTAGCGAAACAGATGATTTTGAACGGCAAGTTTCATATGGAGCAGACATCACATATGCAACGAATAATGAGATTGGTTTTGATTTTCTTAAGGACAACATGCTTTATGAATCAGCAAATGTCAGACAAAGAGGGCTGCATTTTGCAATTGTTGATGAAGCTGACAGCGTTTTAATCGATGAGGCACAAACCCCATTGGTCATTTCTGACTCCGAATCTTCCAGCAAAGAAGATAAGGATTTGTATATCAAACTCAACCCTTTTGTGATCAAGTTGAAGAAGAAAGTTGATTTTGAGGTTAGTGAGAAAGAAAGGATAGTGAACATGACTCAGAAAGGTATTGGCAAGCTCGAGAAAGTGCTCAACGTCAAAAATCTCTATGGTGACGAAGTTGACTATCTGTATTTTGTTGAAAGACTTTTGAAAGCTCACCATCTTTTTATTCGGGACAGAGATTATGTCATTGAGAACGGTGCAGTGGTGATTGTTGACGAGTTTACGGGCAGAATGATGCTGAATCACAGGTTCTATCAAGGGATTCATCAGGCAATTGAAACAAAGGAAGGGTTATCAGTTTTGGAGGAAAACCCTACATTGGCTCAAATCACTTTTCAACATCTTTTCAAGAAGTATGACAAAATGGCGGGACTCACTGGAACGGCAACAAGTGCAAAAAGAGAATTTCGATTGATCTACAGAAAACAAGTAATCGAGATTCCTACAAACGAGAAAATTGCTCGTTATGATAAAAAAGATCGCTTCTTTTTGAGTTGGGAAGACAAGCTTAAATATCTCTCTTGGGCTGTCAAAGAGCACTATTTCAAGAAGAGAGCAGTGCTCATTGGAACCAGATCGATCAAGAAGTCTCATCATGTGCATGTGGATCTTCTCGAAGAGAACATTCCTTCCAGCGTTTTGAATGCAAAACACACTCTACGTGAGGCTGAAGTTATTTCAGATGCAGGGCAACCTCGGACAGTCACAGTTGCAACAAACATGGCAGGACGAGGGACTGACATTGAATTGCACGAGGAAGTTCGAAAAGACTCAGGGCTTTTGGTTTTTGGAACAGAACGTCACAATGCTCGGAGAATAGACAATCAGTTGATTGGTCGTGCAGGACGTCAGGGGGATCCTGGTGAGACGCAGTTTTTGATCAGTGCTGATGACGAACTTATAAAGACACATTTTAAAAAGGAATATAAAAGGGAACTCAAAAAACACAAAGGATGGAACGAAGGAATTGAACACTCTTCTCTGGAGAGGGTATTGAGTCGAGCTCAAAAAAGAATGGAAGAAGTTTTTTTTGGTCAGAGAGTTTTGTCTTATGAATTTGACAAGGTTCTTGATTTGCAGCGAAAGTCCTTCTATCGTCAACGTAATAGAGTTCTTTTTGATGATGATTTGAAGGAGGAAACAATGAAACTTATATCCAAGGAGGTCTATCGCAGAATTGTTGCTCCACTGCAAGCAAAAAAGAAGACTGTGAGCAAGGAAGATATCGACAAAGTGATTGATGGAATGAAAGAAATGACACTCAACGGCTGGTTCCGTCCGCACAAATTTTTACAGGAAGGAATTGACATGAAAGATCTTCGTTCTGGGGCATATAAAAGTATCAGTGCCTATTATAATGATTTTGAGAAATATGTTTCATCGAAAAAAATGAGAGATATAGAGAAAACGGTGACTTTAAAAGTTCTAGACTTGCTTTGGACAGAGCATCTCAATAGGGTTGAAGGGCTACAAGACGCTGCACTGATAGACTCTATTGGAGAGGATGATTTTTTCGAGCAATATGAAATTCAAATGAGTAAGGTATACAGAGCAATGCTTTTCTCTGCACCGCGCGTAATTGTGCTGACTCTTTTTCGAACAATGCACAGACTTTTCGAGCAGAAAAAAAATTCTTCAAAATAATTTCATCACAATAAAGCAATGAAACAAAAAAAGCGCAAACTATTTTCTCGAGTGGGGGCGGCATTGTTGTTGGGATTGAGCCTTTTCAATTTTGGGGCGGCTTGGAACAAGCTCAGAGGAGGGGTAATGCCAAAGCGTGCACGCAACATTAGAAAGAAGACAAAAGAACAGGTCGACTCTGATATGAGACAAGTTGCAGACATTGCAGGAGAAGAAGCAAAGGTCGTCTTGGCCGCAGAACAACTTGAGGAGGATGAGAGTCAGCAACAAATAGGTCAAAAGAAAATGTTTTTCTTTCAGAACTTTGTTCGTTATGCTGCGGTGACTGTGTGGGCGGTTTCGGCTGGACTTGTTTTCACTTCTGTTGTCTTCAATTATCCCTTTGCTATGGGGAAAGGTCTGCTTTCTTTATTGCCTGGAGAACCACATGTGGTTTCTGTTTCTTTGATGACACAGAAAGACTTCTTTCAGGTTGGTGACGAGATCATGGTTGATATAAAAATAAACAGTAATGGCGAGGTAATTGAGAAGATGAAGTTGACGATTGGTTTTGACCCAAAACAACTTTCTTTTGAGCGTTTTAATTTTGACAACAAGTTTTTTGATGAATTGCTTGAACAAAAAATAGATCAGGAGAACGGAAAAATTGTTTTATCCTTTTCTAATTCTCAAATGAGTGCAATCGCTAGGGGCGAGATTGTTGGTTCTTTGTTTTTCGAAGGTTTTGAAAAGACGAGTGAATGTAAGGTCGGTATTGTTCAGGATGAGTCGGTTGTGCTTAAAGAAAAAAAAGGACAATCGCACAATGTTCTTGGAAAAGTTTCCGCGGCTAGTTTTGGAATAGTAAGAGAGAGAAGTCCTTCCGTGACTTGTGCAAAATTGAGTGCTAATCAAGAAAAAGATTCCTGGGAAATTCTTGCACAAGGTGAAATTTTGCCACAAGAGAGGAGGTCTTGGACAGAGATTGGAGATGATTGGTCTTTCAATTGTGGATATGAAAATAGTGAAGAGATTTTTGTTTTGGTTTCTGGTGTTGATCAAGATTTGAATAATGTTAAATTTGAGCTTGGTGGAAGATTCGATTCCTCACAGAGGCTCAAAGTTGAGAAGAGTTGGAAAGAGGATAAACGTTTTTTCTTTGGGTTTGTTCTCAAAGATTTGGAGGTTGTCGATGAAACAGTACTTTCTGTTGAGGGAATAAAGTTTCGAATTAGCACTGAGAACAAGTCTTTGTTTTGGCCCCAGAAAGGGTCTGCAATTTTTGTTTTGGAGCAGTAGACGTTATTAGTTTGGTTGAGGCGTGGTTAAGTTTAATTTTCTTTTGTTTCAATGGACGCAAAGCAAGTACAGAATTTTGTATCAATATATGACTTGGAGGCGGAGGCATTTGCACCAGAAGTGCAAGTTCCTCGGGTTCCGTTGTGGAAATTGTTGCTTAAGGCAACAGGAATATTTTTGACGATTACGTTTATTGTTTTTCTTGTTGCAAACTATCACTTTGTTCGAAGTCAAATTTTGGATTGGAGAAATGGTTGGGGAAAAGGAGATGAAGTTAGTGACGCTGATGATGATGGTATGCCAAATTGGTGGGAGGTTGAAAACGGTCTCGATGATAAAAATCCAAAAGATTCATTATTGGATGGAGATGGTGATGGAGCCACCAACTCAATTGAATTTCAGTTTGGAACTGACCCAAAAAATAAGGACACTGACAACGATGGATATCTTGATGGTGAGGAAATAGAGAATGGATATAATCCTAACGGAATTGGTCGAATTGATTCTGACAAAGACGGTATTCATGACTGGTGGGAAAAACAATATGGAATGGACAAGGATGATCCGACTGATGCAAGGAAAGATTTTGATGGTGACTATCTTAACAACAAAAAAGAATACAAGTATCATACCAATCCTCGAAAATTTGACACTGATCATGATGGAGTGGGAGATGGAGATGAAGTTGAGGCAGGGGGAAATCCAATTGGAAAAGGTCCTTTGCGAACCAATGAAAAGCTCAACGAGCTTGATAAGGATGGGGATTTGCTTTTGCTTGCGCATGAAAATCTTTTAAGTACTGATCCAGACAAACAAGATACTGACGGAGACGGTTTTGATGATTACCATGAGGTTGTTAGGGGTTATGACCCAACAGGAGAGGGCACTATTGATGCCAGAATCAGAATTCCTTCGGTTGAGATAGAAGCTCCTATAATTTGGGCTCAAAGTGAAAACGAAGAAGATGTCCTCAGGAAACTAGATGAGGGCGTTGTGCATTATCCAGGTTCTGCATTTCCTTCCATGAATGGAAACTCATATATCACGGGACATAGCAGCTACTATTCATGGAACAAAAGTGAATACAAAGATGTCTTTGCAAAATTAAACAAGGTTAGCTTTGGGGATGAAATTGTGATTCACATGTCTTTGAAAAATGGAAAAAAGATCGCCATCGTTTATTCGGTTGTATCTTCTGAAGTTGTTGTTGCTGACGATGAGAGATTGTTTCGGGACTATGAAGGAAGTGAATTGACGGTTGTAACTTGTTGGCCTCTGGGTACAGATTGGAAAAGGTTTATGGTCAAGGCAGAGCTGAAAGATCCAAAATTTCGATAAGAGTATAGATTTGAGGTTTCTGGATACACAAAAATAAAAAATAAAAATAAAAATAAAATGGCTAGAATTTGGCGAAAATTAAATGTAGTTAGGAAGTTAAGAGACGAAAGTTTGGAATATGGAATGCCAATTTGTAAACTTCCGGACTTCATTTTGTTGGTGATGGGTCTGGCAAACATTACTGTGATGATCATTACATATATATGGGCTTCTGGTTTTGCAGATGATCCTCGTGAGGCGGTTTTTTTGGTTGCTGGTGAGGCGGTTATCATTATGATCATCGGGAATGTTTTTGCTGAATCAGCAAAACGCATGACCGAAATAAACAAACTGAGAAAAGAAATTGTTCACATCATTTCTCATCAAATGAGGTCTCCTTTAACAACGGTAAAGTGGCAGGTTGAGATGTTCAAAAGAAGCGATATCAGCAAACTTTCTGTCAAGCAAATCAAGTATGTTGATCGGATATATGAAGAAAATGAAAAACTGAGAACAATGATTTCTGATATTCTCAATATGTCAAGGATAGAAAGACACGCTGATATGTTGATTATTACAGATGTTGCAGTGGATGAATCAGTTCATGAATGTATAAAGATGCTCGAGAGTTTCGCTGAGATCAAGAAATTGAACATTGATTTTAAAACTCCAAAAGTTAGCCACTTGGTTCATGCGGATAAAGACAAATTGAAAATTGCTTTCATGAACCTTATAGAAAATGCAATTAGCTATAGTCGAGAAAAAGGAACAGTCAAAATATCTGTGAAAAAACAAGGCCAGACAGTTCAGGTCAGAATAAAAGACGATGGTATTGGAATTGATCCATCTGAGCATGAACTGGTTTTTCACAAGTTCTATCGAGCTGAGAATGGAAGAAAAACAAAGCCAGAAGGAACTGGATTGGGGTTGTTTATGTCTCGGAAGGTGATTGAACAGATGAAAGGAACTGTAAAATTGAATTCAAGACTCGGAAAAGGGGCGGAGTTTTGTGTGACACTTCCTATTTCGAAAGGCAAAAACAAAACTTTGTGATATAATAAGTGAAATTGAAAATGTATTAAAATCTAAAATAGAAAAAAGGCTATAAAAATAATTTATTAAACTTTCATCAATGAAAAAAAAGACTATTCTTGTTGTCGAGGACGAAAAGGGGATGAGGGAATCTTTGCAAGAAATCCTTGAAAGTTCTGGTTATGCCGTTGTTCCTGCCGAAGACGGAGAAGAAGCCATTGAGCTTATCGGGAAGCAAAAAATTGATCTGGTCTTGCTCGACATCATTTTGCCACGTAAGGATGGATTTGAGGTTTTGAAGGAGCTCAAAGGGGATGAGAAAACAAAGGAAATTCCAGTGGTTCTTGCGACAAACTTGAGTGATCCCAAGGACATTCAGAAGGCTCTAGACTATGGTGCCACGACATATCTTGTGAAATCGAATTATTCTTTGGAGGACATTGTGGCAAAAGTCAGTGAAGTCATTGGTTAATAGAGATTAGTATTAAAATAAAAACAAATTATGAAGGTTGAACCAAAGCAACTGCGCGAGTTTTTGCTTGATGCTGGTTTGGTTGATGCAAAAATTGTTGATGAGACAATGAAGGAGTCAGAACAAAAAGGCAAAGAGCTTGGGGACTTGCTCTTGGAAAAGGAAGCAATCACAGAAGAAGATCTGAGAAAAATGTACGCGTATATTTTGGGAATTCCTTTCGTTGATCTTGAGAAAGAAAAGATTACAAAAGATATTCTTCAGCTTGTTCCCGAACCGATTGCTCGAAAAAATAGCATTGTAGCTTTTCAGAAAACAGGAAGAAAACTTCGTGTTGCAATGTTGAATCCTGATGATATCCAGACTATTGATTTTATCAAAAAGAAAACCGGTTTAAAAATTTCGGCATGTTTTACTTCGCAGGCAAGTATCGATTCGGTTCTCAAACAATACAAAAAGAGTCTTCAGGCTGAGTTTGGAGACATAATTGACAAAAACTCAGACGAGGTTGATGAGGGGGATGATTTGGAAAAAATTGCGCAAGATCTTCCGATCATCAAAATAGTTGACACTCTTCTCAAACACGCAATTTTGCAATCTGCTTCAGATATTCACATTGAACCTGATGAAACGGAAGTTCATGTTAGATACAGAATCGACGGAATCTTGCATGAGACGATGATATTGCCCAAACAGGTGTTGTCGGGGATTGTTGCCAGGATAAAAGTCTTGTCCAATCTGAAGCTTGATGAACACAGAGTCCCACAGGACGGAAGATTTAAAATAGAAGAAGAGAACAAAAAAATCTCTTTTCGTGTTTCAATTTTGCCGGTGTTTGATGGTGAAAAAATAGTTATGCGCGTCTTGGATGAATCTTCAAAAGGACTGACTCTTGAAAGTATGGGTCTCTGGGGAAGATCATTGGAGCAAGTGCACAGCGCTATCAAAAAACCAAATGGGATGATCTTGGTAACTGGTCCAACTGGAAGTGGGAAAACGACTACCTTGTATACCACGATGGATATTTTGAATCAGCCAGAGGTTAACATTTCTTCCATTGAGGATCCAATTGAGTATAGAATGCCACGAATCAATCAGACTCAAGTGAAGGCAAAGGTTGGTATGACTTTTGTTAGTGGCTTGCGTGCTCTTTTGCGTCAAGATCCAGACATTATTATGGTAGGTGAGATTCGAGACTCTGAAACTATGCAAATTGCTCTCAATGCCGCAATGACAGGGCATCTTGTTCTTTCCACTTTGCACACTAACTCAGCTGCAGCAACGATTCCAAGAATGTTGGACATGAAAGCAGAGGCTTTTCTCGTTGCTTCAACCGTTTATGTTGTTGTTGCCCAGCGATTAGTCAGGAAAGTTTGTTCTGATTGTAGACAGCAATACAAGCTGGACAAAAAAAGAGTTGCAGAACTTGAGAAGGTTGTTGATTTTGATCAAATAACCAAAACGCTTGATGGGATTGATGATGCAGAGATAAAAGAGTTGAAAGAAGTGAAAGATATCCGAAATGTAAGCTTCTTTAAAGGCAAGGGTTGTGAGAGATGTAACGGGGAGGGATACAAAGGAAGAATTGGGATTTTTGAAGTACTTGAAATGAGTGAAAGCATTCAAAAGCTGGTTAGCGGAAATGCAACAGCAGATGAAATAAAAAATAAGGCCAAGGAAGAGGGAATGATATTAATGCTTGAAGACGGGATTATAAAAGCAATGCGAGGGCTAACATCTATAGAAGAAGTTCTTAGAGTTACAAAGGAATAAAACTCAAAAATGGCAAAATTTATCTATGTAGCAAAAAACCAAGAAGGCGAAGTTCAAAATGGAGAAATGGAAGCTTCGGAGGAGCGTGAAGTGGTGGAGGCCTTGCGAAAGGATGATTTTTGGCCAACCACAATCACAAAGAAAAAAGAACAGAAAAAAACGAAGACCTCCATCATGAACAGTTTTATGTCAGTGCCGTTGAAAAATCGCATGATTTTTTGCCGTCATTTGGGAGTCATGATCAATTCTGGCTTGTCACTTTCGAAAGCGCTGGTGATTTTGTCATCGCAAGAAAAGAATAAAACCTTCAAAACTGTTATTTTGAAGCTTGCCGTTGATGTGAAAAAGGGGAATACTTTTGCAGATGCGATGGCAAAATACCCCAAGGTTTTTGGACCAGTGTTTGTTTCTATGGTGCGTATGGGTGAATTATCTGGAAATCTTGAGGAGATACTTAACATTCTTGCTGATCAACTTGAGAAAGATCACAAGCTGATTTCAAAAGTTCGTGGGGCTATGATCTATCCTTCCGTGATTATTTCGGTCATGCTTGTTATTGGTGTTTTGATGATGATTTTTGTTGTTCCGAAACTGACAAGCATGTTTGACGAATTTGGTGCAGATTTGCCAATTATGACAAGAATTCTTATAACTGTTAGTGATTTTATGGAGGCTAATGCAGCATTTGTTATTGGGGGAATGATCGCTTTTGTCATTGGAGTGAGAATGTTCGCGAAATCACCTCCGGGAAAGAAAATATTTCACAAAGTTTTCATTAAGGCGCCAATTCTTGGTGGAATCATAACAAAAGTAAACAGCGCAAGATTTTCAAGAATTCTCAGTTCTTTGTTAGATAGCGGAACATCTTTGGTTGAGTCATTAAGAATAACATCTGACACATTGGGGAATCACTATTTCAAAAAAGTAGTTAAAAGAGCCTCTGAGGATGTTCAAAAAGGTGTCAATCTCTCAGAGATTCTTCAGAAAAATAGCGATATTTTTCCATATCTTGTGATTCAAATGATTGAAGTTGGTGAGGAAACAGGAAAGACTCCTGAAGTTTTGAAAAATCTAGCAGAGTTCTATGAGGAGGAAGTCGATCAAATTACCAAGAACATGTCATCGATAATTGAGCCAGTTTTAATGGTGATAATTGGATCGGCTGTTGGTTTGTTCGCAATGGCGATTATCCAACCAATTTATTCCTTGATGGAAAAAATGTAAATCAAAGTTCAAAAATAAAAAATGAAAAAAAACAATAAAAAAAACGCATTTGAAAGCGGTGTCACTCTTATTGAGACCATTGTTGGAGTCGCTCTGGTCAGTTTAATCGTACTAAGTCTCTACACTGCCTTGTTCAATGTTACGAGATTGTTTGCTGACTCTAAGCAAAAAACAGTTGCAGTTGCTTTGGCAAATGAAAAAATGGAAATAATAAGAAACTTGGAATATGATGACGTTGGAACACAAGGTTGGATTCCAGTTGGTCCTTTATTGCAAACAGAAAATATTTCAAAAAATGGCTTTATTTATACAGTGGACACCTTGATAGAATATATCGATGATGCTTATGATGGACAGGGTGGGGATGACACGGTTGAAACGGACTATAAACAGGCAAGAATAGAAGTATCGTGGACTGCAAATGGACAGACAAAAAGCGTTGTACATCTTTCAAAGTTTGTTCCGAATGGCTTGGAATCGGATGTTGGTGGTGGAGTTTTGAGTGTCAATGCCGTTGATGACGGTGGCACAGCAGTTCCGATTGTCACAGTAACTGTTGACAGTGTTGATGAGTCGCCGCCAATTCACGGTTCCACAATTTCTGATGCGGAAGGAAATGTTCGTATTGCTGGAATGCCTCAGCAAGAATACAAAATAACAATTACTAAGAGTGACTATGAGACAGTTGAGACTTATCCAAATCCTCCTGGTTCTTCCTTTACTCCACTAGATTCAAATATTATGACAATTGACGAATCTGTGGTGATGAAAACTCTGGTCATGAACAAATCTGCTGACTTGACAATTGAAGCAGTCAACATTGCTGATGATAGTGGGATCTCTGGAATCGATATTGATCTTCTTGGAGGACGAATTATTGGGACTGATCCTGACACCTTCAATTTTGATCAAACAGAAACAACAGATGGGTCTGGTAAAGTTGAGTTGAACGACATTAGTCCTGGATCATATGACATCACGAACACGGTATCATTGGAGACCACAGAATTGAAATACATCGGGGCTGATTCTGAGATTCCAATTGTGCTTGTTTCTGAAGATGACAAAGAAGTAAAGCTACTGTTTGCAGAAAAAAACATTGACTCTCTCCTTGTTTGGGTGAAGGATAGTGGAACATTTGATCCAATAGAAGGAGCTGAAGTACAAGTAACTGCAACTGGTTTTGATCAAACAGTGACAACAGGTGAAACTGGTATCGTTTATTTCCCGGCAGTGGAAGATCCTCCTGTGGCAATGCCATCTGATACCTATCAAATTGACATTCAGGTCACTGGCTATTCAAACTATTCCGATACCGTTTCTGTCAGTAATCTTACTGAGCATGAGGCGATGGTGAGTCCTTAATTCTATCAGAAGTTAGATGAAAAATATTTTCAAAAATAAAAGTGGAATGACTTTGGTTGAGATGCTGATTGGAATCGCAGTGATGGTAATTTTACTTGGGATGATAACAACGTTCATTATTCGTGCTTTCTATTTGAATAGATATTCTTATGAGCAGGGGTTGAATGTAGCAGTAATGCAAAACTCACTGAGGAGTTTCATTACTAACTTGAGAGAAGCAAAGCAGTCTGACGCAGGTGAATATATGATCGTTTTGGCTGATGATTATGAAATGACGTTCTTTGCTAATGTTGATGATGATGATGCGACAGAACGTCTTCATTACTATTTAGAGGATGAGCAACTCAAAATAGGGATTTCGAAAGCCTCTGGTTTTCCCATTGCATATCCGGTAACTGACACCGAAGTTAAGATTGTGGGAAACGGAATTGTGAACACGGGAAGTCAGTCGATGTTCTATTATTACAATCAAGACTATCCGGTGGACACAACCAATAATCCTCTTTCAACTCCAGTGAGTCCCAGTGAGGTTGGTATGATCAAGATCGATATATATGTGAATGTTGATGCTGAGCACTCACCAGATTCTGCTCATATTGAAACATTTGTTCGTCCACGGAATATTCGATAGACGAATTTTATGAGTTGTTGACTAAAATAAAATGTTGTGTATAATGAATTGCAGAATCAGTAGATAAAATATTATTAATTTAACAATTAACCACAACATAAACAAGATAAAACGCACTTGTGGTAATGTGCCGTTTTTTTGTTTATGAAAGGTCATTGATGGATATTGATTAGTTGAAAAGATTGAATTTTCATCAATTGACCACAGCAAACATATGAATAATGATGATTTTGACATAACAGAAGAAATCGACGAAGTTCTTTCATCGTCTTCAGAATCTGAAAAAGAAGAGGTTGTTGCTGAAGGAGAGGGATCTTCTGAACATGAATACACTGAAGAAAAGCCTTTGATGCAGAAATTACTCAATGAGTTTCCAGCGAAAATTCCAAATGAAGGTGAAAAGATTTCTGGAAAAGTTATTAGCATTGAGGCATATGCAACATATCTTGATCTCGGAACTTTGGGAGCTGGAATTGTTTATGGGAAAGAGATCAAAGATGGCTTTGGAATTGATAGAAAAAAACTTGGTGTTGGTGACGAGGTGGTCGCTGTTATTCAGGATTTGGAAAACGAAGATGGATATGTTGAGCTCTCAATTCGTGAAGCAGTTCGTGAGGAGGCGTGGCAAGATATTCAGAAAAGAAAAGAGGACAAGACGCCGATTGAAACAAGAATTGTTGATGCAAACAAGGGTGGTCTTATGCTTGAGATAAATGGAATCACTGGTTTCATGCCAGTTAGCCAGTTGACAGCAGAACACTATCCAAGAGTTGAAGATGGTGATAAAAACAAGATCCTTGAAATTTTGAGAACATACATTGGAACCGAAATGCAGGTTTGTGTGATAGACATTGACTCAGAAGAAGAGAAATTGATTGTATCCGAGAAAGAAGCCAATCGTGATAAGGAAAAAACTGCAATAGCGGAATTGAAGGTCGGTGATATTGTTGAGGGTGACGTTAGTGGTGTTGTAGATTTCGGAGCTTTTGTTAAGTTCTTTTCTCCATCAAAGAAAAAATCAGATCAAGAAGAAGATAAACTGGAAGGCTTGGTGCACATTTCACAGCTTGACTGGCAGCTCATTGATGATCCAAGAAAGATTGTGAAGGTCGGAGACCGAGTTCGAGCTAAGATTATCTCAATTGATGACACAAGAATTTCATTGTCAATTCGTGAGCTCAAGAATGATCCTTGGGTTTTGGCTGGGAAGAAATATAAAGTCGGTGATCAAGTTTTGGGAAAAGTTCACAAGATCAATCATTTTGGTGCGTTTGTATATCTCGATAAAGATATTCATGGTCTTGCTCATGTCAGTGGTTTCGGAGAATATCCGCAAAAGGGAATCGATGAGATTGTCAAAACTGGTGATGAATATTCTTGGGAGATCATGTCAATGGAACCAAACGAACATCGTATGGGTTTGAGATTTATTGGAAACCCAAGCAAAGTGAAGAAGAAGGTTGAAGAGAAAAAAGACGAGGTTGATGAGAAAAAGGAAGAAAAGAAAGAAGCCAAAAAGGAACCCAAGAAAAAAACAATCAAAAAGACAGTTGCAAAAAAAGAGACCAAAAAAGTGACGAAAAAACCAGCTGCTAAAAAGACTGTCAATAAAGAAGTCAAAAAAGAAGTCAAAAAGGTAACCAAAAAGAAGGCTGTCAAAATGGCAACAAAAAAGGAAGTGAAGAAAAAAGTTGCTAAAAAACCAGCTACAAAAAAGAAAACTACTAAAAAGGCCTCTGCTACAAAAAAATAATCAGAGACGATGACAGAAAATAAAGTCGTTATTATTAGTGGACCCACCGGTGTGGGAGAAAATGCAATTGTTGAAGAAATCAAAAAAAGATATTCTAACTTTGTGCGTTTAGTAACGGCAACAACAAGGAAGCCGAGATTAAATGAAAAAAACATGGTTGATTATTATTTTTTCTCGAATGATGAGTTCTTGGAAGAAGTGGAGAAGGGAAATATCCCAGAATATCAAAATAGCAGGGACGAGGATGTGTACTATGGAACATATTTGCCTGAGCTTGAAAGCAAGTTGAATGAAAGATTGAATGTTATTGTTACTACGGATATTACTGGAACAAAATATTTCAAAAAGAATCATAAAGCAACAACCATTTTCATTCTTCCTGATTCGATGAAAAATCTGCGAAAAAGACATTTGAAGCGTGACCCCGATGTTTCTGTCGAACGCTTAGAAAAGAGACTTGAATATGCTCAATATGAAATCGACAACGAAAAAAGTTTTTATGATTACGAAGTGGTCAATGCCCAAGATCAATTGAGCAAGACAGTCGATGATATTATTGAAATTCTGAAAAAAGAGAATTATAAGATTGAAAAAAGGAACTAGGAGGAACTGTGTAATATAAGAAAAAAAGTTGATTGTAAAAAGAGCTCAAAATTTTGTTTTTCACGAAAAACTCTTTGAAAGAGGAGATGAAATTTTGATTGGTGTTTCGGGTGGTCCAGATTCTGTTGCACTTCTGCGAGTGCTTGATGCGTTGAAAGGAAAAATGGATCTCAAATTGTCATTGTTGCATGTTAACCACGCGCTTAGAGGAGAAGAATCTGATAAGGATGAACAGTTTGTTCGTGAATTGGCAAAGCAACTTGAAATTACTCTTAAAGTTGTGAAGTGTAAAGATAAGAAAGACGGTGAGTCAGAAGAGGCTCTGCGAGAATTTCGATATGAACAATTTGAGAAGGAACGGAAAGATAAAAGGCTTGATTGGATTGCAGTGGGGCACACTAAGGATGATCAGGCAGAAACAGTTCTCATGAACTTGCTTCGCGGTTCTGGTATGAAAGGTCTCAATGGAATCGAAGCAAAAAGAGGAAAAGTGATAAGACCATTATTGGAATTGGAAAAGAATGAACTTGTGAGTTTTCTTGAAAAAGAAGACCAGCAGTTCAGGATTGATAAAAGCAATTTTGATGAAAAATATGTTCGTAACAAGATTAGACACAAGCTTATTCCCTTGATTGAGGAAGAGTTCAATCCAAAAATCAAGGAAAGACTTGCAAGTTTGTCGAAACAGGTTGGTCAGATCAACCTGCTTGTTGAACAAATTGCTCAAAAATCATACAATGATATTGGGAATGTCGAAAAAGACAAAGTTACATTCAAATCAAAGGATTTGCTTGAGAAGCCAAATGCTGTAAGAGCTTTGATTTTTAGGAATTCTATCAAGCATTTAAAGGGAAACGTGAAGAATATCTCAGCAGCCCATTTGTTTGAGTTTGAAAAAATACTTTCAAGCGGAAAGTCGAAGAATCAGATTTTTCTTCTTGGCCCTGTCCAAATTGAGAAAAGTGGTTTGAAGGTGGTTTTTCAGAGAAAATAGCATACATTATATACAACATTACATTAAGAATAAACATAACAAATAAAATGAATTCAAATATGAAGAAATTGGGCAAGAACATTATCATTGTGATCGCGTGTTTTTTGGTTATCTCAGGATTGGTGACTCTCTATAGTGCTGATATTGAAAAAGTTGAAGATGTTTCTCTTTCTAAGCTGGTCAATCAGATCAATGGAGAAGAAGTAAAAATGATTGAAGTGGAAGGAAGCAAGTTGCATGTTGAATTGAAAGATGGGACCAAAGAACTGTCTCGTAAAGAAGCAGACACCTCTCCAACGGAGACTTTCGCTAATCTTGGTGTCGAAAAAGAAAAACTGCAAAAAATTCAAATTGAAGTAAAAGACACTTCTAGCAGCGATTTTTGGCTAACGATTTTTTTGCCTTTCATGTTGCCATTTCTTTTGATCGCCTTTTTCATTTGGTTTTTGATGAGGCAAGCTCAACGAGGGAGCAATCAGGCAATGTTGTTTGGATCTTCTCGAGCTCGAATGCAAATTCCAACAAAAGATGGGAAGCGCAAAATCACATTTCGTGATGTTGCGGGTTGTAAAGAGGCGAAGGAGGAGCTGTATGAGGTTGTAGAGTTTTTGCGAAATCCAAAGAAATTCTTGAGACTTGGTGCACGAATTCCTCGAGGAGTTTTGCTTTTGGGCTCACCTGGGACAGGAAAGACGTTGATGGCAAAAGCTGTTGCTGGAGAAGCAAATGTTCCATTCTTTTCAATCTCAGGATCAGAATTTGTTGAAATGTTTGTGGGTGTTGGTGCTTCTCGTGTGCGAGATCTTTTCAAGCAAGCCAAGAAAAAGTCACCAGCAATTGTTTTTATTGATGAAATTGATGCTGTTGGGCGACATCGTGGAGCAGGACTTGGTGGTGGTCATGATGAAAGAGAACAAACACTGAACCAAATTCTTGTTGAGATGGATGGGTTTGACACTGATACAAATGTGATTGTGATCGCAGCAACAAATAGACCTGATGTTCTTGACCCAGCACTTTTGCGACCAGGAAGATTTGATCGTCGTGTGACAATAGACAATCCAGACATTGAAGAGAGAGAAGCAATTCTGAAGATTCACATAAAAGGTAAACCATTAGACAAAGATATCGATCTGCGACAAATAGCAGAGCGCACTCCAGGTTTTTCTGGTGCGGACTTGGAGAATTTGGTGAATGAGGCTGCTATTTTGGCTGCTCGAAGAAATAAAGAGCGAACCAGTATGAAAGAAATGCGAGAAGCGATTGAGAAGGTTCTGCTTGGACCTGAACGAAGGAGCAAAGTATTTTCTCTAGAGGAGAAAAAGATAACTGCATATCATGAGGCTGGACATGCGCTTATTGCTGCATCTCTTCCAAAGGCTGATCCAGTGCAAAAAATTTCCATCATTTCGAGGGGACATGCTGCTGGATATACAATGAATGTTCCAAAAACTGACAGAGTTTTGCATTTTAGGTCATACTATCTCGATCAACTTGCGGTTCTGATGGGTGGGTATGTCACGGAGGAAATGATTTTTGGCGAGGTTACAACTGGGGCTTCAAATGATTTGGATCGGGCATCGTCTCTTGCCAGAAAGCTTGTCACAAGATTTGGCATGAGCAAGTTGGGTCCAATGACATTTGGGAAAACAGAGGAAATGGTTTTCTTGGGTAAAGAGTTGCATGATCAAAAAGACTATTCAGAGGCGACTGCGAGAGAGATCGATACTGAAGCTCAGTTGTTCATCAAACAAGCTCATGATAAAGCCAAAGAAGTTCTGAGTTCCAAAAAAAGTGTATTGGAAGATATTGTGAAAGCACTCATGAAAAAAGAAACACTTGAAAAAGATGAATTCAATAAAATTGTTGGAATAGTCGAAAAGAAAAAGGAACAAAAAAAAGAAGAAAAAACTGACGAAAAGACAAAGATAGAGACTGTCGAAAAGAAAGAAGAATCAAAGCAATAAATAGATTGATGCAGGCAAGAAAGTTGAACCCAGCCAGATTTTAGTGGGGATGCTTGTTGTTTTTAAATAATTTTAAGGTGATATCAAATGAAAAAAACCATCGTTGGTTTGGTGGGGGAGACAGGTTCAGGTAAGGATACAGTAGCAGATTATCTGGAAAAGGAGTATGGTGCAACCTTGATGCGTTTTGCTGATCCAATCAAAGATACACTTTCGATTTATTTTGACAAACTTTCCAAGAAGGACCAACAATGGCTCTATGGCGTGTTCAAGGATCGTTTTGGTGCCGATATTTTGTCTCGGGCAATGAAGAAAAGAATTGAAGATGCTGATAATGGGCTAATAATTGTCAATGGCGTGCGTATGCCGTCTGACTATGAGTTTATTCGGGAGTTCGAGAGCTCTAAGATTCTATATATTACTGCTCAAGAAAAGATTCGTTGGCAACGTGTCACTGGTCGAGGAGAGAAAAGCGATGACCAACTTCCTTTTGAGTCGTTTCAGGCTCTTAATGAAAAAGAAACCGAGGTTCATGTTCCGAAAATTGGAGAAAAGGCCGATTGCATTATTGATAATGAAAAAGATCTTGAATATCTTCTGATTGAGGCGGATAAATTCATGAAAGAATTGGGAGTGGAAAGAGTTGCGAAATAACCTTATAGTTTTCTGGTAATGTACCATGGTACGTTACCAAGCATGTTTTTGTATGTACGTACATATGTATGTATAAAGAGATATACTTTAAGAATAAAATTCCAGATGTTTGTCTGGGATTTTTGTCTCAAATGACAAAAAGCTAATTTTTGACGGAAAAAGGTTGAGTTGATAGAATGTCTGTGATACTTGAGTTGAGTGAGAAAATAAAAACAACAAAAAAATGGATAGAAAAAAATCTGTTGACAGTGTAAAAAAATTTGATGCCAAGAAAGAATGTGGATCAAAGATCTTGCAAGGAGATGCCCTTTTGGACGCTGTTAAAAAGTGCCGAGAAAGAGGATGCAAAATTGTTTTGACAATGGGTTCCTGGGATTTGCTTCACATTGGACATGCTAGATATATGAAGGCAGCGAAGGAGTATGGAGATGTTTTAATTGTTGGGGTTGATTCAGATCAGAAAGTGAAGAATCGCAAAGGTCCAGATAGACCAGTGGTGCCAGAAGACGAACGAATGGAGATGATCGGTCATTTAGGGTGTGCTGATATCGTGACTCTCAAGGACCATGACGCACCAAAGTGGCACATGATAAAAGCAGTCGAGCCGGATGTTTTGATTGCAGTGGACGAAACATATACACCAGAAAAACTTGAGCAGGTAAAAAAGCTTTGCGGAGAAGTTGTTGTTCTTAGATCTCAGGCGACGACTTCCACCAGCGCGAAGATAAGAAGGTTGCAGATTACAACGGCTAACAAGGTCGAGAAAAGATTACGGCCAAAGTTGATTGCAACAATTGAAGAAGTTTTGAATGAGATTAAAGGGAAGTGATGTAATGTTCAATTTTCAATATTCAATTTACATTCAATGATCAATGACCAAATGTTCAATTTTAAACCAGGGCTAATATTGAAAAAATGAGGAAGGTTGTTATATCTTATGTGCCAGTTTTACATGAAGGTTATCGGCGTTTTTTGGAGGAGCACAAAGACGCTGGTGTTTTTATTTTTGGGAAAGAGATTATTGAAAGATTTGGCTATTTATACAAAGAGATTCGGGCATTAAAACCGGAGCAAATGAAAAAAGCGATTGAATCGTTGGGGATTGTGAGGGATGTGAGAATTTTGGATATTAATGAATTGAAAAAGCTGACCAAGTCTGATTTGAAAATCGTAATGTCGAATGAAGACATTATGCATGAATTGGCTGAGGAGTATTTTCCCAACAAAAAAGTGTTATTTGATGATGTCTTTTTGCGTTGGGATAAGAACAATACTGTTCAGCAGAAGCCAGTCAATCCTGATCAGAAGATCAGTCAAGCTGAATTTGACCAAAAAATGATGAAGATGGTTTATAAAAAGGCAAGAAAAAGTTCAGATTGGTGGCGCAGAATGGGTGCAATCATTGTCAAAGATGGGAAAATCGTTATTTCCACTCGGAATCGCCATGTTCCGTCAGATCACACGCCATATATGGATGGGGATCCTCGCAATTGCTGGCACAAGGGTGTTCATTTGGAGCTTTCAACAGTGTTGCATGCAGAAGCTGGAGCAATTGCTCAAGCGGCGAAAAGAGGGATTTCACTTGAGGGAGCAGAAATGTATACTGGCACTTTTCCTTGCCCTCCTTGTGCAAAACAAATTGCATATAGTGGAATCAAAAAGCTCTATTATCGAGAAGGATACGGAGTGCTTGATGGGGAAGATATTATGAAATCACAAGGCGTTGAGATTGTTTTTGTAGATGTTGATATTAAGCAGGAGAAAAGATTGGGGGATACTGAATACAAAAAATAATTTAGGTAAATCAGAAATTAAGCATTTTTAAATCCCCACAAGTGTTTCGTTCGTGGGGATTTGTTTTTGCCAGAAAGAGTATTGTTATTTCTCGAATTCTTTCTGTCGTTTTTTGCGAAGACCATCTCTTTCGGTGTCTTTGGCAAAGGTGGCTTTGCAGCGATATTTGTTTGGCACAAACACTGCCCATACCTTGCCTGTTCCATTAGGAACATGAATCTCAGCATACGCCGTCTTGTTGAGGAACCGATGGTTGTATATTTTTGGACCAAAAGGAATGGTGATGCCTCCGCCAGGAAGATCATTTTTTTTAATCACTTTCTGGATGGTGGTAAACAAATGAGGCCATTCCTTTCTGTCTGGAGAGGTGATCTTCTTGTTTCCATTATAATAAACGAGGTAGTGATTTCTATAATGAGGAAGTAGGCAAACTCTTTCCAATGTATGCCAACAATTATGTGGAAAGCCGGTATCAGTCAACTTGCCATAGAGCCAGGCACTGATCTCTTTTCTGTCATCAGAAGATTTTTCTGGCAGAGCGCTGTTTGTTGGTACCTGGATGTGAGCATGCAGATGTCGCACAGTTGAGGCGTTGAATTTTGACAAGCCAAAACGCATTACGAAAGCTCCGTCAATGATTTTATACTTGCTGATAACCCAATCAAAAATCTCTCCAAATTCCACCCACGCTTCTTCTGGAACATCCAACACATCATTCGTGTGTGGCTTGAAGATAATCACAAAATGATGTCTGTGGTCTTCGTAGGGAAAGTCATTCGGTTTGAATATCCAATATCCCCCTTCTTTAATCGCCGGATATTTCCAATTTTCTATTTGCGGTAGACAGAACGGGCAGTTGCCTGTTTTGATAGCCTTCTTCATTGTTGTGTGTTGCTCGCGTGTGCGAGAGTGAGCTCTGGCAGTTCCGATGGTTTTCAAGTCTTTTTTGAGTTGACTGGCCATATTCCTTCTCCTTTTTTCTGGGGTTGTGACATGTTTAATGTTTTCAAAAATATCCGCTTCTCAATGAGCGGTTTTTTGCCAAATATATTTACTGCAAAGCGAAGTTTTGTTGTCAAGAAACTGACGATCTATTGTAACCTAAAAAATAAAAAATGTCAATCAAAAAACACGCTCTTGACGTGCTTTTTGACTTGAATCTTTTTTGGAAGTTTAGCTCATTCAGGTTTCATGTATCCCACTTTCTTTTTCATTTTCACGGCGTCTTTATCTGTTCCTTTTGCGTTTCCGATGATGAGGTGTGCATGGAAATGGTCGACGCTACCACCAGTATATGAAGAGTCTCCGAAGCGAATCAAAATGGAACCACCTTCGATGCTATGTTCTTCAATTGCCCAGTTGATGAGTTCGAACATTTGTCCCATGTGTTCAGTTGGAATTTCGCTGGACATGGTGACGTGCTTATCTCTGTATACTATGATGAAGTGAACTCTTGTGCCAGTGTATGGACTCATGTTTTCTGTCAAGAACCAGTGTTCGTTTTCTTTGATAATCGGTTTGGGGTGATATTTGGTGAAGTTTTCTTCACAAAATGGACAAACGCTATCTTGGGCAATTTGCTCCATCAACTTGATCTGTTCTTTTGTTCGAGCGTGGTTGAAGTTCATCAAAGCACGCTTTTCTTCTTTCTTGTATTTTTTCATGTTGTTGAGATTTAGATCATAACTGGGATGTCTTTGATTCCTGGATATGGATTGTAATCGCTTAGCTCGAAATCGTCTTTGCTGAAATCAAAAATTGTTTTTCTTTCAGTGTTCAACTTCATTGTGGGGAACGGGCGAGATTCTCTCTCGAGCATTTTTTCTACAGCATCCACTTGGTCAACATAGATATGGGCATCAGAGATAGTGTGGACATATTCGAATGGTTCAGTTCCTGTTGCGTGAGCAAGCATCATTGTCAATGCGGCATATTGCACCATGTTGGAGGGGACTCCAATTGGCACATCTCCGGAGCGCTGGATCATATTGAGAATCAACTTTCCGTCAATGACACGAATGTTGAGCCAACCGTGACAGGGACAAACAACAACTTTTTGTGTTTTTCTTTCACCACGGCCTGTGTATTGAGGAATCCAAGGGGAAATAAAGTGTGTTCGTAGTTGAGGTTGTTGTTTGATCTGTTCAACAATGTGCTCGAATTGGTTGAATGTTGGTCCCTCAGCAGTTGGAAAATCGTGAAATGCCGCTCCGTATGATCCAGGTCCTAAATCTCCAGTTTCCAAACCTCTTTTGGAGCACTTTTTCTCAGTGCACCAATCTTTCCACCAGTACACTCCAAATTCTTCAAGCTTTTCGACAGTGCGTGCGCCATTAATGAAACCACAAATTTCTGCGATTGCCTGGCGCCAGATTGTGACTGGAAGGGTGCGCATTTTAGGATCCATGTTTCGTTCAATGATCATTGGGAAGCCATTGCTGAGACGAAAACGCATTGGCTTTGGTCCCACAAGTGTTATGGCATCAACGTCTGGTCCAATCTTTGATCCTGATTGATCAACCCTGATTCCGTAATCAAGGATCTCTTTGAGCAGATTTTTATATTGATTGTCTGGCGTTCTCTCCTCTAGGGACTTCATTTTTGCCGTGTCTTCAAATTTTTCCATGATTTCTTTTAATTTTTTATTTCTTTTTTATTATAGATGATGATTTTGCTTTGCGCTAGAGATTTCTTTGTGTGCAACCTTCTTTGTGATAAAATTATAAGTAGTTCGAAAAAGATTAAGAATTTTTCAACAAAATGATCTCAATTATTGTAGTGGTTGGCAAGAATAGAGAAATCGGTTGTGACAACAAGTTGTTGTGGAATCTGCCGGAAGATATGCAACGGTTCAAAAAGATCACCATGGGCAAAACCGTGGTGATGGGCGACAAAACATTTGAATCGATAGGCGGAACGCTTCCTAGAAGAAAAAACATAGTGGTTAGCTTGAAGGAGGGGTATCAAGCTCCAGGTTGTGAAACGCGAGATTCCTTGGAGGAAGTATTGGAGGAATACAAAAGCAAAGATGAGGAACTTTTTGTTATTGGTGGTGGAATGATTTATGAATTGGCTTTGTCACACGCAGACAAGTTGTATATCACAGAAGTTGATGATGCGCCAAAGGCTGATACACATTTTCCGGACTACAGCGAATTCAAAAAAATTGTTTATGAGAAAGAAAGTTTTGATGGAACATTGAACTATAAATTTTTAGAATTAATCAAATAAATAGGAATCCAAGTTGAGTCCAATCCAGACCTAGCTTTGCGAGGCATTTCTGAATTTGAAAAGGGAAATCGCAAAGAAGAAGAGTGTATTTCAAAAGATTTAGAAATTGGGAAAAGTGTGCAATTTTTTGAAGAGTGGACAGAGACTTTTCTGGCTCAGTGACAGTGAATTTTGGGAGAATGGCCAAATTCTACTTTGCAAAACGAGTGGCGATGAGAAGTTGTCACGATCGCTGGCTAGTATCAAAATTTTGGAAGCAACGCATTTTTTGGAAAATGGTGAAGTTTGGACAAAAGGGAAGTATAAGATAGTCGAAGTTTTCGACGAAAATGATCTCAATGTCAATTTCGAAGCATGCAAAAGAATATAGTTCATGTGCATTTTGAGAAATATAAGAAGGTTTTAATTTTAACTATAAAAAAGAAAAAATGATTTTAGGAGTCAAAAGGTTAAAAGAGCTGACAGAAAAAGAAAAACTAGTTGAAAATCTTTGTGAGCGTGAAAGGGTGAATCCGGAGGGCGCAGGTTATGACTTGCGAATGGGAGAGGTTTTTGAATTAAAAGGCGAGGGGTTCTTGGGAATCGAAGAACGTGATACTCCAGACATCAAGTCAGTTGCAAAATTTGACAAAAATGAGCCGGAGGAAGGCTTTGTTTTTGAGCCTGGAAAGTATTATTTGATGAAAACTGTTGAGAAATTAAATTTGCCGATAGATCTGACGGCAAATATTTTTTCACGCGGAACATTGTTTCGTTGTGGTGTGAAATTGTATATCGGAATTGTGCATGGTGGCTATCAGGGAGAATTGACATTTGGTATATGTAATCACGCCGCGAATAATGTCAAAATTTCCTTAGGAGCGAGAGTAGCTCACATAATATTTCAAGAGGTTCGAGGCGAAGCAAACCACTATCGTGGGCAGTGGCAAGGTGGTAGGGTGACAACTAACGGAAAAGAAAAACAGATCTGATGTTTTGTAAAATTCATGATTGTTGAATTTGAAGAGGTGGAAAGTTTAGAAGAGATGAATAGGAAGGAAGGGCGCTTTGGACATACGGGAAAATTTTAAAAAGAAAGATATGAAAAAAACTTTTCTCACAATTTTATTTTTAGTAGTATTTATATTTGCATGACAAGTTGTTGCTTGTGAGTTATGTATAGAAACACTTTTGTTGTAGCAAATTATTAAACAGGCTGACTTGATTGTGGTTGGTAGCAAAGTTGTGGAGGGGCCATTGTCTGGACCGGAAGACCAGATTAGCGTCTATGATTCTGACTTGATTGATATTGAAGTTGAAAAAGTTCTCAATGGAAACGAAGAAAATGATGTGGTTAAATGGTCGGCAAAAATAATAAATAAAAAGCTTTTTTTACACTAAAGAGATAGGCTATGCTCTTTTTGAAAAATTTTGGGAAAAATTCCAAATAAAAAACACTTCTGTGGTTTAGAAAAGAGCTTTATGGTAAGTTAACGGGAAAATTACTTGAGAACTGGTCAATGAGTTTGGTTGGACAGGAAACCAATCACTTGCTATCTGTGGAAAACAAGACGGCCTTGTTTCTTTGAGGATTGGTGAAAAGTTGGAAAAAAAGATCAAGGAGTGTAAACTCAAAATAATTAACAACACAAGTCACAATTGTTTTTTGGAAAGATCAGGAAAGTTCGTAGCTATTTTGTAGGATTTTATTAAATAATTTTTCAAAAAATTTTCTATGGAAGAAAAAAAGAAAAAAATATTTGCCATAGCTGGCATGTGCGGAGGAGGAAAAACGGAAGCCATTGAATATTTGCAAGAAAAGTTTCATTGGCCAAAAGTCTATTTGCCGGAGGCTCTTTTTGAGGAGATCAACAAATTGGGGCTGGAACGCAACTGGAAAAATGAGAAAAAGATGAGAGTGGGATTGCGCAAAAAGCAGGGAAAGGGAGTGTTTGCAAAATTGTCATTGGACAAGATCAAAAATGGACTGAAGCAAAGTGATGTGGTTCTGATAGAAAGTCTGTACAGTTGGTCAGAATACAAGATCATCAAGAGGATTTTTGGTGATGCTTTCAAGGTGATTGCGATATATTCTTCTCCAGCAGTTCGATTTTCTCGTTTGCGAGGGAGAAAAGTGCGACCAATGAAGACATATAAGGAGTTTGAGGAGCGTGATGCAAGTGAAATCGAGGTTGCAGAAAAAGGAGGGCCAATTGCAGCAGCGGACTATATGGTGATTAATGAGGGAACAAAAGAGGAATTTAAAGAAAAACTTGATCGGATTATGGAAAAAGAAGAAATAATCAAAAATATAGCAATAATCGAATAAATTTCCAACGCAGAAAGGTCGCTGTCGCAAAGGGTCTTTTTGTTTTGTCAAAAAATATCAACAAAATAGGTTGATTATGTATTGACCTTTTTTCTTGCGTAGTGTACAATTCTGTCTGTATTTAATTGCGGTCACATGAATTTGTGCCCGTGTTATATAACTTAAACACATTTTAAATCCAGATATGAAATATATTACTCAATCAGGGAAGAAAAAATTAGAGCAAGAACTTGAAGATCGAAAGGTCAAAACTCGACGTGAAATTGCCGAGGCGATCAAAGAGGCAAAAGAACAGGGTGACTTGTCGGAGAATGCTGAATATACAGAAGCGAAGAGACAACAGCGTGAAAATGAATCACGAATCATGCAATTGGAAAACATTGTTCGAACTTCAGAAGTTGTTGCGCATTCAGGAGCAAATAACTCCGTCGAAATTGGAAATGTTGTTGACATTGAGACTGATGGGAAAAAAATGACTTTTGAAATAGTTGGTTCAAATGAAGCCGATCCTTTGGGTGGGAAAATTTCAAATGAATCACCAATTGGCAAATCATTTTTGGGCAAAGAAAAGGGGGAGGGTTTTCAAGTTGAATTGCCAAATGGAAAGAAAGTAGAATATAAGATTTTGGATATCAAATAGGTTCGTTGAATTTTTTGATCAAGTACTTTAAATCCGAAATGGAGAGGAGGAGTCATGACCGTTTCTAAGTCTAATCCAATTTCATCGAAGACACATGTGATGTTTGGTGTGTTGTTGGATTGTTTTGGTCTTGGTGAAGGCGTTGTGATTTATAAGCTTTTTTTCTTGACAAGACTTTAAAATTTTGTTAAGTTTCCATGTGCAACGCAGTACCTTGTTTTCAGTTATATCTAACAATTCAATCCAAAAGCTTTCTCGAATTAATTTCTTGCACAGCCGAATAGTTGAATGACGATCAATTTCAGATCCGTAAGCGGGTTTGAGATTGGTTGTTTATAAGGGAGAATGAGAATTGAAACTTTGGACAACCTGAACTTTGAAAATTTCATACGTATACAAGACATTAAGACAATCTTAATCACAATTTTTTGTAGTTAGTCCGAGCTGATCTTTAGATCAGCAAAGAGCTATTTCTTTGAAGATTAAACATACTTCAATATTTTGTTTTGTTGGAAATTCCGGAAAAATTGGTTCGCCAATTGTTTGTCAGGGTTCCAGTGAAGCGGTTGAATTTTTCGAAATTCAAATTTTATTGAGAGTTTGATCCTGGCTCAGGATGAACGCTGGCGGCGTGGATAAGGCATGCAAGTCGAATGCTAGTTTACTAGCATGGCAAACGGGTTAGTAATACGTAGGAACATACCCAAAAGTCAGGGATAACCCGGAGAAATCCGGAATAATACCTGATAATCTCTTCGGAGTAAAGATTTATCGCTTTTGGAGTGGCCTACGTCCTATCAGCTTGTTGGTGAGGTAATGGCTCACCAAGGCTATGACGGGTAGGGGGCGTGAGAGCGTGACCCCCAACATTGGCACTGAGACACTGGCCAAACACCTATGGGTGGCTGCAGTCGAGAATATTCCACAATGGGCGAAAGCCTGATGGAGCGACGCCGCGTGCGGGATGACAGCCTTCGGGTTGTAAACCGCTTTTGTGAAGGAAGAAGCCGTGCTTCACTATTGTTCAGCACGAAATTTTTAATCTGAAATTTTCAATTTTTAATGAATTTCAAATGATTTAATTTTCCAATTTTGGAATTTGGTCATTGGGATTTATTTAGAAATTAGAAATTAGAATTTAGAATTTCCGTGCCGAGCGATAGCGAGGCACGGATTGACGGTACTTCACGAATAAGAGGTTGCTAACTCCGTGCCAGCAGCAGCGGTAATACGGAGACCTCGAGCGTTATCCGGATTTATTGGGCGTAAAGGGTGTGTAGGCGGTCTAAATAGTCAGATGTTAAATCGTCTCGCTCAACGGGATGGCCGCATTTGAAACGTTTAGACTTGAAACAGGTAGAGGTTAGCGGAACTCATGGTGTAGCAGTGAAATGCGTTGATATCATGGGGAACACCAAAGGCGAAGGCAGCTAACTGGGCCTTGTTTGACGCTGAGACACGAAAGCGTGGGTAGCGAATGGGATTAGATACCCCAGTAGTCCACGCCCTAAACGATGTGCACTAGACATTGGGAGTTTCGACCCTCTCAGTGCCGAAGCTAACGCGATAAGTGCACCGCCTGGGAAGTACGAGCGCAAGCTTAAAACTCAAAGGAATAGACGGGGATCCGCACAAGCGGTGGAGCATGTGGTTTAATTCGACATTAAGCGAGGAACCTCACCAGGGCTAGACATCTAGCTGCATATCTTTAGAAATAAGGATAGCCTTCGAGGGTGCTAGACAGGTGTTGCATGGTTGTCGTCAGCTCGTGCCGTAAGGTGTTCCATTAAGTTGGGTAACGAGCGCAACCCCTACTGTGTGTTACAAGTGTCACACGGAACTGCCCGGCACACTGAGCGTAAACAAGTTGTTTGCGAACAGCGTGCCGGGAGGAAGGTGGGGATGACGTCAAATCAGCATGGCCCTAGACGCCCTGGGCGACACACGTGCTACAATGGCCGGTACAACGGGTAGCCAAGCCGTAAGGTGGAGCCAATCCCTTAAAACCGGTCCCAGTTCGGATTGAGGTCTGCAACTCGACCTCATGAAGTCGGAATCGCTAGTAATCCCGCATCAGCCATGGCGGGGTGAATACGTTCCCGGATCTTGTACTCACAATGAAAGCGCCGGGCAGTTTATATTTCAAGAGAGTTGAAATCTCTCCCTCTGTGCCAACCGTAACAGAGCGTAGCCGAAAGGTAGTCGTTGCTTGTGAAAGCAGCGGTGAAGGATCTGGAGGCAAATTGTAGTCCAACAAAAAAAGAGTTCTATTGACCTATGAGTGGGTGGTGAGCGTAGGGAAAATAGATGTGAAAGCTCGTTGGAATGCAAGGAATGGAAATATGAATGACCCCGGGAGATCTTATGTTGTTTCGTCATAATTTCCATGGTAGGATTATGACAAGTTATGAAACTAACGCAGCGTAAGAAGTCAGCTGAGTCATAGTACCCTGATCCGCCAGCCGGCGGAGAAGGATAAGGACTCTCCCTAATGTGCCATGAAAGGAATAAATCCAAATTATATTGTTGGTTTGGTTGATGGAAAAGGAAGTTTCACTGTTTATGTGAAAAATCCTGATTCATTGAGGAAAGTGAAACGACGGACAAAAGTTGAACCGAGATTTTTTCTCAAGTTGAACGAAAGGGACAAAACCATTTTGTTTGATCTGAAGAAATTCTTCGGATGTGGAAATGTATATTTCCAAAAAGACTCTCGTCCCAATCACAGCGATTGCTATCGCTATGAAGTTGCCAACCGGCAAGATTTGAAAGACATTATTATTCCTTTTTTCGAGAAGAATCCTTTAAGGCTCATGACAAAGGCCAAGGATTTCAAGATCTTTTGTCGGATTCTGAAAATGGTTCTTGAAAAGAAACATTTGAAAGAAACTGGATTGAGAAGGATTTATGAAATTAAACAAAGGATGCATTAGGGCTCGTCGTGTGCGGGAAATCCGCAGGCACGATGGGAACGTCAATGTCAAGTTTCTGACAGACAATCGCCCGTCACACCAAGGGAGCCGGGAGTACCCGAAGGTCCTCCATTTGGGGGAACCACGGTAAGCTCGGTAACAAGGGTGAAGTCGTAACAAGGCATCCGTAGCGGAAGCTGTGGATGGATCACCTCCTTTCTAGGGAGAAATTTAGTGGAATTCGAGAGCATTTTACGCAAGGCATACTCTTTATAGAGGTGTTGTAAAATGTGAATTCTACAAGGCGGTCGACTCTGGTTCGCCAGAGAACGCCAAAGGTTCAACCAAACCAAACAATTGGTAGTCGTGTTTAGTACAAACACGCATAGCTTAAAGCCCCAGTCATTCGACGGGGCAGGGACTCTACTCCGCTTAGAGGGAGTAGCCCTGAGCTTCGGCTCAGGGAACTACAAAAGATTCTGATTATTGTCTACTTAATATATAAAAACG
>JAYEIQ010000009.1:0-80318 GCA_034660175.1 Patescibacteria group bacterium | reverse complement strand
GTCTCTCACTTGCAGACATTTCGGTATCACACGATTATTATGGTACAACTGGAGAAATAGATCTGATGAGAAGAATCTACGATCGTTGGAAGACAGATCAACTGCTCCATCAAACAAAAGAAAAAAAATAACGGAATGGCTGGTGGAGTATAATTTTCACAAACCGCATCAGACGTTGGAGTATATGACACCAATATCGCTTACTCAGAAATACAGTAAAGTGTTTAAAGTGTACTCATCTAGTACGCTTTCTTGACAACAATAAACAAAAAGAGTACTCTGCAATAACGTGAAGGAGGGCTTTTGGGACCCTTTTTTATTTCTTAAAAGAATAAACATGTCAAAGAAAATCTCGGAGAGTTTAAACAAGCACAGATCCATAGCGCTCGCAGTCGTAGCAACCTTGATCGTCTTATCAGTTGTCAGCACACCTCGGCTGATGGCAAAGGGAACTGTTTTTGTTGATGCTGATGCATCAGGAACAATGGACGGTTCAGAAGAACATCCTTTTAACAACATCCAAGACGCTATTAACAGAGCAAGTGAAAAAGATCGAAATGTTTTCATTGAAGATGGAACATATAAAGAAAACCTTGAGCTTTGGAGCGATATTGAAATGGTCGGAGAGGAAAGAGGCGAAGTTGTCATCAAAGCAAAGAATGATAATGATCCTGTGATTCTGATGTATGATGACACGGAAATCCACAATTTGGTTTTGAAAGACGGAAAAAACGGGGTACGAATCAAGAGAGGTGCCAAAGCGACTGTCGCCAACTGCGACATCATCGACAACGACAAAGACGGAATTAAGGCAAGAGAATCCAAGACAAAGAACAGTCAGAAACTTGAGGTATATGATTCATACATTGCAGAAAATGGAGGCAATGGAATCTATACTGAGCGAAAAAAAGTTTATCTTGGAGATAATCTCATCGAGAAAAATGACAAAGATGGGATCGAGCTCGCAACTGGATCTGAAGGAAAGATCAAGGATAGCCGAATCAAAAAAAATGATGGTGTCGGAATTAAGCTTTTCGTTCAAGACAGTGAAATTGAGGTTGACGGAGTAACAATCCGTGACAATGAAAGAGATGGAATTGAAGTAAGATCAAATGGAATAGAAGGATTCATTCACATTGAAGACTGCAAATTCAACGATAATGAACGCTGGGCTATTGCAAGACTAGTAACAACTCCATATCCCAGGACTAACTGGGATACAGCTGTAATGATCACAAATCCGACATTCATTGAAACTCAAATTGGAAAAACATCACCACAAATAAGGGTATTCTAAGAAATCTACTTGATCTTAAAATTCAAGTTTTACTAAACCAACGTTCAACTGAATGTTGGGCGATTGGCTTGTCAAAACACTTGCTTTATGTGTCTAAGCGTGTTATAATGCTTTTTCAGTCGAATAAACTTATATAAATTTTAGTCATTCGATATGATTGAAGAAAAAAGAAGAAAACATATCAAAAAACAGAATATAATCGCTGCTTCTATTATTGTTGTGGGAACAATTCTGTCATTGCTTGTTTTTGGACCTGACAAATCAAAGAGCCAAGAGCCTGCACCACAGGAAATAGCCACATTTATTGAAACCATTACAATTGGTGAAGATGAAACTGATGTTGCAGTTCTGCAAAAGACAGCGACTTTCGTTTCAATAAACTCTGCTGATATGACTGCTGAAAATTCCGGAAGGATTAGAAATGTTAATTTCGAAGTTGGTAACTATGTTTCTAAAGGTCAAATATTGGCAATTTTTGATCAATCAAATACTGAAAATTCTGCAAAAGTTTCTTTAGAATCAGCTCAACGAACACTTGAGTTTGCAAATAAAAGCCTGAAAAAGATCAAAGATCTGGTAGATAAAAATGAGGAACTTACAAAAAATGCAAGAAAAATTGCTGAAATCCAATTGGACCAAGCAAAAGATGGAGGAGATAAAGATGCCATAGCATTAGCTAAAAGAAGTTTGGAAAATGCAAAAGATCTTGAAGACCAAACAGAAGAAAATTCTAAATTGCAACTTTTGAGTGCCGAGCAACAAATCAGTCGGGCTCGTACAGGAATTGAACAGGCGCAAATTGCTTTTGAGAACACAATAATCAAAGCATCTATTTCCGGCTTGATTGTCTCAAAAAATGTCAACAATGATCAATATATAAATGCTGGTGACATCGTTGCACAAATCGTTGGTCCTGGAAAACTCGAGTCGGTCGTTTCATTGAATGAAAATCAGATCAATCGTATTCAAACAGGAGATGAGGTTACGCTAAGCTTTTCAAATCAACAAGCAATGGGTGAAATAATTGCGCTTTCTTCAATTGCTAACCCATCCAACAATAGATTTGATGTGACAATTCAGAGCATCGATGAGCTTTCTTCTCAGTCACACAAAACAGCTCAAATTGACCTTCAATTGAAAACGGTTTCAAAAGACGAAAATATCTTTTTTGTCCCTCTCTCAGCTGTGAGCATCGGACAACAGACAAACACTGTATTTATTGAACAAAATAAACAAGCAAAAACTGTCGAAGTTGAACTTGGTGAGAGCATTGGAGATCAAGTAGAAATAACTAATGGACTCAATAAGGGTGATCGATTGATCACAAAAAATAACAGGGGACTGCGTGAAGGAGAAAGCGTGACAACGGAATCATTAAACAACTAGCTACTATCTTATACCGACATGAATTTATCAGAAGAGAAAGTTAGTAAAAGAGAAAAAGAAATTGAGAAGGTAAAAAAATTTGAATCTTCACCTTGGGTTTTTTTGATCAGAAAAAACAGATTGACATATTTGATCATAGGCTTTCTGCTTCTTTTTGGTGTTTTGACAATTGGAAGACTGCCAAAGGAACTAAATCCGGAAGTTGAAATTCCTTTTGCCGTGGTTGCCACTGTATATCCCGGAGCATCACCTCTTAATGTTGAACGGCAAGTAACAAAAGAAATCGAGTCTCAGATCAGCAGTTTGACTGGCATTGAAGAGATAAATTCAACATCTTCTTCCGGACTTTCAGTGATTACTGTTGAGTTTCTTACAAGTGAAAACATTGATGACTCCATTCAAAAACTCAAAGTTGAAGTTGATGTTGCAAAAAGAGATCTTCCGAAAGATGCATTTGATCCAACAGTGTCCGAAATCAGTTTTGCAGACGAGGCGATATTCACTGCCACGTTGGCATCAGAGAACTATGACCTTGCAGCTCTGAAATTATATGCAGAGAATGTGAAGAAAGACCTTGAAGGAATTCCGTATGTTTCAGAGATCAAGATTCTTGGAGGAAGAGACAGGGTATTCAAGGTTGATATTGACAAAGAGAAGACAATACAAAAAGATCTTTCTGCCAATGTCATTTTGGGTATTCTTTCTGCTAATCATATAGACTTTCCTGCTGGACAGATCGATGTTGGAGATTTGAGCTATAATGTCCGAGTTGAAGGAGAGTTAAATACAGTTGAACAACTCAGGAATTTACCCATTGGACATGTTGACGAAAAACCTATTTTTTTGGAAGATGTTGCTCGAATATCCGATTCCTTTGCCGAAGAATCATCACGTTCCAGATTTGGTTTTGGAGGTGAGGACTCTTCTACTGCTGTCACTCTTCAATTATTCAAAAAAACAGGAGGAGATGTCACCGAAGTGGCCGAGACAGCTCGTTTCACAGTCGAGAAGGGAAGAGGAAATAGCTATCCTGAAAACGTAAATGTCGAAATCACACTTGATCAATCTGAATATATAACCGATAGCATCAACTCACTTCTCAGAAATGGTGGGGGCACAGTCATCATTGTTTTTCTTTTGCTATTTTTCTTTTTGGGTTGGAAGGAAGCTCTCATTGCCGGACTTTCAATTCCATTTTCATTTTTTATTGCTTTTATCGTGATGAGTGTTTTAGGTGAAAGCCTGAATTTCTTGTCTTTGTTCTCATTAGTCTTGGCACTTGGTCTTTTAGTTGATAGCGCCATTGTGATCGTGGAAGGAATGTATCAAAAGATTGCGAAACTTCGTTTGAGTGGATATCAAGCGGCGATTGCCGTAGTGAAAGATCGTGCACCGGCACTACTCAGCGGAATGCTGACAACAATTTCTGTCTTTTTCCCATTAATGTTCCTTGTTGGCATTATGGGACAATTTCTAAAAACAATTCCTATTGTGATCAATACCACATTGATTGCAGCTTTGTTTGTTTCCCTGACAATTGTTCCAGCAATTGGAGCACTAGTTTTGAATCCAAGTACAAGAAAGAAACACCTGCAAGAAGCATCAACCAAAGAAGAAGAAAACGAAAGATCCTTGTTTGTGCGTATATGTACCACCTTGAAAATGAAGTGCAAGTCTCACACAAGATCTGAAAGATTATCAAACAAAATATTCCAATTCCTTGCTCGAAAATACCGCAAATTTATTCCAAAGGTAATCAGCACTCCAAAAGCAAGACTTATATGGATTGGATCATCGTGGCTATTGTTTGCAACTTCAATTGTAATCATGGTGACCGGATTGGTGAAAATTGAATCTTTTTCAGAACCAGATAGTGAGTTTTTTACCATCAATATCGAAATGCCTCAGGGAACAGGTCTTGAAGAAACAGATCAGGTAGTGAAGAAAGTTGAAGATGTTGTTAAGGACGAGTCTCAAATCTTGAATTATTCTTCAAATGTAGGATCAAGTTCTGGCTCTTCACTGATCGGTGGTGGCGTAAGCAGTAAAAATACAGCTTTCATCTATGCTAATTTGAAAAAAACCGAAGACCGAAAAGAGAAAAGTGATGAAATAATAAAGAGAATCACGCAGCAACTTGATTCTCAGGTGACAGAGGCAAAACTTAGTTTTTCTCAAGAAAAGTCTGGTCCACCTTCAGGAAGAGATATAGAGCTCAGCATCATTGGGGAAGATCTGTTGATCTTGGACGAGCTTTCAACCACAATCAAGAAAGAATTGGAGCAAATTCCAACCGTTGTTTCTGCAGACACTTCGGTTAATTTCTCACCTGGAGAAATTGTATTCGTTCCGAACAGAGACATCGTTGCACAAAAAGGATTATCTGTGATTTCAATCGGATCAGAACTCAACAAAGGAATCTCTCGCGACAACAACAATGAGATGAGCATCGGAAAAGATGAAATAGAAATTGATCTGGGATATGACAAAAATCAACTTAGCTCCATCGAAGATATTAAAAATATTCTATTTGCAACTCCATCTGGAGAAAATATCGCTCTTTCAGAGCTTGGAAAGGTCAATCTACAAGCTTCACTGTCCTCAATTACCAGACGTGACGAAGAAAGAATTGTTTCAATAACAGCAGACACTCAAGGAGGTAATGCTGCCGAGATCTCAGAAAAGCTCAGAAGGAAAATTAAAACAATGGATCTTCCAGATGGATATCGAACTGACTTTGGTGGCGAAGAAGAGAGTACGATTGAAACATTTCGTGACATGTTCATGAAGATGATCATTGGAATTCTTTTGATCCTGTTTGTTTTGATGGTTCAATTCAATTCATACCGTCAGGTTTTTGTCATTTTCACAACGATTCCTTTGGCAATGATCGGTGTTGTGTTTGGAATGACAATCAGTCGTCTGACTCTTGATTTTCCTGCATTCATTGGAATCATTTCACTAATGGGAATTGTGGTCAACAATGCAATCATTTTAATCGACCAAATTAACAAGGAATTGGCTGGAGGAAAGGACCTTTTGTCATCCGTTCAAAGAGCAGGTTACACAAGATTGCGACCAATTTTGCTCACATCCATTACAACCATAATGGGTCTTTTGCCATTGTCTATCTCTGAACCAATCTGGCGCAACATGGGATTTTCAATAATCTTTGGATTGTCAGTGAGCTCATTTTTGACTCTCTTTGTTGTTCCAGCAACATTTGTCAGTTTGTATCACAAAAAATATGGTGTTAAGTAATTTTATATAAATGCGTCCCTATTGGTAACTTAAAAACTCAACTACAGAAAGGGAGAAAATCATGGCAACGGTCCAATTTGAATCAAGGCCCTGGGGAGAATTTTCAACGTATGAAGATCATCCATCAGACACTTTTTGGGTGAAAAAATTGACCTTGAAACCAGGAGGAAGTCTGTCACTCCAAAAACATGACCACAGAAAAGAGTTCTGGGTTTGTGTTCAGGGAGAAATTATTGTTAGAGTTAACGGCGAACAGCAGACTCTTCACGCAGGAGATTTTGTTTGCATAGAGAGACTCCAAAGTCACATAGCCCAGAATCCGTCAAAAAAAGACGATGCTGTGCTCATTGAGACAGCGACCGGAGTCTGTCTTGAAACTGACAATAAGCGCATCGAAGATCAATATGGAAGAGCAGATAATAACAATGGAATGTATACGATGTCCAATAAGCATACGTGACCGTAAATACAATCTACTGCTCAACAACATTCAAAAAAGAGAAAGCAACAAATGGAAATCTCCAATTGTTGCTTTTTTGTTGGATTTTATTGTGATATAATAGAGATAATTAAATATGTTTTAAAAACCAAATTTCATGGCTAAAAGAATAGTTTTGACTGGGGGCGGAACCGGAGGTCATTTGTTTCCACTCACAACAGTTGCAAAAAAAATAAGGGAAATTCACGGAGGGGAAGAAAAGATTGATTTTTTATTTGTGGGCCCAGTTGGCGAACTTGAAAAAGAAGTTATGGATGCCAATCAAATTTCACAAAAGAACATCAAGTGTGGAAAATTGCGTCGCTATGCCTCTGCCCAATACATAACAGATCTTTTGAAAATTCCAATAGGTTTCATCCAGGCTTTGTGGCATCTTTTGTGGTATATGCCCGATGCAGTTTTTGCCAAGGGAGGTTTTGCTTCTGTTCCTGTTGTTTCTGCGGCAAGACTCTATGGAATTCCTGTTCTGATTCATGAATCAGATGCAATTCCTGGTCTCGCCAATAAGTTTCTTGGCTCAATTTCAAACAAAATTGCGATCACCTTTGAAAGAGCGAGAATGTATTTTCCTTCTCCTCGCACAATCACAACTGGAAACCCAGTTAGAATGGAGGTTGTGAATGGAGATCGTCAAAGAGGACGAGACACTCTTAACTTGCATAAAGAATTTAAACCAACAGTTTTTTTTGTTGGAGGTTCACAAGGTGCAAAAATAATAAACGATAGAGTTTTGGAATATCTCGATGAACTTCTGGAAAAATATCAAGTTATACATCAAACTGGAAAATCTCACTACAATCATGCTGTCAGAGAAGCTCAAAGAAAAGGTTATAAAATTGAACACAGTGATTATTTTCCGATGGCTTTCTTAAAAGATGAGCTTAAAGATGTGCTAGCGCTTGCTGATGTTGTTGTTTCCAGAGCTGGATCAACAGCAATTTCAGAATTAGCTGCAAACAGAAAAGCCAGTATTTTAGTTCCAATAAAGGAAAGTGCAAATGATCACCAAAGAATTAATGCCTTTGAAGTTTCAAAGGCAGGAGGAGCAATCGTTCTCGAGGAAGACAACTTCAAAAAAAACATTCTGATGCACAAAATTGATGAATTGATTGAAAATCCAAAAATTCGAGAAAAGGTTGAAGCTGGAATTGCCAAGTTTTATCATCCAGACGCAACTGAGCAAATTGCTAAAGAAATAATCTCGCTTTTGAAATAAAAAATGTCAAATTAAGTTGACATTTAAGAATTTTAGAGTATACTATTTTAATGTATAAGTGCTTTATTTATGCAGAGTTCTTCGAATAATGACGACAAAGAAACAATATGGTGGCAACCAAACATGGTTCTATTTGGAAGACTCAGCGGATGGATTAGTGGACCAATAATCATCGCTCTTTTTTTGGGAAAATGGCTTGATGAAAAATATAACTCCGAACCATGGTTATTCTTGACAACAGTAGGGGCAGCTTTTATCATTTCTTCTATTGGAATCGTGAAAGAGACAACGAAATCAATAAAAAGCATGGAGCAACAAGGAAGAAAGATCAGGGCGAAAAATAAGAAGAGCAAGTTTCTTTAGTTATTTGGATTATTTTCTATGGGACTTTTGGGTCTTTTGTTTAAACCCTTTATTTCTCAGAGGGATGGGGTTAATGTTGGGTGTAATTTTGATTAATTTGTTGTCTTGACTAATGACCAATCAAGAAGATCAACATATTCAACACGAGATAACTCTTTTCGCCGAACCAATTGGAGAAATTGGCAACTTTGTTGTCACTAATTCATATCTCAATAGCTTGTTGGCAGTACTTATTCTGGTGCTGTTTTTTGTTGCCGCAGGAAAAAAGATCAAAAAAGTACCAAAAGGAATTCAGAATTTTTTTGAAATTATTCTTGAAGGAACATTAAAATTTTCGGATTCAATCACGGCAGATCGAAAAAAATCTGAAAAATTTCTCCCGCTTGTTCTTGGTCTTTTCCTTTTCATTTTGGTTAATAATTGGCTTGGTATCATTCCAGGAATTGGGACTATCGGATTTGTGGAAAATCATGATGGGCACAATATTTTCGTGCCCCTTTTTCGTGGTGCAACAGCTGACCTAAACACCACACTAGCCCTAGCTCTTGTCACCGTAATTGCTTCTCATGTTTTGGGAATAATGATGATCGGAGCATGGAATCATATTAACAGATTCATTAATCTCCAGTCCCTCTTGGACATCCCAAAAGAGTTTGGAAAAGACAAAAGCGTCATCTTGGTAAATCCAATCAAGGCTTTCGTGGGTCTTATTGAAATTGTGGGAGAGATTGCAAAAATTGCATCACTGGCTTTTCGACTTTTTGGAAACATTTTTGCAGGAGAAGTGCTTTTAGTTTCGATGATGGCACTTTTTGCATTTTTGTTGCCAATTCCGTTTATTTTTTTGGAGGTTCTCGTTGGTTTCATTCAGGCGCTTGTTTTTTCAATTTTAATTTTAGTTTTCTTCACAATGTCAACTGTACATGAACATTGATTTGAAACTTGAACGGAAAAGCGTGTACGCTATTTGATTTAAGTTTTAAATTGTGATTACGACAAGACCGACGTTAAATAAACCAACCCCGTCGAAAGCAACTTGTCATTCACACAAAACATCATGGAACATGTAGAAGTTACAAAAACAGCTCTTGACCTGACAATGCTTGCAAAAGCATTAGCTATTGGCCTCGGCTCTTTGGGACCTGGACTTGGAGTCGGAATTATTGGAGGAAAAGCAGTGGAAGCGATTGGAAGAAACCCTGAAGCATCAGGAAAAATTCAAAGTGCAATGATTTTGGCAATTGCCTTTGCGGAAGCAATCGCAATTTACGCGCTGGTGATTGCATTTAGCATCAAATAGCGTTTTTCTGTGGTTTTGTGACATTCACAAAATCACAATAAGAAGGCTATTAGTAAAAAGATAACAATCCAACCATCATGGAAGAATTAGTAAGAACATTTCACATTGACATCAAGCTACTTATAGCTCAGGCAGTCAATTTTGCAATTGTTGTTTTCGTTCTGTTCAAGTTTGCATACAAACCACTGCTCAAACACATGAATGATCGAAGCGATGTGATTCAGAAAGGTCTTGATGATGCAAAAAAAGCACAGCAAAACCTGGAAAACACAGAAAAAGATACACAGGAAAGACTACTAGAGACGAAAAAAGAAGCGCAAGAAATCATCCAGCAAGCTCAATTACTGGCAGAGAAGAATAAGGAAATGATTGTGACTGAGGCAAGACAAGAAGCAGAAAAAGTTGTTGTTCGAGCAAAATCTCAAATTTCATTAGAGAAAGAAAAAATGCTCCAAGAAGTGAAAAGGGAGATCGGGAGTCTAGTAACTCTCGCAACAGAAAAAATAGTCAAGAAAAAGATCGACCAAGACGACCAGGATCTGGTTGATGAAATTGTAAAAGAAATAAAGTAATCACCAAGAATGAAAGTTTCTCCCAAACAATACGCTCAACTACTCAACGAACTTGCTTTTGAAGCTCAAAACCAAGAAAAACTCGATGATTCAATCAAAAAATTTGTAGTTCTCATAAAGCGAAACAATAATATTTCAAGCGTTGATAAGATAATAGAAGAGTTTGAGAAATTGATTCTTGCTAAAAGTGGCGTGGAACTTGTTGAAGTTGAAAGCACAAAAGAACTGAATAGAGAAATGAAAGAGAAAATTAAAATCGCTGTTTCTCAAAAAAAAGACATGGCGAAAGAAAAGATTAAGCTTGTAGCAAAAAAGAACTCAGATCTCATTGGTGGGGTTAGAGTTAAAATTGGAAATGAGGAAATTGACGGTTCTATAAGATCAAAACTAAGTCGTCTTCAATTATCATTAACATAATTTATCATAACTAATATGGACAAGGATTATATTATTCAACAACTAAAAAAACAGATCTCTCAAGCTGACACTTCACCAGAAACCAAAAAAGTTGGTACAGTTATCAAGGTTGGGGACGGAGTTGCAAAGATCTCCGGGCTTGATGAAGTAATGATGAGTGAAATGGTCAAGTTTGAGATTGAAAAAGATTCTGATAGTGAAGACCTCTTTGGTGTAATTTTAAATCTCGAGGAAGATCAAATTGGAGCAATAGTTATTGGTGATATTGAAAAAATCAAAGAGGGAACAATTGTTGTTTCAACTGGGAAAATTTTGTCTGTTCCAGTTACAAACACCATGATTGGAAGAGTAATCAACCCAATCGGTCAACAGATTGATGGAAGACAACAAATTCAAAGTGAAAAATTCTATCCAATAGAAAAAATTGCACCAGGTGTGCTTGCCCGAGAATCAGTAAAACAACCTCTTCAAACTGGAATAAAAGCTATCGATTCAATGATCCCTATTGGTCGAGGTCAACGAGAGCTTATTATTGGTGATAGACAAGTTGGAAAAACTGCAATTGGAATTGACACAATCATCAATCAAAAAGGAGAAGATGTGATTTGTATCTATGTTGCAATTGGACAAAAAAAATCAAAAGTTGCACAAATAGTTGCCAAACTGAAAGAAAATGATGCATTGGACCACACAATTGTTGTTGTGGCCGGATCATCTGATCCTGCAGCTTATTCTTTTATCGCACCATATGCCGGTTGCGCAATTGGAGAATACTTTATGGATCAAGGAAAGGATGTCCTCGTTGTTTATGATGATTTGTCAAAACACGCCTGGGCGTATAGACAAATTTCTTTATTACTTAGACGACCACCAGGACGCGAAGCATATCCTGGAGATGTTTTCTATTTGCACTCCAGACTTCTCGAAAGAAGCGCCAAACTTTCCAAGAAAATGGGAGGCGGATCTCTGACTGCACTTCCAATTATTGAAACACAAGCAGGTGATATTTCAGCATATATCCCAACAAACGTTATCTCCATTACAGATGGTCAAATATATCTTGAGGCTGACTTGTTCTATCAAGGAATTAGACCAGCGATCAATGTTGGACTTTCCGTGTCACGTGTTGGTTCTTCAGCGCAAACAAAGGCAATGAAAAAAGTTGCAGGGAAGGTGAAGCTTGAACTCGCACAATTCCGAGAATTAGAAGCTTTTACAAAGTTTGGATCAGACCTGGATGAGAAAACAAAAAAGAGAATTGACCGAGGATATCGAACAATTGAAGTTCTCAAGCAAGATCAATACAAAGCAATGTCTATGCAACACCAAGTTGTAATCATGTGGGCTCTCACCAATGGGTATATCGATGAAATTGACGTTGATAATGTTAAACAATGGGAAGAAGGTCTACATAAATATTTTGATAGTATCACAAAAAATGTTCTGGAGGAAATTGAGAAGAAAAAAGAAGTTGACAAAGATCTTGAAAAAAAGATAAAAAAATACGTTGAAGATTATGCAGCTTCAGTTGAAGTAGAAGAAAAGAAAAAAGAAAAGAAGAAGAATTAAAATAAACGAGAAAAATGTCATCAAGCACAAAAGAAATTCAAAGAAGAATGAAGTCGATTAGAAACACGCAGAAAATAACCCGCGCGATGGAAATGGTTGCTGCCACAAAAATGAAGAAAGAGATCAATAGAGTTCTTCAAATTCGTTCTTATGCTCACAGTGCATGGACAGTTTTAACAAACCTTTCTCGTGCTTTCAGGAAATACAAACATGGACTGCTGGAAGTCAGAGAAGTAAAGCGAATCTTGATTGTCTTAATTTCTTCAAATAGAGGACTGTGTGGTGCATTCAATTCTCAGGTCACGAGAAAGATCATGAGACAAATTGAAAATCCAACTTTGATGAAAATCAATCGAGTTGGATCGAGAAGAATTTATTCAAGCATTGCAGATGAAGATCTTGAGTATGACTTTGTTACAGTTGGGAGAAAGGGTTTTGATTATCTCAACTCGAGAGGTCACAATGTGATTGCCACATTCGAGAACTTGGATTATGCACCAACCTTTGATTTGGTCAGGCCCCTCGCACAAATTGTAATTGATGACTACGTGGAAAAAAAATATGACAAGGTTGTTGTTGCTTATACTGATTTCAGAAACACCCTTATCCAAGAACCAAAACTGAGACAACTTTTACCACTTTCAAAAATCGACTTAGAGAAACAAATTGAAGAAATGAGCAGTGAAACGGAGGAAGACCTCGAAGAGTTTGAAAAGGAAATAGACTATAAGATCGAACCAGATCCGCGTCTTGTTGTGAAACAAATTCTTCCTCGACTTGTTGAAATGCAACTCTATCATGCAATTTTGGAATCAAATGCATCCAAGGAATCAGCAAGAATGTTGGCAATGAGAAACGCTAACGATGCAGCTTCAGAGATGATGCAAAGACTCCAATACACATATAATCAATTACGCCAGATGGGAATCACTAGCGAAATCGCAGAAATCACTTCTGGAAGAGTGGCATTGGAAGACTGATAACATAAATAATAATTTTCTTTTAAAGAATGAATAAAGGAAAAATTTCACAAATTATTGGACCAGTTGTAGACGTTGAGTTCAAAAAAGATTTACCAGCAATTAATAACGCTCTTGAAGTGAGGATTGAGACCGAAGATAAACCCAAAAAGCTTGTATTGGAAGTTGCTCAACACCTTGGCAGAGGACACGTCAGAACCATTGCTATGGGTTCTACTGATGGTCTACAGCGCAAGGTAAATGCAATAGACACTGGTGCTCCAATTTCTGTTCCAGTAGGAAAAGAATCATTGGGAAGGATGTTTGACGTCTTGGGTAATCCTATTGACGGAAAAGGTGCCATTAAGACAAAAAAGAAATACCCAATTCACAGACCTGCTCCAAAATTCGAAGACCAATCAACACAAGCAAAAGTCTTTGAAACAGGCATCAAAGTCATCGATTTGATCTGTCCCTTCTTAGCTGGTGGAAAAGTTGGATTGTTTGGTGGTGCCGGAGTTGGAAAAACGGTTCTGATTCAGGAGCTCATCAGAAACATTGCTCAAGAGCACGGTGGTTATTCAATTTTTGCCGGAGTTGGTGAAAGAACCAGAGAAGGAAATGATCTCTATAACGAAATGATTGAATCAGGTGTGCTCGAAAAAACATCATTGGTTTTCGGACAAATGAACGAACCACCAGGTGCAAGACAAAGAATTGCTTTGACCGCACTTTCCATGGCTGAATATTTCCGAGACAAAGAAGAGAAGGATGTTTTATTTTTTGTCGACAACATCTTTCGATTCACTCAGGCCGGATCCGAAGTTTCTGCGCTTTTGGGAAGAATTCCGTCAGCAGTGGGTTATCAGCCAACACTTGCGGAAGACATGGGAAAACTCCAGGAAAGAATTACCTCAACAAAGAAAGGATCTGTCACGTCCGTGCAAGCTGTCTATGTTCCTGCTGACGACTTGACTGACCCTGCACCAGCAACAACATTTGCTCATCTCGACTCCACTGTGACACTCTCTCGTGCATTGAGTGAAATTGGAATTTATCCGTCTGTTGATCCACTTGACTCAAATTCAACAATTATGGACCCAAACATTCTGGGAAAAGATCACTACAATGTTGCTCGAAGAGTGCAAAAAGTCTTACAAAAATACAAAGATCTTCAGGACATTATCGCAATTTTGGGAATGGAGGAACTTTCAGATGAGGATAAGCTGACAGTGATACGAGCAAGGAAAATTCAGCAATTTCTCTCTCAACCATTCTTTGTTGCCGAACAATTTACCGGGCAAAGTGGAAAATATGTTTCTCTAAAAGAAACAATTCGTGGGTTCAAGGAAATTCTAGATGGAATACATGATGATAAGAACGAGGCAGACTTCTATATGAAAGGATCAATCGATGAAGTTACTGCACAAGACGAGGATTAGTGTTCCAAACCAACGCACCTTCCAAGTTGGTTTTTTCTGAAATAAAACATTTCGTAAATCGACATTACATGAAAACGATTAAACTCAAGATCACAACACCAGAACGAATCGTGTTTGAAGGAGAAGCTCGACAGGTTACGCTTCCAACACAGATGGGAGAAATTACCATCCTTCCCGATCATGTGCCAATCATCAGCAACATTAAAGCTGGAATTGTGGAAGCTCAGCAAGAAAAGAAGATTGTACCCATGGCTATTTCTGGTGGCTTTCTTGAGTTTCATGGAAATGAATTGACAATTCTTGCAGACACCGCCGAAAGAGCTGAAGAAATCGGTCTTGAAAGAGCTGAGAAAGCCAGAAAAATGGCTGAAAAAATGAAACAAGACAAACAAAAAAATATTGATGAAACTCAGTATGCTTCTGTTGTCTCTCAAATTGAAAAACAACTTGCAAGAATCAAAGTTGTGAAAAAATATACACCCAGATCAAAACGCGGTGTTGTTCTTGAAAACGGAAATAATTAGTGTTATCATACTGTAAAGCATGAATAAACTTTTCATTTCCAAAAAACATTTGCTGATATTGTTACTAATCCTGCTACTTGCGGGATTTCTTCGTATATACAAGCTCGGAAACCAGTCATTCATTGCCGATGAATATATTGGCATCAATGTCAGTTATGGACTCCATCAAACGGGGCAATGGAAATATTGGGACTTCAACTCCGAAACAATAACTGACAGGGACTACACGCGCGGACAAGTTTATTATTGGCAAGTGGCCCAATTGTTCAAATTTTTTGAGCCGACAGAACAAAATTCTCGTTTGGTAAGTGTCATGTGGGGATTGCTTGGAGTTGCCACGATCTTTTTTGTTACTTTTTGGATCACAAAAAATATCTACATTGCGTTAATGTCGGCTTTCTTGCTATCGATGAGCGTCTCGGCCTTGATGTTTGACCGAAAACTTCGCATGTATTCAATGTTTGCACCTGTATATTTTCTCTTTTCCTATATTATCTTTCAATTCTTGGAATCAAAAAAATATTTAACCGTCCCAAAAATTCTCGTTAATCTTTCCCGAAAGACAGGACTAAACCTTTTTTATTTGCCACTAATGCTCCTTCTGGGAGTCTTGGCTCTCTTGACTCATTTGTTGACTGTCAACATCGTCTCCACGATAATTGCCTATCTCGTCATAATGGCAATCGTTGCACACAAAAAAAAGTTAGCGATCAGCAAGAACAAATACTTTCTGTATTTGGGCTTGTTGGTAGTGTTGATTGCCGGAATGTCACAAACGAAGACTTTCGGACAGGCAGCAAATTTCTTTGAACTTGGAAAAAGTACTTGGAGCTATCTCGAAAAGATTTCCTTGGACTATAGACACGAGCTTTTGGCACTTACATTTTTCTTTTTTGGTTGCTATTATCTCATTAAAAAATATGGAAATGTTGGAGTCTGGACAATCTTGTCCTTTCTGACTCCTCTTCTTTCGGCAATCTTTCTTTGGGACAGAAGTGCGGGACATCAATATATCTATTTCACCCAACCATTCAAGGTAGTGATCATGGCAGCAGGAATATACTTTGTCGCAAAAATTGTTTCGGAAAAAGTTTTTTCCAGAAGCAAGTTGTCACTTGAATTAACATTGGCATATTTCATTCTCATCCTGATTAATCTTCCTTTTTTTATTTCTTCCGACAGCTTCTATCAAAATCCCAGGCATTGGGATTACTCAAATTACCGAGAAGCATACAATTATTTCCTTAAAAAAAGTGACCCGGATGAAGCTATTCTTATGCGTAAATTTATGAGCTTCAATGTCAAGGGCGCCAATAGAGAGATCTTGGAATATGGAGCTGGAAATAAATTAACGCTCGAAAAACTAGAGGAGATCCAGAAAAAACATGATGGACTCTGGCTGATCAACACCGATGGTGAATTCAACATCAAAAGCGACGCAAAAAAACATATTAAAAACGAATTTTCCCTGATCAAGACAAAATATACCAACGACAAGGTTCAAATCTGGCATTGGGAGAAAGAAAAACTTAATAATGATTAATTTGAACATAAGATGACTCAAGAGAATAAAAAAAATGGCGAAAGATCGCTGTGGCCATATCTTGTTATGTTTGCCATTGCTATGCTGACTGGGTTTGCATTTTTTTCATATTTTGACAACCAAAAAATTGTAACTGAAAAAGAAGAAATCTTCTCAAGAAGCAAGACCACACAAAAAAAGCTTGCTCCGTTGAGAATCGGTTATATTACCGATGCCCATTGCTATTCAAAGATAAATAAAGAAAATGGAAAATGGGAACCGAACTGGCGATGCAAAGATCCGCTGAATGCTTTTGCCAGACAAATGAATGAAGAGTTTAAACCAAATTTTGTGATCGAGGGCGGTGATTTAACTGATGGCAGAGACGATCGGCCTTTCGAGAGTTTTTTGTTGGCCAAAGAATTATACGAACAGGTTGATGCTCCAAAATATCACGTCTTGGGAAATCATGAAGCGGATAATTTTCCAAAAGAAAAATGGCTAGAAACCGTTGGCTACAAAAAGGCATATTATAGCTTTGATGTTGATGGTTACAGGATATTTGTTCTTGATGGCAATTACAAACCATCAACAGAAGAAGATCCAAGACCGGTTGGTCCGGATGAAAACAAATACTATCAGGGATTCATAGATCAAAAACAACTGAGGTGGCTCGAAAAGCTGCTGCAAAAATCCAACGATTTTGTTAAAATTGTCTTTGTTCATCAACCACCAATTGATGATGCCGTTGGAAGAAATGAAAGCGAAATGATGTTCAATGCGAAAGAAGTAAGAGCTATTTTTTCGAAATACCAAGTAAGAGCAGTCTTCTCTGGACATATTGAAGAATTTTGTGCACTGGAAGCAGATGGCGTTGATTATTATGTGCTGCAAGGCTTCTATAAAGACAACAGGAGACTGGAGGCACATCAAAGATTTAAAGATGCAGGTGTTTTCAGCGAAGTGATCATTACCAACGATGAGTCCAAGGTCAAAGTCTATTATGTGGAAGAAAGAGACGGAACTCTTGTTTCCATGTCCTTAAATCAAGAAACTGCGGTTTGCAACAACAGCAGTGTGAAAATAAAGGAAAAAAGTGAATAGCAGAACAGAGGAAAGGGAACAAAAAAACTCATTTGAATTTCATTTCAGATCTAACTGGCATTGGTGGCTACTAGCTGTGATTGTCATGTTTTCGTTTTTCCTGAGAGTGTACAATTTCGAAGACTTCTTGCTTGTCAGATCTGATCAAATCAGGGATGCCACTTTCGCACAGACAGCCTTTGAAAAAGGACCCGGCGATTTGCGTCTGCTTGGCCCTCGAATGGGAGACACAGTCAAACTTGACAACGAAAATAAAGGCGATGAATTTCACTTAGGCCCAATCTACTATTATTTTCAATACCTTTCTTCGCTTATTTTTTCAAGTGTAAAACCTTGGGTTTTTGCTGTACCGGATTTATTTTTTTCAACATTGGCTATATTTATTTTTTTCCTTTTGTCTCGTTGCTTTTTTAACAAAAAAATTAGTCTGGCTATTACGACAACGTTTGCATTTTCATTTATCCTGATTCAATATTCGCGATTTGCCTGGAACACCAACCAGCTCATTTTTTGGGAATTGCTATTTATCTTAGGAATGTGGAGAGCTAGCTTTGAAAAAGACAAACTCAAAGCCGGTCTATGGCTCTTAGTCTGTTTTTTTGCCTTGGCAGTTGTGACGCAGTTGCACTTAATCGCATTTTTCGGTTTTCCCCTATTGACTGCTATTTTTTGGTTATTTTTCCGTCCTAAGAACATAAAACTCAAGTATTGGTTTGCCAGTGCAATAATTTTCATCCTCGTGTATTCACCAGTCATTATAAGTGACTTTGCGAACAAAGGAGATAACATAAGAAGATTTGTTGCAAATCTTCAAATTGAGAAAGAAGAAAAGCCAGTTCTAGCTAAATTGCAAAAGGTCATCGAAAGAGAAGGGGAGTTCTATGCACTGGCCCTCACTTCTTTTAATGACAAAGAATTAGCATATATCGAAAAAATAGGCACGATATTCTTTCTTCTCTCGTTTATATTTTTTGGTTCGGCATTGTTTTTCAAGAAAAGACGAAAGAAACTGTCACGCAAGAAAAGATCCTTTATGGCATTGACTATCATTTGGACCTTGGTATTTTTTGCATTATATTATAAAATTTTCGATAGATTGGAAAGACCTCGTTATTTTTTATCCATCGCCCCCTTGCCTTTTTTAGTTTTAGCATATTGCTTTGAATTATTCTGTAGAATTAAAACAAAAAGAGCAGGCATGATAATTACTGCCTTCATAGTGCTACTTGGCGTCATTTCAAATTTATATGCCCTTATCTTTTTCTATAAAACGCTAAGCAGTGGCGAAAAACAAGAAATGTCCTTCCGAAATGTCAAAATGAGACCATTTAGAGAACGTATCACTCATGGACATATCAATGAAAGCATTACTTACATGACATCAGAAGCTGAACCAGACAAAAATATCTGTTATTATTTTTCGAACTATCAAAGCAAATCCAGCATTAAATATCTGGGAAAAATATATCACCCCGAAAAAGTATTTAAAAGTTTTGGCTCCGATGAATACCTTTTTGATTGCAAATTTTTTGTTATCACCCGAAAAAATAAGAAACTACCAGAAAACTATCGAGAAAACTTTGTCACGACCGGATCAAGAGAATTCAAGTCACTTACCGTACGGAACGTTGAGCCGAAAAGGGAACTACTCTATGATAAAAAAAGTTTTAAACTTTCTCAAGAAAAGAAGAAGGAGAAAGATAGTAAAATATTAACTTGGAAAGATGTTTTCAGTAAAAAATCCAATTAACAGTAAGGTTAGCCTTGCAAAGAAGGTAGTGGCCTATCTTGCCATGTTTGTTGTTGTCATGTTTGTTGTGACACAGCTCCTAATTGATAAAAAACACAATTCTGAAGCTTTGAGAATTGGTTATATAACTGACTTGGAGTATGGCAATCAAACCAGAACGGGAAGTCATCTCAATTCTTCTGCGAAAGAACAATTAGAAAACATTGTTTCATATTTCAACGCAGAAAATAGGCCTGACATTGTGATTGGCGGAGGAGACTATGTCAAAGGTTCTCACGTAACAAAAGACAAATCCCTAAAACAACTCAAAGAGATCAATAATATTTTTAAAAAAGTAAAAAGTAAAAAGCTGTATTGCATCGGAAATCAAGATTTAAAACACCTTTCCAAGGAAGAAGTACGAAAGGCTCTGAGCATAAACTATAGCTATACATCCAAAGACACGAACGGAGTCAGGTTGATAATCATGGACAATAACTATAAAATTGCATCCGATAAGGAATATGACGGAGCAAGACTGGGAAAAAAAGAGTTGGATTGGTTAAAAAAAGAACTTACAACAGAGATGCCGGTGCTGGTTTTTTCACATTATAGCCCAGTCCCAATTCCAACCAAAAGTGGCTGGGGAAAAGATTTTCATAACGCAGATAAGTTAACTGAGCTCTTCGAAAAGCATAACAACGTTGTTGCCGTCATAAGCGGAAACAGTTCGAGGAATTCTCTAAGGAAGGAAGGTGGCATTCCGTATATTTCGGTTGCAGGTTTAACAGATATTGACTCTCTTGGAAATTTTGCTGAATTTGAATTACTATTGAATGGTGATGATCTAAAAATGACTGTTTCTTATAAAAAAGCGGAAAATGGACAATTCGAACTGACCAGAAAAATTAGCGATCACCATTCGCTTGAAATATCCGAACTTGCTCCAATCAATCCACTGAAAGGTGAAATTTTATGGCATGATCTAATTGATCAGAATAATAAAAATGGAAAAATAAGCGAATTAAAGGGCACAGAAACAAATATTGCTGTCTCTGAAAGTGGACAAGTTTATCTTGCATTTCAGGACGGAAAATATAATAACAGCGCTCACATAAAAATGTACGACGGAAAGAATTGGCATGATCTTGCAGACAAAAAGCATCAAAAAGGACTAATCAGCAAACAAAAGGGCTGTGATCCCTATCTTGAAATCAACGGTAATGCTGTTTATGTTGCTTTTGAGGATCTTGCAAATGGAGCAAGGGCGAGAGTTAAAAAATGGGATGGCGGAAACTGGAGTGATCTTTCGGATGCACAATCTCCATTGGGCCTTATTTCCAAGTTGAGAGGACGTGAGCCGGTACTCACATTCGACAGGTCGAAAAAATATCTCTATGCGGCATTTGGAAGTGGAGATCAAGATGATACCGAATGTAGGAAAACATGCCAAATTAAAATAAAAAAATGGGATGGCAGAAGCTGGAGCAATGTTGCCGATGCCCAATTCCCAGAGGGAGTTGTCAGCGAGAAAAGAGCAGCAGAGGTAGATATCGTTGCTTCAAAGAGAGACACTTCGATTTTTATAGCCTTTGAAGATCTTGATAACAATAATCACATCAGAGTTAAAAAGTGGGATGGTGAAAGTTGGAGTGACGTTTCGGACAATTTTCACAGAGATGACACTGCTACTAAAATTGCTGGATCCAGCCCCTCTTTGGCAATAAATCAGAAAAATGAATTGATCTTAATCTATACCGGAAAAAACAATAAAAATACCTATGCAACAAAATGGAATGGTTCAAACTGGGAAAACATAGGAGATGGAATCGTATCATCGAACAGGAACATAGAAAGCTGTGTTGCTGTTGGAAACAAACTGACCGACAAAGACAACATCTATGTTGCATACTCTTATTTTAAGGAAAACGCTCAAAGCCTAAAAGACAGAGAGAGAAAAGGGAAATTGACTAAGAAGGTGGTTGCAAGCGATATGTGGTTGATGAGAGTTGAAAGATGGAACGGAGAAGAGTGGATGCCTCTTTTCGACCAGAATAATCCGGACGGATTAATATCCAAGGGAAACGGCAAGGGCGATCCTTCGATAGCAACACATCAAAACACACTGTTTATATCTTTTACCGACAAAAAAACCGGCAACGGCGCCAGGGTAAGAAAATATGAAAAATTTTAACTCTCACTCTTTGAGATAATTTTGCTATCAGGCTTTGACTGGCAACTTCCACACAAGCTTTGTTGCGAGAATGAAATTTAACAACGTAGCAATCAAGATTCCAATCATTGCTGATACAATATAGTGCAATCCAAAAGATAGTCCGAGAGAGAAAATGGCAAAATTAAAGAGCATCACTGCCACCGAAATTGCATAATAATACAGCACCCTTCTCATGCTTTCGGCACGAGAAGAGGATTTTTTATCTCCATACGTAAAAAATGAATTGAAAAAGTAGTTTGTCAAAATTGAAACTGCCACCGCAATGACATAGGCAGGTCTTTCGGCTGTCAAAAATAACTCCACCAGCAAAATTAAAATTCCAAGATTAACCACAACACCACTGGAACCAACGATGCAAAATTTTAAAAATCTTCCAGCTTCAGGTACTGTGCGAAAGATAAACCATACATGTCTGAGAAATTCAATTCCTTGACCAATAGTCGCCTTACTGTCATCATTTTCCCTAACTGCAAAAACAATAGGAATTTCAGATACTTTTCTATATTTTGCTCTCATAAGCACCTCTATCAAAATTTTGAAACCTTTTGGCTGAAGCTCCACGTCAGACAGAATGCTTTTTCTGAAAAGAAAAAAACCACTGCCAGGATCTGTTGTTTTTCTTATTGGAATAAAAATAATCTGAATAAAATATTTCAATCCAACAGAAACAGCACGACGATAGATACCATATAAAGTTTTCAGGCTTCCAAGCCCAATTGCGCTCCCACCCTTGATATATCTTGAACCAACAACAACATCAGCCTCTTCGTCTATGGCCTTCCTGAGAAGCTCTGGTGCCTTCTCAGGAGGATGCTGCAAGTCAGTATCCATGCAAAGAATGTACTCTCCTTGCGCCTCCTCAAAACCACGTATAAATGCCGTGGCCAAACCGGTGCATTCGTCTCCAACGCGATGAATCATTCTAATTTCTGAGTATTTTTCAATCTGACCCTTGATTATTTCAGGTGTATCATCTGTGCTGTCATCTATAAAAAGAATCTCAAATTCTCCACTAAATTCTTCCATCACATAAAAAAGTCTATTGAGCAATGGCTCTACATTTTCTCTCTCATTAAATGTTGGCAGCACAATAGATAGTTTCATTTTTCAAAATATTTATTCTTTTTTACCCAATTCCGAATCAACTTCCTTTGAACTGAGACCAAACACGTCCCGCCAAAACAAACGCTCTGTTTTGCCTTCTTCCTCTTCAACGGCAACAGCCTTTTTTTCTTTCGGAGCTGGAATTTTGTTCTGATCAATTTTCATTTCAAAAACTACAAGTTGTCCAAATTGTTTTTGAGAAATAACTGTTGCATAATCCTTAATTTTTTTAGACACCGAATCAAATCCGCCACTAACACTGTTGATTGCAAAGACATAATCGTGACCTCTCAGATCTTGAGTGCTGTTAGCAAAATCATATGAAATTAAAGGATCGTTTTTCTGCCAAAGAAGATATTTGAAGGAAATAGTGTACTCCGGTTTTGAGTAATATATGAAATCATCACTCCTTCTGTTTTCATACATATAGTCAGTAACTTTCTCCAATTGACCCAGGGTCACTCCATCTTGTTTTTTTAAAATATATGTTCTGCCAGTATCAAGTGCATGGTTCTGTGACAGCATATTTTCCCTAAACCAAGCATAGGTTCCATAAGCATTCAAAATCAAAATCATTGCAACAATTGAAATAATTGCCGGCTTTGCTCGATCGCCAAATTTTTCTTTGAACAAAACAAACCAAAGCCCAAAAAATATGTACGGAATAGGAAATATCACAACAAAAAAGCGAGGTCTCAGTTGATATGACATCGGGATTGTTACCAAGAAAAAAACAATTGTCCAGACAGATACCAAAAGCAAGAAAGCCTTTTTCTGAGCTGACTCCTCCTTTTTTCTTCGAGCAATAGTAAGAGCAAGTCCAAGAACAACAAATACCGTTCCAAAACCAACGGGGACGGGATCAGCCTTCATTCCTTTTCGATGTCGAAAAGACGTAATCAAAAGATAATAATGCTTTGGTTGTTCTCGAAAATTTCTTACAATTTTCTGCCATGTTGTCTTATTTTTTTTGGGTTTTTCGCTAAAAGCACCAATGAAATTTTTCACATTGCTTCCATCCGTAACAACATCACTAATTATCACGGGTGTATAGGCAACTCCTATAATAAAAACAGCAGTCAATGCAACAGCAATTCCTCTCTTGGAGAAAACAGTCTTTATTTTACTTCCTATGTCTTTAGGTTTCCACAACTGGTAGTGCAAAAATACGAAAATAGCAGTTATTGCAGTCAGAGAAAAGAATGCAAAGAAATGATATTGCGAAGCAATTGAAAATGCCCCTGCCCACAAAGCAATCCATCCGATCCTCTGCTTAACTTTCTTGCTTTCAATGAATTTTAGAAGACCAAAAAAAGACAGGATTATGAAAAAAGGAACTGAATTGGGATTCCAAGAAAATCTTGAGTACTGAATGATCAAAAATGAAAATGTATACATTAGTACGGCCAAAAGTGCGTTGGTCCTGGAAAAATACAACCTAAGGAAAAAATACAAAAGAGGTATTGTGAGAATTGAAAAAAACAAATCTGGATATGCAAAAACATCTGGTTTTGTTGAGCTAAAAACCACACCTGAAACATATTGCGTATAATAGTAGGCTGGTCCCAGACGAAGATAGTCATTACCAACTTTTGTCGCTCGTGGACCAAGCAAAGGAAGATGCTCAGGTCCATGCTCAATAGCTGGTGCCAACAAAATCGAGTCACGAGCCTGATCCCATTTGAAAAACAACCATTCATGATAATGAAATGTCCTGACCCAAATTGCTCCAATCACAATTACAAAAAGAGCGATCACAACAAGTCGCTTTTTGTTCGAATAAAGATTCTTTAAACAACATTTCTTCTGCATAACAGTTTTATTACCCCATATCAAATTAAATCACTTTTTGATTTTGTTGTAAATCTTTTCTTGATCAAGGCATTGCGTAGAAAACTAATATCCTTTTCTTTTATTTCTCTGATAAAAAACAAATACAAGCAATAAATTGCTAACAGAATTAAAGACCATAGAATAAAAATGAATCTTCCTTGAACAAAAAAGTTTTTTGCCAGAAAATAAACCCCAGCGCTTCCTATGATATATTTAAATATGGGTATAAATGCGAGAAAATTTGCGATCTTTCTACTTGTATACAACACAACAACAATCATCGCTAGCAAAGAAGTTATAGTCGTTCCAATAGCCGCCCCTTTGATTCCCAAAATTGGAATCAAAAAATAAACCAGTGCTGTATTGAATAAACAACCAAAGAACGCGGTCCACATTGGAACTTTATTTTTATCTGCCCCATTTAAAACAAAAGCCAGAACATAAAAGACGGACAGAAATCCTGCTCCTAGAGCAAGAATCGAGAGAGCTTCGGCTCCAGAAGTATACATTGCTCCATAAAAAAATATGATTGCCGATGGTGAAAAAGCAGAAAGAAGAGCTATACAAGGAATCAAAAACATAAACATAAATCTCATCGCCGAAGAAAGGATTTCTTTCGTTTCTTCTTTCAATCCCCGAGATGTCGTTTGAGAAATTTTCGGCAACAATATGATTGTCAAAAAATAGAAAGCGTAGAAGGGGATTCTACCGACAGTAATTGCCGAATTATAAACACCAGTTAATTTATCATCTCCCAACAAGATCTTAACCAAATAGAGATCTACAGTAATCATAATCTCATAAAAGATCATAAATAATGTTATTGGCCATGCAAAATTTAAAAGCTTTTGCAAAGACAGAGAATTGTTATTATTTCTTGCGACAGACTTAAATTTTCTGTATGGGTCAAGCAGATACGCTGCAACGAAAACAGAGAAGGGAGCAATTGCATGACCTATAACAGCACCAGGAGTACTAAACAAGAAACCCAGAGTAACAATAATACCAACCTTTGCAATAGATCTGAAAAATTTTAAAAAAGCCTGTTTCCCAAATAATTGAATTCCAGTGTAATAATAAACATAGAAACTCGCTCCAGCAAAAGCCGGGATAATCAAAGAAGAAATTCTGAACAGCGACGTCAAAGAATCATCTCTGAGAATATGTGCAAAAACAGGAGCAAGAAAAAAATATACAATGGTAACTAAACCAATAACTACAAACTGAACTTTCGCGCTTATATTTTTGATAGCTGCTATTTTTTCTTGTTGCTCCACTGGAACCTCTGAAAGATATTTGCTCATTGCGATAGGAACACCTTTGCCAATCAAAATTATTATCATCGTTGAAAAGGTGATCACGATCCCATATCGCCCATATTCAGCCGGCCCTAAAGAACGACCCAAAAAAGCGTGAGTTATATATCCAGATAAATTAAACACCAACTCAGAAAGAGTCAGCCAAATTGATGCTTTAACGAGAGCTCCCATTTTATATAACGTTTACTGCTTTTTTTATGTCTTCCAAAACTTCATTCCTGCTTTGTTCACCATCAATACGTTGCAAATTTCTTGTCTTAGCAAAATAGTCATACAGTTTGTATTTCTTTTCCAGATATTCATTACCTTGTTCTATCTCTCTTTGACGAGAAAGAATCGTATGAGGCGTGACTTCAAGAAAAAGTGCAAAGTCTGGTCTTCTCAGATTTTTTTCAGCCAATTTTTGCCACCATCTGTTGTCATCAAATTCACTTCTATTAGCCAAAAAAACAATGTTTATCATCTGATCAAAAAAGAATCTATCAGTCAGGACATATTCACACCCTTCTTTTTCAAGTTTTTTATAGAATCTACCAAAACGAAGCACATCAATAATCAAAAAAAGTTTTCGTAAAAAAACTGAAATCTTTCCCGCAGAAGTTTTTGCTTCCGCCTGCGAATCATATTTCGATTTCTTTTTATTAAATAAACTGACAAGCTTATTTGCAAAAGAGAATTCGATTGCATGAAAATAATATATTTTTTTCCCTTGATCCTCCAAGTGATCTTTGAGAAAATTTATTTGAGAAGTCTTTCCAGAGCCATCCAATCCTGAAATTGTTATAAGCTTCATAACTTCTTTCTTCTTAGTATTTTAGCCTGGTATAAAGTGGCCACCACTTGAATTGAACCCATTGAGATAAGCAGGGCAGTGAAAGAATAGTGACTCACAATCATTCCACCAATCAATGCAGCTATTCCAGCAACAATATATGCACCACCAGACGCTAATCCCCAAATATAACCGTCGAGTTTATCTTCCGAGTATTTATCATACAAAGCTCGCCATGTTGGAGTTGCAAGGGCAGTGGCATAACCAATTCCAGCCTGAACAAGCAAAAGTTCCAGGGGAGTTGAAACAAAAATATAGCAGAATGTGAAAAATGCATTTAGAGCAAAGCCTAAAACCATAACTTTTTCTTTTCTTCCATTTCCATCAGAAACTTTTCCAATCACAATCACGGATAAACCTGTAACCATCAAATACACTGCCCATGCCTATGCTATATCTAAAATGTTTCCACCCAATCTTTGCGAAAAGACAGCGAACAAAGGACCAGGCATTCCCTCGCCTAATGACCACAAATTGTTGCCAAAAAGCAGAATTTTTTCCTTTTTTTTGAGCATTTATGCCATTAATACAGAAACAGGCATCATTTTTGCGATCGGCCTCATGACACCATTTGCCTTCATGCCTTCAATTGCAACCCCTGGATCCTTATAGTGTGCCGCATCTTGATTGACTATTTCCGCCGACTGTGCATTGTATAACTTCACATTTCTTTTCTTCATTTTCTTCATCAACTCGTCTTTGTCGCTGGGCACTTCTGACGTTTTGGTTTTTGATTTTCCCGTTCCATGCGCCGCAGAAAAGAATGTTGATTCGTTGTTATCGGTTGCAACTCCAAAATATGCCTCAGTGCTCATTGAAGAAGGCATGAAAACTGGTTCTCCCGTTTTTTCAAATTGCGTTCCCTTCATCCTTGAAGGTCCATTGGCTCGTGTAGCATTACTCCTGTGAACAATGACGTCTTTGCCAAAATGATTTTCTTTTGCTGCAAAAACATGAGACATGTCATAGAGCAAATCAAGGCCAGGATCTTTTTTTAACGTTTTCTTCAATGCCTTTCTTAGGTGATGTTGCAAAACACTGCGGTTAGCGAATCCATGATTTCCAGCAGCTCTGTGTGCGATATAATAATTTTTACCTAACTCCGATTCAGAATCAATCGGAAAAACGTTCTTACTGTCACGATAGCGGGGAATTTCAATTTCAAGTTGCTTGTGCCATTCCACCTTATCATTTAAGAAAGTTAGTCTTGCTGCTTCCAAGACTAACCTTTGACTCAAATGCTCCTTCTTTTTTGGAGTATAGAAATAGCTTGCATATTGCCCAAAAAGACCTGATCCCGTGTGCATCATGAAAACATATTGACCTTTTTTCAACCCAAATTTCTTTGCCAAATCCTCCTCCATTATGTCGGTGATCTTCATGAGATCGAGAAAGTGGTTTCCTGCTACACCCAAAATACCAAGTCGAAGTTGCGCAAAACGAAAGAACATTCTTGGAATCGCATCAAAAAGATCTTTGTCCGATATTTTTTCATCTCCGAACATACTTCCACCTTGCATGATATTATCAGCCTCAGATACATCCTCTTTCAAAGCCTCCAAAACACCTATTGCACCTCGTTTGCTGACTTCAAGAATTGTCCTTCGAGAAAAAAATGTTCCCAAATATGTTTTGGTTGGAATAACCTCAACAAGCTCTTTGAAAAGACTATCAAGTTGTTTTTCATCTAGATCTCCCTCACCAAAAGAAGTCTTGATCAACCTCATTCCACAATTGGGAGCAGTGTCCAATAATTGTGGAAGAAAGTATTTTTCTGTTGCAACAACGCTACCAGAAGGATTCAATCTGCCAGGTTTTTGGTGAACATCAGTCAGGGCAGCAACGTGCTTGAAAACATGCGGTTGAGATGCAACATTGACCAATTGATCAATTGTGTCCTCATCAGGCATCAGCTCTTCAGAAACATGTAATTTCACAGGGACACGTTGTTTTCCTTGTTTTTCAATCACTTGAGAATGTTCTGATATCTTTTTGATCTTGTTCATTTATTCTAATAATTACTTATCTTGTTATCAATTGTCACTAAAAATAATAATTGAAATAAAAATGCTTAACATGGATAATCCTAGCACAATTTCAAACCCTTTAAAAGCGTTTCCTGTAATCATTTTCAATAAATACCTCATTTATACCCCCCCCCTATCACAAATTTTCATACAATATGTCATATATTTTGACATTCTTATCAACGTCAAAATTTTCTTTTACATATTCAAAACCAGAATTGGACAGTTTCTCTCTTAATTTGTCATCTATCTTAATTCTCTTTATTGCACTAGCGAGCTGTACCGGTTGAGCTTTTTTGACAACCAGTCCAGTTTGTTCGTTTTTCACAAACTCCTTAAGAACTGGGATACCTGAAACAATCACTGGCTTGCCACATGCCATTGCTTCGATAATAACGAAGGGGATGTCAAACTTTCCAACCATTCTCTGAGCAGGAAAGATGTTCACATCACTGGCACGATAGAGCGCTGGCATGTCAAGACACATATCAAGAAAAGCAACCCTGTCCCCAAGCCCCTTCAATTGCAAATATTCGATGGTTCGATGTTTTTTCTGCAAATCTTCATCTGACTTAATTCGCAAAGCAAAGATAACTTTATAATTTTTTTCTTCCACAGTTTCTTCATCAATCAAAATTTCCAGTGCATCAACAATGTCATCAACAGCATTAAGTCTCGTATACTCTCCTGCAAACAAAATCACAAAATCACTGGGAGAAATGTCCAGTTTTTTCATAATTTTTTTATCCTTTTGACCTGGATAAAACTTATCAAGGTCGATTCCAGGATAAACAACTCTTACGTTTTCAATTCCAGCTTTTTTAAGCTTGTTTTTTGTGTGCTGTGATTGAGCAACGATCAAATCTCCAAACAGAATTTTTTTTAACTTCCTTTGGTCTTTAATAAGACCATCATCAATTGTTGCAATTGTTTGAATTGATCTTGTTTTTGAAAAGCTGAGTCGAGCTCTTATCAACGCAGACGTCAACTCTCTTGGTGTAAATAAGAAATGAATAATGTCAGCGACCAAATTCAGTCTGAATAAACGAAAAAGAAGACTTTTTTTTGCCCTCGAATCAAATTCATTGCTTTTATAAACAGACTCCGCAACAACTTTTTTATTTTTGCTTTTTTTTACTGCCGCCATTAATTCTGCAGAATATTTCTTGCTCGTAAGCACATGAAACTCAAAAAATCCTTTCGAGTTTTTTGCAATCTCATATGCCATATTCTTCGATGCTTCATCCCAAGGAGGAACCAAAGGCCGAGTATAAAGCAGAATCTTTTTGCGTCTTTTACTCATTTTTTTTTATTTTTTTTGTGATAAACTCCTCTTTGTCTCCCCAATAAACAACAACCTTAAACTCGAAAAATTCATTTTTTTCTAATCCTTCAATGTGTTTTTTCAGAGGAGCTGCTGGTTTGAAAAAAAACTTATCAAAATTAATCTTTCTCTCAAAGAAATCTACTTCTCTATCATCAACAAATATGACTACTTTATATTCAAGACCCCTTTCCTCCATATTGTGGATAAAAAATATCATCGCATCTAAATCCTTTTCCTCAAGACTTATCTCATCAGACGCTGATTTAAACGACAACACAGAATATCCGGGGTCAGAAGCTCCTCCAATGACCTGCTCACCATACCAAAATAGCAAACCCACAAAAACAACCAACATGCCTGTCAATAATATATAGAAAAAATTTTCTTTCATTTGTCTTTTATTAGTTCTTCATATAGATAACTGCACTGTCTGATGCATAGACTCTTGAAAAATTATCAGACACATCAAATTGATAATTTTCACTACCATTTTCAAGCATAATATACCTGACATTTGTCCGCTCAAAACAATCCATTCCAATCTCGCTGTCTGGAATAGCGATCATGTCTCTGGTACAAGTTTCTCTTTTGCTATTCGGATCATTATAGCGCTTAAGATGCGACCTTGAAAGAGGAAATTTATATCCATTCATAAAAAAAAGCTTGATCCATGTATCACCAGAAAGATAGATGTGATCTTTCAAAACCATCTCTTCATCTTCAACAAGTCCAGTAAGATGCTCAGTTGCAAAATAGGTTTGTTTAACTTCTCGAAAGTTCGACTGCGAATCACGTGCAGAGTCCGAAACATCAGAAAACCCGGACAAAAAACCAGTTCCAAAAATAACCAAAAACAAAACTGTAAATATTTGTTTTGTGTAGTTTTTTTGAGCAAAAGATAAAACATAAACAATGCCTATTGCACTTAAAATAGTTGCTGGAAAAGTAATGTAACTAACAATCCTATTTGATGGAATGTCAACTCGAAGAAGTGATGGGTATGCACTCATCAACAAAATCATGGTCATCCAAGAAATAGGTAACATAATTGAAAGCAAGGTTTCTGATGGAAATTTCTTTCTGGATCCATCTACAAACACTTTCAGTGCAAAAACACCAAGAACAATAACGATTCCAATCACTGAATAGAAGAAACGCCAGGGTCCAGTGTTTTTAACAATTGAGTCCAAAGCAAGACCAGTTCTTGTGGCTTTAACCGGTACACCAACAGCCGTATCAATTGCAGACGGATTGAGATAAGAAGGCGGATGGACAAAAAGAACAAACAAGACAAAAACAAACAGCAAAAGTATATTTCGTCCACCAAAAAATGGCTTCACGGAAAAATAAAGTGTATTGAAAAATTTTCGCAAGTTTAACCTGCTCACCAACAATAAGGACACGACTGAGAAAAGAAGAAGACCAATGAAAACATAAACAAAAATGAATAAGGAAAGATGGTGAGTATATACCAATGCTGCGATAGATAAAACAAAGCCCATCGCAAAGTTTTTGTCTCTATTTTTAATAGTCATCAGAAAAAAATACAATGTCAACGGAATGAATAAATTCCCAACAACATTCCCGATCACACCACCTGATACAAACTTTGTCTGAGGTGACGAAATGGCATAAAAGAGGCCCGATATTAAAAAAGTCAGAAATGCAACTTTTTTTGCGTCTGCACTCGAAAGAAAATTTTCCCCTATCCTATAGGCAAGAATCAACATAGAAAACAAGGAAAATATGTTAATCAAGAATAAAACTAGAACAGGCATTGCGCTAACAAAGGGAAGTCCAGAAATTATTGCGATCGTTGCAAAAATAATGTGCTCCCCGATTATGAAATCCGGCATACCATAGCTTGGCAAAGCTCCAGTTTGAACAATATCTTTAGCCCAATACATATGATGACCTAAATCCGTAGTTTGAGGCATAATTCCACCAACGACATAGCCACTTCGAACGATCAAAATAAGAAACAAAATCGTCAAAAACAACAACATTTGACGATATGAAACATTTTTTAATGTCGTGAAAGAGATATTTGTCTTGGTCTTATCCAATTCGTTGGCTTGTTTTCCATGCAAACACCTCCTTTTGTAAACAAAAGCACAAACAGCACAAAAAAATACTATCATCAAAACAATAGTAATTCGAACAAGTGGTATTGAGAAGAAATTTGCTGAAATAATCAAAAAATCTACAGCAACAATACTGAACGAAAAAACAATGACTGCTTTTTCAAAAACCGACAAATCATTGTATTTTCCTGCGAAAACAGCTCTTGCCAAGAAGAATCCCGGGAACATCAAAATTAAAGCAAGCGCGATATAAAATTTTGCCAACGCAAACATTATCATCAATGCAACTTATGTTTTTAGTATTTTTTCATCTCATCCAAATATCTAACACAAATTCTATTCCAACTAAAATTCTCCTGAACATAATTTGAGATTCGAATTGAAAACATCCTTTTCAGATCATCTTTCGCTACAATAACTGCATTTATTTTCTCCACCCATTGTGAAACGTTTTCTGACTCAACTAAAAATCCATTTTGCCCATCTTTCACAGCATCTGCCAGTCCTTCAAGATTTGATGCAAGAATAACTCTTCCACAGGCACCAGCCTCGATTACATTTATTCCAAAGCCCTCCATGGTCCCTGGAATCTTCACATTTGGCGAAACAACAATATCAACAGTGTTAAACAACGTCAACACGTCCTTCCATGGCAAACAAGGAAGAAGGCAGACCCTTTTTTCAAGATGTTTGTCTACAATAGCTTGTTCGCATTGCAAAAAATCATCTTTGTCTCCAGCCGTTTTTGATCCAACTCTATTTCCAGAAGCAATCAAAAAAACATTTTCACCAAGAAGTGGCATCACCTCGCTGATAAACCAACTTGTCCCTTTGTGTGAAACAAACCTTCCATGGCGCAAAATAACAATCTTTTCTTTTACATTTTTTCCGCAAAGTTGTGATAGTTCTTGTCGAGAATGCTTCTCAATCAACTCATCTGGGTTGACTCCATTTGGTATAAATGTACACTTTTCTCGATTGATTCCAATCTTTACTGCTTCTTCAATGGTTGCATTTCCCACCATAAACAAATGAGACATTTTTTTCAACCCTCGAATATTCACGTTTTTATACACAAATGGCAAAATTCCTTTACGATTCGCATAAGTCACATCAAGTCCGTGAACAATACAAAAGAATTTCTTTTTTCTGTGAAAAATTTTTAAAAACCATCCCACAGGAGCAACAACACCACTGCCCAAAAGACAAGCATCAAACTTCTTCATGGATGTAAAAGCCTTGAATGTTGCAAAAAACAAAAAAACACCAAGCCATTTTTTGCCCTTGGTGTTTGCGATTGTGTTCACTTTGGCAATTTTAGAAAGCCCCTTTGAGAGATTGTAGTTCTGAGTCTCAACACCTCCAAGCGTTGGGGGATATGAGTGTGAAATAAAAAGAATTCGCATGAATATTTCTTAAATTTAAATTGTTTTTGACACAAACAAAAACAGCCCCTCACTACTGTTAGTTCAACTTGTTTCAAAATTCTATTTGAATGCGCTTGCGTTCTTGGCCACAATGCCAATTCCCGTGACAAGCAAAATGATCGAAATTGGGAATAAAACATAGTCTTCAATTCTATGAACATATCTGGAGATGTCTGATTCCAAAAGGAATAACATCAATGCTCCACCGGTGACAACAATCAAAATTGCCAGCAAAAAACGCAATTTTTCAATGCTCACCTTAACCTCTTTCTTCTTTTTTTTCATTTTATTTTTATTTTTTATATATTAATTAGTTGCTGTTTTTTTCTTACCTGCATTGACCAACTCCTTCCTTGTTCGATACATCATTTCTTCAGTCATCTGTCTATTTGATTTTATCATATCTGCTATCAAAGCAAAAATGAGAAGTTGAACACCTATCAACATCGAAATTGATGCAAAAATAATATAGTTCAAATATGGCCTGATCCGAAAATCATTTGTCAGATAGTTAAACAAGAAAGTCAAAAATACAACAAAACCGATTGCAAGCAAAGCTAGCGCTGGCCATCCAAAAAATTTCAAAGGTCTAACGTCTCTGATTGCACTGAGAATAATCTTCGCTGAATTACCCACAAACTGCCAAACGGATTTGACGATTCTAGACTCGCGATCGTTGAAATAAGAAACTTTGACTGGAACCCATTTGATCTTGAGATTCTTTCCAATAGCGTCAATAATTGTCTCCTGTGTGTAGGTGAAATGAACATTTGCCAAATTCAATCTCAACAGAGTTTCTTGGTTATGCGCTCGAAAACCACATGTGAGATCATCTATTTTATGATTCAAGAAAAAGCCAATCATTCTGGCTGCAAATCTATTTAAAAAACTTTTAATCCACGGCATGTTCTTTGCCTCATGCTTTCCAAATCTGCTTGCAACAACCATGTCTGTCTTACCTGAAAGAATAGGGTAGAGTAATTTTGGAATGTCATTCGGATCAAATTGACCATCAGCATCGATGTTTACCATTAAATCTGTAGCATTCGCAAGAGAATTTTCAACGGCTCTTTTAAAAGAATATGCAAGTCGACGATTTGGTTTGTAAGATACCAACAAATCTGCACCTGCTTTTTTTGCTATTTCAGTGGTTCGATCGGTGGAACCATCGTCCACGACCTGAACCAGCTTTTCAGATATTTTCGATCCCTTGCCTGAAACATAAAAATCCGCCTCAAAGCTTTTTTTGATACGCTTTATTGTTTCTTCAATTTTTTCTTCCTCATTATATGCCGGAATGTTTACAATCAATTTCATTGAGAATAGTTAATAATCCCTTAAAAATAAAACAAACCAAAGATATAATTTCAGCTCAATATACCCAACTAACTTCTTATAAATTCTCTTTTATAATAGCCCAAATTGGCCTTTTTTACAATCTTGACAAATCTCATAATACGTGCTGTACTTCGGTACATTCAGGTTGCGCTATTTTCAGTCAATTTCATTCGCTTTTCCAGAAAACATAAATGTTCTTTGCAAGACCTTCTCACAAAAGATGAGGTCATAGATGAAATCAACAAGGCGAGAATATATTAATATATTGTGAAAAAACGATTGTTTCGCTTCAATTCAAAATAAAGGCACAAGAAGAAAAACTTTTCCACAACGAAGCAACAACAGAAAAGCTGAAAGAACTTACCAGGCATTTTAGTCTCATACGATCTTGAATGAAAAAACAAAACAAGACGTTCTTGATTCCACCGGCAAACACTAGACAAATGTCATTTACAATAACATCAACCCTGAGACCAAGAAAACTCTCAAGCGAGTAGACAAGATCCTCATTGAACTTCTTGTCAACAGAACGCTATAAAGGAAAAATGATTCGCAGAAACATCGCGAATCTCTTTTGATATGAAAAAATATATCGAATGACAGTTATTTTCTTCCAATACCATGATATTTTATTCCCAAACGCTTTATTTTTGCACCATCCAAGCAGTTCATCCCATCAACAATCACTTTCACACCAGCTTTTTTAAATTCTTTTGGATCCAAGTCCAAAAATTGTTGATGATTGGTGACTAAGATCAAGGCTGTTGATCTCTTCAGAAAAGCAACAATAGTTTTCACGTTCGACATAGATTTGATGTACGGATCAAAAGTCAGAACTTTTGCTTTTTTCTTTTCAAGCTCAGCGATGATCTTGACAGCGGGAGATTCACGCAGATCATCAATGTTTGCTTTATACGAAAGACCCATCACTCCAATTGCAGTTCCTCGCACAGCCAATCTTGCATCATTAAGCACATCTTGCAAAATCTCAACAGTGTATCGAGGCATATGATTGTTCACCTCCCGCGCACTACGCAAAAATCTATGATCAAAACCTGCTTTTTTCGCACGTTCAATAAGATAATATGGATCCACTGGAATGCAATGACCACCAACGCCCCGGGAAGGATAGTGTGGCATGAAAGCAAAGGGTTTTGTTGCCGCACCATCAATCACATTCTTCACATCGATATCCATTTGATCAAAACTTTGTGCCAACTCATTCACAAACGCAATATTTATGTCTCGAAAAGAATTTTCAACAACCTTTACAGCCTCCGCCTCACGAATTGATTTCATAGATTTGATCTCTCCATCAATAATCGTTTCATAGAACTCCTTTGCAATTTTCAATCCTATACTTGACATGGAACCAACAACTCTTGGAATATTTGTCACGTCCCACTTTTTATTTCCTGGATCGATTCTTTCTGGACAATGAGCCAAATGAAAATCTCGTCCATGATTCAATCCAGCTTCAGCAAAGAGTGGCTCCACAACTTCCTCACAAACTCCAGGGTTGATCGTTGACTCAACGATCACTAACTGTCCTTTTTTGTGATTTTTAATGATCATCCCTGTGGCAGACTTGACTGGAGTTAAGTCTGGGAAAAAAGTTTCATCAACAGGAGTAGGAACACAAATAATTGCAATGTCAGCGCGTTTAATTGGTGATCCGCTTACAGAAACTTTTATTTTTTTCAAAAGATCCTTTCTTTGCTCAATGAAATCTTCCTTGAGCGGACTTTTTCCTTTTATTATTTGCTCATTTTTTTTCTTATCCAAATCAATTCCAAAAACTTCATATCCGCGCTCAACGCAACGAAGTGCCAACGGCAATCCAACATAACCAAGACCAACAATTGCAATTGTCTTTTTTTCGTTTTTCATCTTAATGTGTTTTTTGTTAATTTTTTTCAATATAAAAATACTAATCCTATAACTCAATCAAAGCAAGTCTTGATCAACATAAATCCTGGACAAAGTCTATTTTTTGTGCTATTATCTTCGGAATAACTAAATCTCAACAAACAGCTTGAAGTTTTTACATTTCACAAAAGAAATGTTCGAAGAATCCCTCATTTCAATAATTATTGGCGTGGCTGCTTTTGTTTTGATTTTGGTGACCACACTCAATTTCAACGCAGCACTTCTTTCCCTGACTCTGATCATCGCCATTGCAATCTTTCAAAACAGTTTTTCTCGCGGATGGCTTTTTTTGTTCGCTTTGCTTGCCCTTATTCCAGCAACGAAAATTGGAAATGGCTCGACCTCGATCTATGAAGTACTCTTGACAATCCTTGCGCTTGTTGGTCTTGTTCACATTGTGACTGGAAATGTGAAAATGAAAGCAACGAAACTCTATTTTTTGTTTTTCTTGTTGATCTTGATTGGCGTCAGCATTTCAGTTTTCGGATATTTTTTCGATCTCAGCATCAATCCTGAAATTTTTATTTTCACTGCACTTTTTATTTTGGTTTTGACCACCATGATAAGTTTCCAACATTTTTTTCAAACAAAAAAAAGAATTGAAAGATTTTTTGTCCTTCTTGTTTCAATTGGTGTTGCCCATTCTCTTTTTGGAATCACATCACTAATCCTCGGATGGCAAAGCCCAACTGGAATGGGAATCACCGCAGGGACTTTTCAGCTTTTTTCCGACAATTTGATTCAGCACCAAATCAATGGTTTTTTGGGAAATGGATATCTTCTTAAGGTGGGAGAAAATGCACTTGCGCCATTTTTGCTGATTTCCATACCCCTAAATATAGGACTTTTGCTTTCTTTGAAAAAATATTCAAAGAAAAAAGCCCAGGAACTAAAAGTGCCATCTTTTCAACTCTTTGATTCCATTCACACCAAACAACAAAAAAAATATTGGATCAGCATCCTTGAAAGCTCCAACAAAACAACATTTTTTGAAAAGACCCGATCATTTTTCACCCCAAAAGTTTTCTTAGTTGGAGCTTTGACAATTCAAATAGTTGCCCTCGTTTTAACTTTTTCCTATGTTTCACTTGTCATTCTTTCGGTTGGCACTTTTGTAATCGCAGTATTGCTCCGAGAAAAAACACTCATTTCCATTTCCATTGTAATTCTCGTTTCACTCACACTTGTTGTGCCTTCATTTTTTTCTTCAATCACCGCCCAATCAGAACACAACATTTCTCAATGGCTCTCTGATTTCGGACAAATTAAATCAAATTGGTTTTGGGGAAATGGATGGAGAATAGAAAAAACAAACACAACCAACAGTGGAAAGCAAATCTACAACTCTTTTTTGTTGATCTGGAACACATTCGGGATGATTGGTTTGGCAGTTTTGTTTGGCATTTTAATTCAATATTTCAGGCAGTTGCGCAGTTCATATTTGACATCCGATGACAGCAACCGCATGTGGCTCATCGTCATCATTGCAATTTTTGTTGAATTTGTTTTTTTAGCAATGACCTCAAACTCGCTTTTCTTTGGTCCAGCAGCAATTGTTTTTTGGCTACTATATGCAGTTGGTTTCAATCTGCAAAAGAAAACAGTGGTGTTTGGACTCACAGAAACAAGGTTGCGTTTTCAGTAACAATGTGCGAAAATAATCAGTTAAAAACATGAATAATTTCTTGCGGTAAGCAAAAGAATAAACATAACATTTACACAATGGCAAGGATAGAAGAACAAATCACCATGACAAAGAAAAAGAGACAACAATCCTGGAAATTCTGGGTAGCCTTTTGGGGAATTTCAATCCTGTTTTTGATTGGCTGGACTGCTTTCTGGCAATACAAACATCATGGATTGATTGGAATGATTGGCTTCATCAAGCCAGTTGTCAAAGTTCTTCCAGTAACAAACCAACAAAAAGAAGAATTGAGTGTTATTTTTGAAATAATCCCACTTATAGCTGGCGAGGAAGAGAAAACTTTTTTGATTCTTTTCCAAAATAATCATGAGCTTCGTCCTGGAGGAGGATTCATTGGAACATTCGGAATCCTCAAGGTGAAAAACAATTCTGTGACTTTTGTTGATACCCATGACACTACAGTCTTTGACAATGTAGTCGAAACTGGAATTGAACCACCCTTTCCAATGTCAAAAACTCTTACAATCAAAGACTGGGAGTTGCGTGACAGTAATTGGTCCGCTGACTTTCCAACAAACGCCAAGAAGGCTGACTTTTTCTATCATCTTCAAGGCGGTCAAGAAGAGCTGGATGGTGTAATTGCCGTGTCAACTGAAATTCTTTCATCTTTCCTTGAAGTAACTGGTCCAATAACTATTGAAAGATATGAAGGAGAATACAACAGTGAAAATGCTATTTCAAAACTTCAATTTCAGGTTGAGCAAGGATATTTGGAACAAGATATAGACATTGACAAAAGAAAATACATTATAAAAGACATGGCAAGAGAGATTCTCAAGAAAGCACAGGAAATGAGCATTTCGAAGAAGAAAAAGTTGGTGGAAAAAATTGAGCAACATCTCAATGAAAAAGATGTGATGATCTTTTTCGAGAACCAAGAACTTCAAGACCAAATCTCATATTTGAACTGGAGCGGAGAAGTGAAAAATACAGAAAAAGACTATCTGATGATAGTGGATGCAAATTTGGCAGCATACAAATCAGATCAAGTCATGAGACGATCATTTAAATACTATGTTGATTTCAACAGAGAACGTCCTCGCGCAAAACTTGCAATCACATATTCGCACAAGGGAAGCGTTCGCGATTGGCAAATAACTGACTATCAAACATATCTGCGCGTTTTTGTTTCCGAGAACAGTTGGCTTGTTGATTCCAGAGAACTTTCAGATGTGAAGTTTGGAAAAGAAAATGGAAAAAAATACTTTGGAAGCTTGATTCGAGTTCCACTCGGAAAAAGCAAAACTGTTGAGTTCATATATGACCTGCCAGAAAATTTCACAGAAGATGACTATGGACTTTTGATTCAAAAACAATCAGGAACCAAGAACCCAAAAGGAATGATCCTGATCACTCGCAAAAATAAAGAGGCCGAAAAACACGAGATCCAACTGAATATGGACTGGGAACTGGAATGATCACACAATTCAAGAAAAGAAAGAAGCCCAAAAAACTTCTTTTTTGCTGACAAAGAACTTCAAAATATCTTCACAAAATGTTATTCTTGTTATATAAAAATCAGTATTATCAACAAAATGACATTCAAAAAAATAAAAACAAACCTTCATTTTAAAAAAAGATGGGATATATGGGCTTTGGGATTACTTATTATTCTTGCTTTTTTAGTTCGTTCGTATAATCTCCACGATTGGCTCTATTTTAAATCTGACCAAGCACGAGATGCTAATGCAATAAGTGCGGCATTTGAAAACGGACCAAGCGAACTTCCTCTTCTGGGACCAAGAGCCGGAGGAACTGATCTTTTTCTTGGACCAGCTTATCTTTATATTCAGTTTCTGACAACCAAAATTACAGGCAATCTTCATCCACCCACATTTGCATATAGCAACTTAGCATTTCTTCTTCTTTCTATTCCTCTTTTTTATTTACTTCTTCGCCAATTTTTTCATAAAGGAGTTAGTTTGCTTGTATCTTCAATATATGCTTCTTCTTATGTGCTGGCCCAGTATTCACGCTTTTCTTGGAATCCAAATTCTATTCCTTTTTGGGGACTTTCATTCTTGCTCGGTATATACAAATCTTCCACGTCAACAAACAAAGCTGGGTGGTGGCTGATTTTGTCAGCATTTTCTTATGGAATTGTCAGTCAACTTCACTTTTTGGCTTTGCTTGGTTATCCATTTGTTGCCATTTTATTTTGGATTTTTTACCCACCAAAAAAAATTTGCTGGAAGTTCTGGGTGAGTGCTATTGCAATTTTACTTATCATGTATTCTCCGGTTTTTTTAAGTGATATCAAAAACAATGGAAACAATTTAAAAAACTTTCAATACGCCCTCACAAATCGCGCAAAAGAAAGACCACTGAACCGCTCATTGATCAAAACTGGAGAGATGTACGGAAAATACTATACCTTCACCCTCACTTCATTTGTTGACGATGAGTTTAGCAAAGCTTATTTTCTTGGAGATGTAATTTTTTTAATAGGCATTGGAAGTATCGCATATCGCAGAAACAAACTATCCACAAAAAAAGGTAAGCTGTTTTGGCATCCTTTTATTGGACTCGTTCTTTGTTGGTTTTTGGTTTTTTTGTTTATTCATCTCAAGCTTGCATTTGATATAAACAGAACAAGATTCTGGTTTCCATCTTTTCATCTTCCTTTCATTTTTCTTGCATTCTTCTTCTCGGTTTTGTGGGAAATGAAAAACAAAGCCACAGGAAGATCTCTCGTATTCGTTCTTACTCTTCTTTTAGTGATCGCAAATACTACTGCGATAATTAATTGGTATAAAAGTTTAGCAATTCAAAAACAAGCGTATTTCCTGAAAAGAACTTGGACAAGTACAACATTGCAACAAAAAGATTTAATTACACTTAGCAACATGACAAAAACAATAAGCCACATGAAAACTAGAGCTGAACAAGAAAATAAGATTGTCTGTTTTAACGCAGAGTCACCGTTCGCAAGTGCGTACAAGTATATCCACCGTCATTGCTATCCCAACTACCCAATCAAAAGAGTGAGCAAAACATTATCCAAGCATCCCAATAATTGTATGTTTTTTGTAATCGAGAAAGACTCCAAGGATGCACAATATATTATTGATGAAAAATTTGAGCAAAATTATAAGATTTCTCTAGAAGACAACCCGGAACATTTTGGCAGAATAGTGCTCTGGAGAATAAAAGATTTTCAAACCGTTCAATTGGAAAATAAAAAAGATCCTCAAGAAAACACCAACACAGGCACAACAGACACAACCACCAAGAAACAAAAACCAGGAAGAAAACCTCGAGTTTATTGGAAAGATCTTTTTTGAGCAGACATTGCTAAACGTACTTGATTTATGTTTTAAAATTATAAGTAAAGTGCTACTCTTAGAACACAACAAATTTAGCATCAAGTAATGACATTCAAAAAAACAACACTTCAAGATGCAGTCCTCATTGAACCAAAAGTATTTGAGGACAGACGGGGTTTCTTTATGGAAACATATTCGAAAAAGCTTTTCGCACAAAACGGAATTAATGCAGATTTTGTTCAAGATAACCACTCCTTGTCTGTCGAAAAAGGAGTTTTGAGAGGACTTCATTTTCAAAAACCACCTCATGCCCAAGCAAAATTGGTTCAAGTCACACGCGGATCAGTATCGGATGTTATTGTCGATATCAGAAAAAACTCTCCAACATTTGGAAAGTGGGAAAGCTTTGAGTTGAGCGCAGAAAACAAAAAAATGCTTTTTGTTCCCAGAGGATTTGCTCACAGCATGTGCACACTTGAAAAGAATACAGAATTCGTATATAAAGTTGATGGCTTCTATGCTCCAGAAAGTGACAGCGGAATCATCTGGAATGACTCTGTTTTAAACATCGACTGGCCAACGGAAAATCCAATTCTTTCAGAAAAGGACAAAATTCTACCAACATTTAGTGATTTTGATACACCTTTTTAGACTATATCATAGCATTAACTAACGTTTCTTGTTACGTAACAACATATGAAAATTCTTGTCACCGGAGGAGCTGGATTTATTGGCTCAAATTTCATTCACTATTGGCTTGAAAAAAATCCAGAAGATCAAATTGTCAATTTGGATGCACTGACATATGCTGGGAACCTAGACAATCTTAAAAGCATTCAAGACAACAAAAACTATCATTTCGTGAAAGGGGATATTTCAGACAAAGAGATTGTCAACAATTTGTTTAAGAATGATAATTTCGATTTGGTGGTCCATTTCGCCGCGGAAAGCCACGTTGATAGATCTATTGAGAATTCTACAATATTTCTTCAAACTAATGTCCTGGGAACACACAATCTCCTTGAAGCGGCAAAAAAATCAGGCAACATACGGTTTCATCACATCTCAACAGATGAAGTTTTTGGCTCACTTAACACTTCCGACAAACCATTCAATGAAAATACACCATATGATCCACACAGCCCCTACAGCGCATCAAAAGCCGCTTCAGATCATCTCGTGAGATCATATTTTCATACGCACAAATTACCAATTACTATTTCTAATTGTTCAAACAACTACGGGCCCTTCCAGTTTCCAGAAAAACTGATCCCGCTATTCATCACAAATCTCATTCAAGGACAAAAAGTTCCAGTTTATGGAAAAGGTAATAATGTTCGAGATTGGATACATGTTGATGATCACAACAGAGGTGTGGAAAGTGTAATCAAAAAGGGTCAATTAGGAGAGACCTATTGCCTCGGCGGCGCCTCAGAAAAACATAATATGGAGATCACAAAAGAGCTCTTGAGTCTCATGAGCGAAAGTGAAGAGAAGATAAAATATGTAGAGGACAGAAAAGGTCATGATTTCCGTTATGCAATAGACTTTTCAAAGGCAGAGAAGGAACTTGACTGGAGACCGCAAATTGACTTCACGGATGGACTCAAACAGACCGTTGAGTGGTACAAAGAAAATCGATCTTGGTGGGAAAAATTGAAAAAATAAAATCTTCTCAAGTCATAAACAATAGATCAAACAAATGAAAGGTATCGTTTTGGCAGGAGGAACAGCAACTAGACTCTTTCCCTTGACCGCAACCACATCGAAACAATTATTACCTGTATATGACAGACAGATGATATTTTATCCTCTGAACGTTTTGATAAAGGCCGACATTAAAGAGATTTTAGTTATTGTTGCACCAGAACATTCTGGACAATATCTCAATCTGCTCGGCTCCATGTTTGAAAAACACGGTGTCCATGTTGAGTTTTGTGTGCAGAAAACACCACGGGGATTGGCAGATGCTTTCATTGTTGGTGAAAATTTTATTGATGATGATGATGTCACCATGATTCTGGGTGACAACATCTTTGAGGAAGATCTGACACCTCATATCAAAAACTTCAAATCAGGTGGACTAATTTTTGCTAGAAAAGTTCCAGATCCAGAACGCTATGGAGTTGTGAAATTTGACAAAAGCATGAAAGCCATAGAAATAGAAGAAAAACCAGAAAAATGGATTAGTGACTATGCCATTCCTGGAATCTATATCTATGACAGTCGAGTGATTGAAGCAGCAAAGAAAGCCAAACCAAGCAAACGAGATGAAATAGAGATCACATCACTTCATAATTGGTATTTGGAAAAGAATGAACTCAAAGTTGCCACATTCGAAGGTGAATGGCTTGATGCTGGAACCTTTGATTCACTTTTGGAAGCAGGAAGAATAGTGAAGGAAAAAAACATAACTGAAAATTTTCATCCCATTGTGAATAAAGCAATTGATCAATTCAACAAAGAACTAAAAAACAAAGCTAAAAATGTCCTTGAAAGCAATTCTTTATAGAGCCGATCTGACACAAACAAGGCGACAAATCCAACCAATTCTCACGAAGAAACTGTTGGATTTTTTGCCTTGTTTATGCTACGATTCAAAGCAGTAAGAATTTTTATGACAAACAAAAGTCACAAACTCACCATTGTAATATCCAATTACTACAAAGCATCAAGAGTGGTTGAAAATGTTAGAAATCTTTGTCTCCAAAAGACATCTTTCAAGTTCAATATTTTTGTTATTGACGTGTCCTGCGATGAAAAACAACATGCAATTCTCCTAAAAGAGATTGGTAATCAAATAAATCTTGAACTTGTTATCAGCGAAAAAAACTTGGGTTACGCCCAAAGTCACAACAAAATAAAAGGAAAAGAGAAGGGAGATTATATCTTGATAGTCAATCCGGATATTTTGTTGAAGGAAAAAGATACAATCCAGAAAATGGTTGATTTTATGGAAAAAAACGAAAACGTTGCAATTGTCGGACCAAAACAAATCAATGACACCGGGGAAGTGGCAATGAGCGTTAGAGCTTTTCCAAAATTCTATGTTCAAGTTGCTAGAAGAACTTTTTTGAGAAACCTTCCTTTTCTCAAAAAGAAAGTAGCATATGACGAAATGCAACACCTTGACTATGACAAAACTCAAGATGTTGACTGGCTACAGTCTTCTTGCGTGATGATCTGTCGAAAGTTTTGGGATGATGTTGGTGGTTTTAACGAACGATATTTCTTGTTCATGGCTGACATTGAAATGAGCGCACGCGCCTGGGAAATGGGACATCAGGTCGTATATTATCCGGACACCAAAGTCTACGCTGATGGAAAAAGATTAAGCGCTGGAGGCATTGGACAATTTTTTGAGAATAAATTTGTTCGCAGACACGTAATTGACTCGATCAAATACAGAGCTAAATGGATTTTCAAGGGAAATCCCAGGAAAAAGTTTTATAAAAAATACAAACAATGGACTCACTCATAATCAAACTCAGCAAAACAAAAACACTTTGGATAAGAAGCGGTTTTTGGAGAGGTCTCAAAATTATTACTGCTCGACTTTTTGTTTTTGCAAAGTTACTTTGTGTCCAAGACGGAGAAGTACTTTTCATCACTGGAGGAGTGGGTGACAGTGCTCTCTATCGCACTCACAATGTTGCTGAAGAGTTGCGTGAACATGGATTTAAGGCTTCTGTCACGATCTCTGACAATCCTTTTCTTGTTGGACTTGCAAAAAAATATAAAATTTTTATTTTTCACAGAACCATTTTCAATGACAAGGTTGAAAAGATGATTCGGGAAATAAAAAAGAATAAGAAAGAAATTATATTTGACACTGACGATCTAGTTTATGATCCAAAATTCTCTCCTTTCATGGATTATTTTCAAGAAATGAGTCCCTCCGAACAAGAACCATACAAAAAGGGAATTGGAACAGAGATAGTGAGAGATCCATATGTGAAAACATGCACAACAATCACATCTTTTTTGGCACAACTTCTGAAAAAGGAAGGGAAAAACGTGTTTGTTGTTCCAAATAAATTTTCCAACGCCGAACTAAAGTTTACGCAAGAACTTTCAAATAAGCGAAAAAGTGATGATGGTGTGGTAAGAATAGTTTATGCCAGTGGAACAATTTCTCACAACAAGGATTTTGCAACTATTAAAGACGCCCTTTTGCTAGTCGCAAAAAAGCACAAAAATGTTCGATATATTTTCATGGGACCATTGGACATTCCAAGTGAGCTCACCGAGCTTAAAGATCAAGTTGAACTCATTCCATTCTCACCACGCAAAGAATTCTTCACAAAACTTTCAGAAATGGACATCAATTTGGCACCACTTGAGCAAGAAAATCCTTTTTGCCAATCCAAGTCAGCTATCAAGTTCACTGAAGCTGGAGCATTAGCAATCCCAACCATAGCAGTGAACAATCGAACATTCTCTGAAGCAATTGATGATGGAGTTGATGGATTTTTGGCTGCAACAACAGATGAGTGGATTGAAAAAATAAGCAACTTGATAGAAAACAGAAAACTGAGACAGCAAATTGGAAAGAAAGCGCAAGAAAAAGTATTGAAAAAATATTCTAATAAAAACAGTAACAATTTAGAATATTACGAATATCTTCGAAGTAAACTATGAGACAACCAGCAACGAAAAACACTCCAAAAGTCTCGATTGTGATCGTCAATTTCAACGGAAAAGACGTTCTTGAAAAATGTTTGAAAAGCCTTGATAAAATTGATTATTCAAACTTTCAAATAGTATTAGTGGACAATGACTCGCAGGATGGCTCACTACAAAAAGCAAAGAGGCTGTTCCCACAAATAACTTTCTTAAAAAACAAAACCAATCTTGGTTTTTCAGCAGGCAATAATGTTGGGATCAGACATGCGCTCAGTAATGATGCCGATTTCATTCTCCTTCTGAATAACGACACCATTGTCGAGACAGATTTTCTGACAAAACTTGTCGAAACGGTCCAGAAAGAACCCAGGACAGGAATTGTTTGCCCGTTAATTTACGGTCCAGACATGAAGAAAGTCTGGTTTTCCAGAGGAAAGATTGACTGGCTAAGGATGAAGACTGCTCATGAGACAAAGACAATCTCACAAAAGCCTTACAATTCAGACTTCATATCAGGATGTGCAATGCTCATACCAAGAAAGGTATTAGATAAAGTTGGATTGCTTTGTGAAAAATATTTTCTGTATTGGGAGGACGCAGATTTTTGTCAGAAGGTTCAATCGGCTGGTTTCAAATTGACTGTGTGTCCAAAGAGCATTATTTATCATCTTGAACAAAGCGAAAATGTTAACGAAAACAAGGTTTACTGGTTAGTTTTATCCGCACTTATTTTTTTTGACAGAAACTGTCCTTGGCAATTTCGTCCATGGATCTGGTTGTATATAAAATTAAGAAAACTAAACAATTTTCTGAACCGCAAACTTAATAGAGGAAACTTCACAGAATCGGTTCGCAGAGCTTTTAAAGACTTCAAAAATGCCTGACCAAAAAGAACTGACTAAACAACTTTCCGTGCTAGTGGTAGCTTTTAACGACACCGATAAGCTCAAGCGCTGCATTGACTCTGCTTGCAAACAATTGTCTCACCTTGATTCGTGGGAAATAATTATCATCAACAATGATAAGGAGATAGACATAAATAGTCTTTCACTCGATTTTTCTAAAGTGAACATTATTGATCATGGAAAAAATGTTGGATTTGGTCGTGCCATCAACATGGGTGCAAAAAAAGCCTCTGGTCAAACTTTACTCATTCTTAATCCAGATACAGAGATCCTTACTGACAACATTCACAATGTTTTGAGCGAATTTTCACATGAAGCTAACCTGGGAATTGTTGGAGGAGGAATTATCAAGCAAAAAGGCAAAAAACAAGAATGGAGCGCAGGTAAAGAAGCATCCCTCTATGACCTGATCAGAAACAATCTTGGGATCAGTCGTAGCAAGAACATATGGAACAGCAAGGAAAAAGTTAGTTGTGATTGGGTGGCGGGCACAACTATGTTTATCAGAAAAGATCTCTTTGATGAGCTTGAAGGATTCGACGAGAACTATTTTATGTATTTCGAAGACATGGATTTGTGCCACAGAGCAAGACAAAAAGGGAAAAAGGTTATCCTTTTTCCTGATTTTAAAATTTTTCATAGCAGTGGAGGAAGCTACACCGACAAACAACTGCAAAAAAAGCACTACTATGATTCCATGGAAAAGTTCTTCAAAAAAAACTCGACAAAACCAGCTTACTGGATAATTAAGGCACTCAGAAGAACTATAATTAGAAAATAAACACATGAAAAAAATTATTGTTTTTGGAGCAAAGGGAATGTTGGGCAGTGAACTTGTAAAAACATTTTCCGCTGATGATCAATACCAGGTTTTCAAACTAGACAAAGAAGAACTGGATATAACTAAAAAAAGAGACGTCTTTGGTTTCATCGAAAAAGAACAGCCGGAAATCATGATCAACGCCATAGCATTTAATGATGTTGATGGAGCGGAAAATAAGGAAGAATTTGAAATGGCAAAAAGACTTAACGGGGAAGTGCCAGGGATGCTAGCTCAAGCCGCGAAAAACTGTGATGCTGTTTTTGTGCAATATGTCACCGACTATCTTTTCGATGGTAAAAAAGGGGAATATACAGAAGATGAAAAACCAAACCCAATCTCAAATTATGGCTTCTCAAAAGCATTGGGTGAAAAAAATGTACAAGAAATAGGCGGAAAGTATTATTTGGTTAGAATTTCGAAGCTTTTTGGTAAATCAGGTACATCTCCAAACGCAAAGAAAAGTTTTTTCTCAACAATGCTGGATTTGTCACAAGACAGAGATGAGTTAAAAATAGTTGATGATGAACGATCATGCTTCACCTATGTTCCAGATCTTGTTGCCGCAACTAAAGATTTAGTTGAGAAAAAATATGAATATGGAATATATCATCTTGTGAACAAAGGGGCTGTCACTTGGTTTGAAGGAGCAAGAAAACTCTTTGAATTAGTCAACAACAAGAAGATAAAGATAATTCCAGTCAGTCAAGATGAATTTCCTCGACCAGCCAAAAGAGCAAGATCTACTGTTTTACTCAACACAAAATTTCCTCAATTTCGTCACTATGAAGAAGCTCTCAAAGAATGGTTGGAAACAGTAAAATAAAGGTTGTGTTTGACTAAAATCATTGCTAACATAAGAAGATAATAATTCTCAAAAAAGAATGACAGTAAGGCAAATTTTTGATCTAGGCATCAAGCTGGGAATCGAAAACGATTTTCGATCTAAAAAAGAGATTGATGAGTATCTGAAAAAGAAGAAAGAAGAATTCAAAGAGTTGAAAGGAATCGAAAAAGATTGTTTCGACAAAGAAAAACTAATCAACCCCTATTCGGACTCAAGAATCCATTTTGATAATGGAAAGAAAACAATAAAAAAAGTTCTTGCAGGAATTGACATCACCATGGGTGGTCTGCTTTTGGCCAAAGAACTCGATTTTGACTTGGTGATCAACCACCACCCAATAGGGTCTGCGCTAGCCAATCTAGATGATGTAATGGAGATGCAAATTGATTATATGGAGAGTATTGGTGTACCTGTTACAATTGCAGAAAAATTGCTTCACAAAAGAATCTCTGAAGTTTCTCGAGGAATCAATCCGGGAAATCACCAAATCACAATTGACGCAGCAAGACTATTGAACATCAATCTCATCAATATTCATACTCCCGCCGACAATATGGTCGCAAAATTCCTGACAGACAAAATTGCGAAACTCAAACCAAAATACGTTGGTGATGTCTTGAAGATGCTTCATGAAATTGAAGAATACCAAGAAGCAAAAAAACAGGGAGTTGGACCAAAGCTCTTCACTGGAAATCCAAAAAATCGTTGTGGTAAAGTTGTCGCTTCAGAAATTACAGGAGGAGCAGAAGGATCCCCAGATCTATATGAAGCTCTTTCAAATAGTGGAGTTGGAACTGTTGTAGGTATGCATCAAAGTGAACAGCATCGCAAAGCAGCCGACAAAGCACACATCAATGTGATCATTGCTGGCCACATCTCCTCTGACTCAATTGGAATGAACCTTTTTCTTGATGAACTTGAGAAGAAAGGATTAAAAGTAACTGCATTTTCCGGTCTTATTAGAGTTCCCAGAATTAAAAAAAATAACAAAAAAAGATAATATGAATTTTTCCAAACATATTCTGAAAAATGGACTACGCGTTGTGCTTACTCCCATGAAAAACACACAAACCGTTGCAATCGAAATTCTGGTTGAGGCTGGATCAAAATATGAAAACCGCTCAAATAATGGGGTTTCTCATTTTTTGGAACACATGATGTTTAAGGGAACAAAAAAGCGCCCCACAACAAAGATCATTGCAGAAACTTTTGATAGTGTTGGTGGAGAATACAACGCATTCACAGGCAAAGAACAAACAGGGTATTGGGTTAAAGTCCCAACAAAACATTTTGAAATGGCACTTGAGGTGGTGAGCGATCTCTATCTCAATCCACTCTTGCATCAAAAAGAAATAGATACGGAAAGAGGAGTGATCTTGCAAGAAGCAGCAATGTCTCGCGACACACCAATGCGCTTTGTGTGGGATATTTTTGAGAGCCTTCTTTATGGCAATCAACCAGCAGGATGGAATATTATTGGAACTGAAAAAAACATTAAAAAACTTAAGAGGGAAGACTTTGCCAGTTATATGAAGAAAATGTATCTTCCAAAATCTACCGTGATTTCAATAGCAGGAAATTTCGATGAAAAAAAGGCTTTAAATTTGATAGAAACATTTTTTAAAGCAAGAAAAAACTCCTCTAGAAAGAAAACAAAGAAGAAAGTTATCGAAAATCAATCTGTTCCAGCCCTGAGAATACATGAAAAGAAAACAGATCAAACTCACTTGCTTTTGGGATTTCGTGGACCAAATATGTTCAGTCCCGATCGTCATGCAACAGTTCTTCTTGGAACTTTATTGGGTGGAGGAATGAGCAGTAGAACCTTCATCAACATCAGAGAACGATATGGTCTAACATACTATATCAATGCCGGAACTGACATGACAACAGATACAGGATATCTCTTTGTTGCAGCAGGAGTTGAACACAAGAATCTTCACAAAGCAACTCGTCTTATTTTGAAAGAGTTAAAAAAAATTACTCAAAAACCTGTAACAAAAAAAGAACTCTCGAAAGCCAAAGAATATCTGAAAGGTAAAACATTGATGTCGCTTGAATCAACCACTTCAGTTACTTCATTTTTTGGTGATCAGGAATTGTTTCAAAAAAAGATTGAGTCACATGAGGAAATTTTTGAGAAAATTGAGAAAATCACAGCTTCAGACATCATGAAAGTGGCAAAAAAAATAATCAAAAATAATCATCTAAATTTGGCTATCATCGGACCACACAAAGATAATGGGAAATTGAGAAAAGTTTTGAAAGTATAAAAAACTGTATGATGAAAGATCTCAGAAGAAAAACACTGGACATTTCAGCTGGAACAATCTGGCGTGTTGTTTTGGTTGTTTTGTTTGTTTGGTTTTTGTTTCTCATTCGTGAAACGCTTTTTTTGTTATTCTTTGCTATTGTGGTTGTCAGCGCAGCACAGCCTATTGTTGACAAACTCGAAAAGAAAAAAATCCCTAGAACAATCAGCGCAGTAACAATATATTTATTTATCCTTTTTGTTATCGGGCTTGTTTTGTATTTCCTTATTCCAATTCTTCTAGTTGACCTCAAGAAGCTTGGTGAAAATCTCCCAATTTATCTCCAAGGTCTCGATCAGTTCATTAGAAACATCACAGAGATTGCATCAACATACAAACTGGAAGAAAATCTTAATTCCATCATCGATAACAGCACTAGTAAGATCGCAGATACAATCACTAGCGCCTTTTCAAACACCCTTGGATTCCTTGGTGGATTCTTCAAAGTTATTGTCGTGATATCTCTATCTTTCTATATGTTAGTCAAAAAAGATGGAATCAAAGGATTTTTGCAAACTATAGTTCCAACAAAGCATCAAGTATACGCAATTAATTTAGTTACCAGAATTCAAGCTAAGATAGGCAGATGGCTGATTGGTCAATTCACTCTGATCATTTTGATTGCATGTTTAGACTATCTGGCTCTGCACTTGTTGGATGTCCCGTTTGCCTTGATGTTAGCTGTTATTGGTGGAATTTTTGAGATAGTTCCATATATCGGACCAACAATAGCGATTGTTCCAGCAGTACTTGTTGGACTGACAGTCTCTCCATTGACAGGTATTTTAGTCGTTGTGGTCTATATTCTGATCCAACAGCTTGAGAATCATGTCTTTACTCCACTTATCATGAGAAAGGCAGTCGGACTCAATCCTGTCGTTGTGATCTTGGCACTACTCGTTGGTAGCAAACTCGCAGGAGTGATTGGAATTATCATTGCAGTTCCTCTAGCAACAGCAATAGGAATTTTCATGAAAGATTTGGTCAACAATAACACCCAATAAAAATGAAGATCTTCGGAGTTTCAATTGGGAAAGAAACAAAAGACGATGTTTTTGCTCGAATTGAAAACGCTCTGCAAGGTCAAGAGAACGAATTATTCATTTCAACATTAAACAACGAAATTCTCCTTGAGGCTGACAAGGATTCTCAATACAAAGAAATCTTGAACAACACAGATTTGAGAATTGTCGACAGCATTGGAATAAAAATAGTTTCACTTTTAAAAGGAAATTCGGTTGGACAAAGAATTGCAGGCGCGGATTTAGCAAAACACATTTTAATCAAAGCAAATGAAAAAAAAATGTCAATCGGCGCTATAATTCGAGCAGGCGGATTTAGCAATAAAGAAGATCTACAAATTGCTCTCAAAAAATGTTCAAACCTGGTCATCATTTCAAGAGACGCAAACAACACCCAAATAAAAAAAGACGTTGAAAAATTAGCAAAATCTGAAATACTTTTCGTTGGACTCGGCACACCTCATCAAGAAGAGTACATCTGGAACATAAAAGATCATTTGCCGAAACTGAAAATAGCAATTGGTATTGGCGGAACATTTGATTATTGGACCAACAAAAAAAAGAGGGCACCAAAATTCATCAGCAAGACTGGCATAGAATGGTTGTGGAGATTGATTATTCAACCGAACAGAGCATGCAGGACTTGGAACGCAACAGTAGTCTTTCTTTGGAAAGCATTAACATCATAATTATAAAAGAATAATGATCGCACCATCACTAACTCAAATTGACAGCACAAGAGTTGACGGTTTTCGTCCTCAAGTTGTTGGTTGTTTTGTCCACGCAAAGAAAATCTTCATGTTTCATGAAGAGAAATATGACCTTTGGCAACTTCCGCAAGGTGGCATCGAAAACAAAGAAACAATCGAACAGGCAGTGGAAAGAGAAATGACTGAAGAACTTGGAAAGAATTTTTTCAGCTTTGCTATAAAAAGCTACACACTCATGGGTAGCAATTCTGTAAAATTTCCACCTGAGCACCGTGGCAGTCGCGAATTAAAAATGGATGATGGTCAAGAAATAGAAATGAGAGGGAAATGGTATTACTTTATTAGCATTCAAACTGCTGCTGACAAACTAGCAATTGAAGAATCTGACTTTGATACTTTCAAACTTCTTTCTCACAAAGAAGCAATTGAGCTTGCTGATTCTATCTATCAAAAAGGTAAAAAAAGAGTAACACTGCTAGCCATTGATCTGTTAAAACAAAATAACATAATTCAATAAACCACTCTTCCAGATGAAGAACAAGAGAACTAGAACAAGATTTGCGCCATCTCCAACAGGCTTTGTGCATATTGGCAATCTTAGAACAGCACTTTATGCCTATCTTTTGGCAAAAAGTAAAAACGGTGATTTTGTTTTGCGAGTTGAAAATACTGATCAAAAAAGATTGGTTGAAGGATCTTTGGAAAAAATAATTGGTGCCTTAAGTTGGGCAGGAATAAATCCCGACGAAGGAGTTTATATTGACAAAGATGGAAGTGTCAAAGAAAAAGGTGAACTTGGACCATATTTTCAATCCAAAAGATTAGATTTGTATCAAAATCATGCAAAGAAACTTCTTGATTCTGGCCACGCCTATCATTGTTTTTGCTCAACAGAAAGACTCCAAGAGCTTCGCAAGAATCAACAAAAAAATGGTCAACCTCCAATGTATGACAAGAAATGTTTATCACTTTCAAAGCAGGAGGTTAAACAAAAAGTTGACGCAGGAGAAAAATACGTTCTCAGAATGAATGTCCCAACAGACAAAATAATTAAATTTGAAGATCAGGTATATGGAGAAATTTCAGTTAAAAGTTCGACGATTGACGACCAAGTAATCATCAAGTCTGACGGTTTTCCGACATATCACCTTGCAGTTGTAGTTGATGATCACCACATGAAAATTTCACATATTGTTCGCGGGGAGGAGTGGCTTCCGAGCACTCCTAAACATGTTTTATTGTACGAATTTTTTTCTTGGAGTCCTCCGGCTTTTGTCCACGTTCCAAATGTTCTTGGCGAAAACAAGAAAAAGCTTTCAAAAAGACAAGGGGATATCGGAGTTTATGACTTTATCGAAAGTGGCTATCTTCCAGAAGCCCTAGTTAACTTCATTTCTCTTTTGGGATGGAATCCAAAAAACGGACAAGAGCACTTCACTCTCAAAGAACTTGAAAAGATATTTGATGAAAAAGGACTTCACAAAGCAGGAGCAGTGTTTGACTACAAAAAATTGGGTTGGATGAACGCACATTATATCAAACAAAAAAATGACGACGAACTGCTTCAGTTGTGCCTTCCTTTTTTTGAAAAATATCTTGCAAAGAAGAACGTCGATCACACGGAGAGCTTGTTGAAAAAGATTGTGAATATCGAAAAAGATAGAATAAAAACAATAAATGAAATAACTCAAAACATCGACTTTTATTTCACATCTCCAATTCCTGAGAAAGAGATGCTTCGCTGGAAAGAAATGACAGACCAAGAACTCAAAAGATCTTTGCTTAAATCAGAAGAAGTTATCTCATCAATAGAGGAGAAACAATTCGACATCGAAAACTTGCATCAGCAGCTTTTTGATGCTGCAAAAGACAAGAAAGGGGAACTGCTTTGGCCACTTCGAGTCTCTTTGTCTGGACAAAAAAACAGCCCTTCTCCCTTTGAAATAGCTTGGGCTATCGGAAAAGACGAAGCCCTAAAAAGAATTGACAGCGCGCTGAAGATCATAAATGGTTGATTTTTATGCTTATTTATGCTATAATTATTGTGCTGGAATCTTTCTAAAAAACAAAATGAATACAAAAAAAGCAATAGACAAGTTTGCAGTAAAAACCATCTTTTTTTTGGCTTTTTTTGTTGTTCTTGTAGCTTTATCTTTTTTTTCTCAAGAAAGTTCACGACCTGTCAAAGCAGCATCTGATAATGAAAAACTGGAGAAAAAAGAGGGAGAGCTTGAATCACTAGAACAAAAAGCACGCAACTATCAAAGGATGATCAATCTCAAACATCAACAGCAAATGACGCTTCAAAATCAATTAAAAATGATGGACATTCAGATTGATAATTTTGAGAACGAAATTTTGATAACACAAAAAGACCTGAATCGCAACAAATCCGAACTGGATCAAATTCAAAGACAAATTGATCAAACCAACGATGAACTGAATATGGTTAAAGATAATTTAGGTGAGATGATTAGAATATACCACCAAATTGATCAAGAATTTGCAATTGAATTTTTGGGGAGTGACAAAAGTGGAATTTCTTCGGTCCTGAATCAATCAGAATATATTGATCAAACCTCTCAAAAAGTTGAAGAAATTCTTCAGGATGTAAAAAAGAAGAAAACGGAACTGGAAATAAAACAATCGGAATACAAGGAAAAAACTGAACAACTCAAAGCGAAAGAGACAGACATTAAAGAAAAAGTTTTCTATCTTGGAAATGAAAAAGTTTCAAAAAAAATCCTCCTCAATAAGACACATGGCGAAGAGTCTAAATATCAAGTGCTTCTGAAACGCGTTGAAGAACAAAAAAAAGAATTGATTGGTGACATTGAGAGTCTGTCTGATGAAAAAAGGGAAGAACTTGATGATATTTTGAAGAAAGCTAAGAAACCTACAAGTGGCACAGCTTCCACAAAATGGTATTATGCACAAAATGATACTAAGTGGGGATATAAAAGAATCGGACTTTCCTCATCACTCATGAAAGACTATGGATGCGCTGTAACAGCCCTCTCTATGGTTTTTACCTATTATGATGAAGACATCACCCCAGGAAAGCTCTCCAGTCAACCAATTTTTTATAGAGATTTGATCGTGTGGCCTGAAAACTGGAAGGGACTAGAGTTAACATCCTCAAAATCACACGGCAATGTTGATTGGAATAGAGTCAAAAAAGAACTAAAAAAAGATCGCCCAGTGATCGTCTTTGTCCGCGCACGTACTGGGGCAGGACACTATGTTGTAATACATGGCAGAGATAAAAACGGAAAATATATTGTGCATGATCCCCTCTTTGGTCCAAATCTTTACCTCGACACAACAAAGGACTTGGTGGGAGCAATATATGACAGCTCAACAACAATTGATCAAATGTTGATTTATAAAGATTAGCACTTCCCTGAAATAATTCCAGGGAAGTGGTAATATTTTTATTTATAAACTTAATCAATCCTTTTATTTTTTACATTAATTCCCCTTCAAGATCTTAGGCTTGCAACAAAGAAGGGAGCTACTACCATATGCATTCGAAAAACAACCAAAAAGGTTTTCTTCTGATATCGATCATTCTTGTTATTTTGATCCTCGGGCTTTTGATGGGAGGAGTCTATATGAATAGGGTAAAACAAGCAAAGGAGACCAAGGACAATGTCAAAGATCAAATAGAAAACATCGAAAAACATTTGCAACAACAAACAAAGAGCCTGGAAACTCAAATGAAATCTTTGGATGAAAATAATCTTGATCGCTGACCTTTTTCATCACAAACGAACCAACGTTAGAGGTAGGTAGGTAGCACCAACTTTTGCTTCTTTTTCTCTCTGAGGGCAACAGAAGAGTACCTGAGACACCATTTATGTCACATTCTTATCCCCCGACTTTTTTGGCTCAAGCAGGGGACTTTATTATAAGTATTGTCGCATAATATACATTGTGCGACATTGTATATTTAGCCCAACATCGTTATGAAGCACTCCCCTCAAAAAACAGACCTAACAGGCTTTTCGAAAGAATTCTATGTCGTCACACTCTTCATATTGGCAGTTGCTGTTGTGATTGTTTTCAAATACATTCCTGCTTCACGCTATCAAACTTTTATTGGCTCTGGAAGTTCAATGGAGCCAACATTCTTTGATGGTGATGAATTGACCGTTGACACAAAGATCTCCCCTGCAATAGGAGATGCGATCATATTTGATTGTGTTTCTTGTGATGGGTATACTGGAGACTTTGCCCTCACAAAAAGAATTTACAAAATCAATCTGGGCGGATGCTATTGGCTCATGGGAGACAACAAAGAAATTTCATATGACTCAAGAATTTCTGGATGGCTCTGTCCCGATGAAAATATTAAAGTCCATGGGGTAGTGGTTGACGTCAAACATGCAAATTAATTTTTTATCACTTCCACTTCCCTTTTAACAGTTATTTGTTAGAATAAATTACCCAAACAATCATTGTCGACAAACATGAACACCTCCTTCTCTGCCCTGAATACTTTCAAGACTTGTCCGCTGAAATATAAATTTCAAGTAATAGACAAGATAAAAACCCCAAAAAGTCCCGAGGCAGTTTTTGGAACCCTCGTTCACTCAACAATGAAGTTCATCCACACTGGAGACTTCGTCTTCCCCACAATCAAAGAAGCATTGAATTATTTTTCTTCGAACTGGAACAGCGAAATCTTTGAAGATGAAATCAGGGAACGCGTTGCTTTTGCGCAAGGAATAAGAATGGTCCAGGAGTATTACAAGAAGAATGATCCCAATCAAACCAAAATAGTTTCCATTGAGTCACGCTTCACTATTGAGATTGAGAACAAGAAAAAGAAAGAAAATCATCTTGTCAGCGGATTTATTGATAGGATCGATAAGACTGAGGAAGGATTTGAAATAATTGATTATAAAACCTCCAAAAAACTTCCACCTCAAAGCACTATCGATGAGAACTTACAACTCCTGATCTATCTCCTTGCTTTTTTGAAACGCTATCCGAAAGAAACTGATCTTTCAAAAATAAAACTCTCTCTTTTCTTTCTTCACCATGGAATAAGACTTTCAACAATAAAAACATCGGCTCAACTAGAAGAAGGAGTTAATGAAGTACTCGAGACAATAGAGACCATAGAATCATCTGACTTCCCTGCTACAGTTGGTCCGCTTTGTGATTGGTGCGGATATCAAAACATCTGTCCTATGTGGAAACATAAATTCAAGCAGGACAAAGAAAACATTTCAATAGATCAAAAAAAGACCATCAAACAATTCGTTGAACTTATTGAAAAAATGAAAGAGGATCGAAAGAAGGTCGCTCAACTAAAGCAACAGCTCATTCAACTCATGGAACAAGAAGGCGTAGAGCGTTTGTTTAGCGACAGCAAGATCATCGCTAAAACCTCACGCAAAACATATGCTTTTGATGAAGATAAAGTGAAAAACATTTTACAAAGGAATGACTTGTGGGATAAGGTTGTCAAACTAAACCAAGTACAATTGAAAAAAGTTATGGAGACACTGGATTCTTCAACAAAAAAAGAGATAGAAAAAACACGCGAGCTTGCCAGAGAAAGCTGGGGTTTGAGTATAAAGAAAAAATAGGAACTAAGCAGAAACGACTACTTGACCTCTTCATTATAAATTTTTTGATTGTCCGCTACCCACCATCCTAACAACAAGCCGTTTAAAATAGAAAAGAAAATTATAAATACGGAAACGGCAACAGTGAAACTTAAGCCAAAATAAAATACCATTACCGGCAAAAATGGTATTTTTACGTTTCTATTGTATAGAATTACCGCTATTAAGGAATTTTTCATTCCGCGCTCTTTTAATCTCCCCAAAAGCGGAAAAAATATATACGGCGGTGCGGAAATTAAAATTCCGAAAATAATCGCGTACAGCCACCCGCTAAGACCAGAACCATGGCCTAAATATTTCTTAACTCTCTCTGGAATAAAATAGAGATTGATTCCCATCATCACAAAAAACACCACCATTAAAATGGGGATGATACGGACTAACATATGCAAAAAACTTAAAAAAGCTTCAGACGCAAATTGAAAATTAGACAAGGCCATAACCGCGTATAAAATCAAAACTGCCATTAAAAACTTTGTACCACCACCTATCTTCTGTTTTTTTATTTGATCGTTCATTATCCTAAATTGTATAAACAGTTAAGATAGCAATCACAATGGCAAAAATAAAGTTGACAGCATTTCTTACCAAAGCAAATCGCCAGCCCAAAAATTTAGCTTCTAACGGCAACATAGCTATGCCAACGGTAGTCCACGTCAATATGAACGCCGTTGCTGCCAATAAGCCGATTCCCTGCTCTAACAATTCTCCAGCAGCAACATAACTTACTATTGGCATACCGAAAGAGATACTGCCAGCTAAAGCGCCAATCAACGGATCTAAAAACACATTACCGGTAAAAATACGCTCGTAATACCCTTGCCAGCCTGTACTCAAAAGACTGATCAGCAATAAAATTCCAAACATCATCGGCAAAGAAACTTTAAAAGACTGAATGGCTTTTTGAAAAGATTGCTTAAGTAAACTTTTTTCCATGTGTTTCAAGTATATTAATATTGAATTATATCACATTTCTTGATTTACCAACAAAAATATGGATATAGAACCAATAAAAAAAGGCTGAATTTCAGCCTTTTTGCGCCAATAGAGATCTATTTTCTCATCTCACTCATTGGCAATCTTTCGATGTAATCCCTCATCCATCTCCTAACCTTCTTTGGAAGAATTGGAGAAATAGCTGAATAAAATAAAGTATACAGAACTACACCTGTATAATACATTTTTCCACCTCCTTTTAAGCAGAATTTTTTCTTAGTAGCTTCTTCTCATTCTAGTTTCCCTCCTGATTAAGTATGCTACAAAAAATAGGATAAATCAAGTTTTAATTAGGAAATTCTTGGCTGGTACTGCATTATTGCCATCTATAAAAGTAGAAACCTGCCTGCCGGCAGGCAGGTTTAATATAGGAATTGAATATTCTGAAATAGAAACAACCAACGTAATCTACAAAAGTTGATATTTTAATATATGAAAAGTTATTTTATCTTGTAATAAATAGCCTTGCCTTTGCCAACTTTAATAATCAAGCTTGAGCTAATCAGCTTTCTAAAATCAAGACTTCTTGTCGACTTGGCTCGATTGGTTAATTTGGAATAATCATTGTCAATAATAAATCCCTTTTTCTTTATAATGTTTTATTTATTATTTCTTCCTCCAATCCCTAACTTCAAGAACGCCACGCCCCTTATCTTTCACAACTAGTTTTTGTCGTTCTCTCCAGCCATATTTTTTAATAAATTCTTTTGGAACGGTTATAGTGTAGCTATAATTATTTGATTTTCGAATTTTTATTGTTTTCATGTTGCTGGGTTTAGTCGCTACTATGGTAGCGACTAAATTGCGAATGTTGCTTATTGTTTATTTATATTATTAGTCTTCAATCACAGTCCCCTGAAATGTCTCTCCTCTAAAGATCTTTTCCAAATTCTTGATATTCTTTCCCTCTGCAATAACAACCTTCAATCCCAATTCTTGTGCAAGTTTTGAAGCAACAGGATCAAAAGGAGCATTGAGTCCCGGATCCCATTTATTGCCAACGATCTTCCGAAAATCCTTCCATGAAATTTCTGTTATCTTTTTTGCGTCCTTGAATTTCTTTGGATCCTTGTTATATACATACTTGATATTGGAAAGATTGATTACTGTTTTTGCACCAAGTCTCTCGGCCAATATTGTTGCCACGTAATCAGTAGACCATCCTGGTCTCCAACCAGCAGCAACCATTATTTTCTCCCCTCCTCTAAAATGTTGTTTCAGGTTTTCTTTTGTGCGAGGATTTTTATTAATTCTAGGATGAGCATATTTTCTAAAAATCGTTTTAATCAAATGAGCATTCAGTCTTGTTGAGTGAATCCCAATCCAATCCATGTCATCCCTAGTAAGCCTAGTTACTTTTTCTGCGGAACTTTGGTATTTTCTTGCTGTGTTTCCTCCTCCAGTAATGATCACAAATTTTTTCCCTTTGCGAATTTGTTTTATGATTAACTCACGAAATTTTCTCAAAAACATCCAATCAACTTCCTCAGGAACAATAAGAGAACCACCCAGTGAAACAACTATCAATTCTTTTTTCATTTCTTGTTTTTTATTATTTTTTTCCTTGTTGCAACAACAAAAATTACTTATTGCAACATTTTGCTGCTTTATATCCTTTGTTTTGGGCATCCTCAACAGAAGAAAAGCAAACCCTGTTTTCTGGCTTTATTTGCTCAGCCCATCTGCATGTTGATTGATGATATTTGTTGGAGTTTTTTGAGCCAACTAACACACATTCCTTTTTAGTTCCATCATTCGCAATATTCTCAGTGTTTTCTCCTGAAACAACCACATTGATACCTTTTCGTGCCACCGCTCCTCCAAGAGCTAATAATTTCTCCTGTTTTGGGTTAGCAGCAGCGAGCTGGTTCAAGGAAACATCAATTTCAGCTGATTTTTTTGTTTTTTCATCTATTTGGCCTGCTCGAAAACTTACAACGGCTGTCAAAATCAAGACCAACACAATCAACACCTTTTGGTCATGCTCCATCCAAAACTTCTTTATTTTTGTTGACATATCCTGTTGATTATTGTATCCTGGAAGTTGATTACTTAAGTCCATCCTAACATATTTTTAACTAAATCGTAACACCTAGTGCAAAGTTAAACATAGTTTAATTTTTGCATTTTGATATCAACATGGCACACAGAAAAGCTGGTGGCTCAACAGACCTTGGAAGAGATTCTAAACCAAAATATCTTGGAGTCAAGATCTTTGGTGGACAAAAAGTTCAAAAAGGTCAAATAATTGTTCGTCAGAGAGGAACAAAATTTAAAGCTGGTGAAGGCACAAAAAGAGCTGGAGATGACTCGATTATTTCCCTTAAAGATGGAGCAGTAAAGTTTATTACAAAAAAACTAACCAAATTTACAGGGAAACTAAAGAATACAAAAATTATAGAAGTTAGATAATTTTCTTCTCTTATTATAAAACACCCACCTTCAAGAGATGGGTGTTTTTTGTTCTTTCTATTTTTTCGACGAGGTTTTAACGAACCTCAAGAATAATGGATTTGGTTTCAGTGGAGAACTTGTAAATTCTGGATGAAATTGACTGCCCAACATAAACGGATGATCCTCCATTCGCAATTCTGCAATCTCCATCAAACGTCTATCGGGAGAAATTCCAGAAAACACCAGGCCTTTCTCCTCCAATCTCTTTATATATTTTGGATTAACTTCATATCTATGACGATGCCTTTCTTGTATTTCTTGTTTTTTATAGGCTTTATATGCAATTGTTCCTTTGTTGATGTTGCAAGGATAATTACCCAACCTCATTGTAGCTCCATAATTATGCTGAGCCATATTTTTCTTTTGTTCTGGCATAAGATCAATAACGGGATGTTTGGTTTTAGGGTTAACCTCAAAAGTATGTGCTCGATCCAAGTTAGCAACATTCCTCGCAAATTCAACTACCATAAGTTGCATTCCATAGCAAAGACCCAGATATGGTATTTTGTTCTCACGAACATATTGAATAACTTTTATCTTTCCCTCTGTTCCTCTTTCACCAAACCCTCCCGGAACAATAATTCCGTCATATTTTTTTATCTGATCTACTCGCTTTGAATTCCTTTCAAACACCTCGGAATTTATCCAATCAATCACTGGATTTCTGTCATTGGCATAACAAGCATGTTTCACCGCTTCAATAACAGAAATATAAGCATCTGAAAGAACACAATCGCCAGTCCCAAAGTATTTACCAACAATTCCAATCCTAACGTCTTTTTTAAGAGTTCTAATTTTATTGGTCAGACAAACCCAATTTTGCATGTTTGTTTTTCGTGGTCTGAGTTTTAGCTGTTTCAAAATAAGAGTGCTCAGTTTATCCCTCTCAAAATTTACAGGAACATCATAAATACAATCAACGTCCGGAGCAGAAATAACAGCCTCTGCTTCCACATTGCAAAAAAGTGCTATTTTCCATTTTCTTTTTCCATCTATAGGCTCTTCGCTTCTGGCAATAATCACGTCTGGTTGAATTCCGGCTGAATTCAAAGATCTCACAGCTTGCTGAGTCGGCTTGGTTTTCATTTCCCCAATTTTCTTCGGATATGGTATGAAACTAATCATTGCAAACAATACACTATCCTTACCATGTCTCATTCTCATTTGACGCGCAGCCTCTATGAAAAGATTATTTTCATAGTCTCCAGTAGTTCCACCAACTTCAATAATTATAAAGTCGGCTTTATTTTTTGGACCGGCATTTTCGATTGTTTCAATCACCTCGTTCGTAACATGAGGAATAATCTGAACACATTTCCCATCATATCCAAGATTCCTTTCTCGCTCAATAACTTTTTGATAAACACTTCCAGTGGTCATATAGTTTGTAGATGGAAGTGTGATATTAAGAAATCTTTCATAATTACCCATATCCTGATCCGTTTCCAGTCCATTAGATAAAACAAAAACCTCTCCATGTTCAGTGGGATTCATGGTACCCGCATCAACGTTGACATAAGGGTCAATCTTAATAGCAGTGACGCTATAACCTCTTGATTGTATAATTTTAGCAATCGAAGATGTAGCAACGCCTTTCCCAATACCACTCATCACTCCCCCAAAAACAAAGATATATTTTGTGTTTTTCATTGCTCTATTTTTGTAAAATTATTAATATTTAAAGAAACCCACCACCATCCTCTGCCCAACTCTTAAAAGCCAAAAACATAAAATAAAAATACATGATCACTGTACTCAACAACACACTGAAAATAGCTAATCATGGATAAATAATCTTGTTTGCCCACTTTTTCGGTTTTTGAGCTATCAACTTAATTGGTTTTCTTAGCAAATAATATAACAGTGGCAAAAACAATGACACATACACTAAAAACACCACCTATATATAAAATATCTAGAAAATCCGTTCTTTTTAAAAAAAGCAACAAAATAGTAACCTATGAGTATAATATAAATCCCAACGAGTATCAAAAAGAAAGAGCTTGCAACAAATGAATCAAATAATTTAGCAATATTCTCCAAAAACAGAGGCAGTAAGGAAAAAACTAAACATAAGATAAGAGTTTATGTACTTTTTTGTATTAACCTCTTCAGAATAACTCCTCTCGGTTGCTGGAAAAGTGAAAAAGAAAAGACTCATCAATACAATCATAAAGATGCTGAGCATATAGTATAATTTAGATATTATTTTATTATGATTTTTTCCACCAAAAAAACCGCTCCACTTTGAAGTTGCGGTTTTAACCGACCCACAACTCTATCCCCCACTCACTTCAGCTATTCCTTTTCAACGACCATCTTAACTGTCGCTTCAATCCCATGATTGAAATTTATTTTTATTTGATATTCTCCAACCTCTTTGATAGGTTCTTTAAGTTCAACAGAAGACTCTTCCACTGTTACATCACTTTCTTTTAGTTTCTCAACAATCAAACCAACATCAACAGAACCAAAAAGTTTCCCTTCTTTGGCTTTAGCTTTGATTAAAAATTCTTCTCCATCAATTTTTTGCGCCAGATTTTGAATCTGTTTCAATTCGTCGCTTTGCTCCTTCTCTTTCTGCTGCACAGACTCCTCTGCTCTTGAAACATTTTTCTGTGTTGCTGGTTCTGCAAGACCATTTGGAATCAAAAAATTTCGCGCAAACCCGTCAGCAACATCTTTGACCTCGCCTGCCCCTCCAACATTTTCAACTTTTTGCTTAATCACGACTTTCATACTGCTACCTTAAATTTTATCCACTCCTCCTCGATGCTTTATAACATCTTATCAAACCAGCATGAACAATGCAAGATTCTTTTTTGAGACTACCTAAAAACTCGAGCCACTGCCTTGACTGCCTTTCTGTTCAGTGCACCGGGAATTATTTTTTTTGCATTCGGTTTTACGACCATCTTTGCCAAAGCACGAGCAGCGGCAAGTTTGTGTTTATCTGTTATCTGTACTACCCCATTATCCAATGCACCACGAAAAATACCTGGGAAAACCAAGACATTATTGATTTGATTTGGAAAATCACTTCGTCCAGTAGCAACAATTGCGACTCCAGCTTTCAGTGCCTTATCTGGCATAATCTCTGGAACAGGATTACTCATTGCAAAAACAATCGCTTTTTTATTCATGTTTTTTACATCGTTCACTTTCACAATATTCGGGGCAGAAACACCAACAAAAACATCGGCATCAACAAGAGCATCAGTCAAAGAACCATGCTCCTTTCCCTTGTTAGTCACCTTTGCAATTTTTCTTTTTGCTTCATTCATTCCTTTTTTTCGTCCTTCATAGACGATTCCTTTGCTGTCAGTCAATAAAATATTTTTTGCTCCTGCTTTCAATAGCAATTTTGCAATTGCAACTCCAGCGGCACCCGTTCCAGATATAACTATCTTTATTGAACCAATTTTTTTGTTCACAACCTTCAACGCATTTATGAGACCTGCCAAAACAACAATTGCCGTACCATGTTGATCATCATGAAACACTGGAATTTTCAAATTCTTTTTGAGACACTCTTCTATCTCAAAACAACGAGGAGCTGAAATATCCTCTAGATTTATTCCACCAAAAGTCGGTGCAATAGCTTTCACAATTGAAACAATTTCATCTGTTTTTTGAGTATTCAACACTAAAGGAAACGCATCAACATCTGCAAGTTCTTTAAACAAGAGAGCCTTCCCTTCCATTACTGGAAGCGCCGCCTCAGGACCAATATTTCCAAGACCAAGTACTGCAGACCCATCAGAAACAACAGCGATGGCATTTTTTTTAATTGTATATTGTCTGGCGATCTTCTTGTTTTTTGCAATTTCCTTAGAAACCTCAGCAACTCCAGGAGTATACAAAACAGCCAAATTGTTTTTATTCAGCTTTCTTTTGCTATTAACCTCAATCTTACCACCAATTTTTTTTGACAACCGAATTGAATCATTCATTGTTTGTATCCTTAAGTCTGTCAAAAACAGACAGAGCAGCAACGGCACCTTCAGCTGCTGCAGTTATAATTTGTCGAAAGTTATTTGAATTTGTTGTGATATCTCCCGCTGCAAAGAAACCAGCTAAACTAGTTGATTGGTCTGGTTTAGTTACAATATAGCCTTTTTCGTTCATTTCGACTCCCAATTCAACAATATTGTCACAATTTGGCTGTGAACCAATCTCAATGAAGACACCATCCATATCCATTTGCTTGTCTTGTTTCGGAGGATTGCACAACAAAACCTTTTCAACGCGGTCTTTTCCTAGAATTTTCTTTAATGTTGTATGGTATAGCACCTCGATATTCTTTGTCTTCTCGATCTTGTCTATATAACTTGGTGCACTGCGCAAAACACCTCTACGATAAATCACAAAAACTTTCTTGGCATATTCACTCAACATCAAAGCAGCCATCGCCGCAGAGTTTGCACCACCAACAACTGCCACACTTTTACCTTTAAAAAAAGGACCGTCACACGTTGCACAATACGACACACCCTTCCCCAAAAGCTCTTTCTCGCCAGGAATTCTCAATTTTTTACAACTCGTTCCAATTGAGTATACTATATTTCTTGCTTTATATTCCTCCTTGTCTGTTTTGAGTTGAAATATTCCATCTTTCTGCCTGATCTCAAGAACAGTCTCTCTTCTGACTTTTCCATTGAAAGATTCAGCATGCCCAATCATTTTTTGACCAAGCTCAAGACCTGAGATTTTTTCAAATCCTGGATAGTTTTCAACTTTATGAATCTCATTCAAATAACCTCCAACTTCTGATCCAATCACCAAGTGATCAATGTTATATCTTGAAGCATAGATAGAGGCAGTCAGTCCGGCCGGTCCGGCCCCTAATATCAAAAGATCTTGTATGTTTCTCATTTAATCTTAAGCTTTTTTTAGTTCCTCAATGAGAACTTCCTTTGACTGAACACCAACAAGTTGCTTAACATTTTCTCCCTTTTTGAAGATTATCAATGTTGGAATAGACATAACACCATACTTCTGAGCAGTCTCAGGATTTTCGTCTACATTTAATTTCCCTACTTTTCCGACATCTTTCACATCCTTAGCTGTGTCATCAACAATCGGAGCCATCATTTGACAAGGACCACACCAAGGTGCCCAAAAATCAACAAGCACCGGCTTATCACTTTCCAAAACATCTTCTTCGAAATTCTTGTCTGTAAATTCTAGAGCCATTTTGTTAGTTTACAATTTATAAATTAATAAGCGCATAGGCGCTCTTTTCACACTACGTTCAAGCACCCAATCTTCTTACTCTCCCGGAATAATCTGCCAAAGCTATTTGAAATTCTTTTACATCAAAATCTGGAAACATTCTGTCGGAAAAATAATATTGAGAATTTTGTGTTTGCCACATCAAAAAACCAGCGCTATTATGAGGATCTTCCTGAACTCCCGTCCTGATAAGCAAATCCACATTCGGAAGATCTCTTGTCAACAAGCCTTTACCAAAATGTTCTGCATCTATCCGCTCCGTATTTTCATCTTTAGCAAAAGATTTCGCAACAGCTTTCACTGCAGCAAGAATGTCACTACTACCGTTGTATGCCAATAAAAAATTTAAAAAATAATTTGAATGATCTTTAGTTTTCTCAATTCCCTCTTTGAGAATGCTCACTAATTTTTTTGGAAACTGCTGCTCCCATTTCCCAACAACATTAATTCGCGCCTTGTTATCAAAAACATCATCACTATTTACTAGTTTTTTAAAATATTCTTCATAAACTTCTAATAGAGCTTTCTTTTCTTGTAGTGGCCTCTTCTCAAAATTATCTTCCGAAGAACCCCAAAAAGTAATGCTCTTGATTTTTATCCTTAGTGCCTCTCTAACGATCTCTTCTATTCTCTTCGCACCTTCTCTGTGCCCATCCCAAGAATCCAGACCCTGGCTTTTTGCCCACCGTCTGTTTCCATCGGGAACAATTGCAACATGATTTGGAACTTTTTGATTATCGTTGTTCATTTTTTCCAAAATATTTTTGACAAGAAATTAGTGTTGTCTTTCAATTATATATTGTGCAATACCTTCAAAAAACATTTTTGCCTGATCATTTTTGATGTCAATTTTACTCAGCGACTCAAGTGATTCTTTAATAAATCTTTCTGACATATCATTCGCTATCTTAAGAGACCCGGTGTCTTCAATGATCTTTCTGAAATCATCAATCTCGTCAAAAGTGATATCTTCTTTGCCGAACAGCTCACGAAATCTCTTCTCTTGGACTTTCGTAGCATTCTCCAACGCCTTCACAACGAGCATTGTTTGCTTCCCCTCAATAATATCTGAACCGACAGGTTTTCCGAGCTTCTTTTCGTCTCCAAAAACCCCAAGTATATCGTCTCTGATTTGAAACGCGGATCCCAAAGGAAGCGAATAATCAGTGAAGTTCTTTAGAACATCATCTTTAGCTCCGGCAAACACAGCACCGAGATGAGCTGGACCCTCAAAAGTATATCGAGCAGTTTTACCCTCGTACATTCTAATTATATCCTCTTCGGTTGCTCTTCCTTGTGCCCCCAGAACAACATCAACCATTTCTCCTGGAATTGTGACATAAATTATATGTTGCAATCTATCCAGTGCTTTCACGATCTTTTCTGGTTTATAATCTGCATTGAATATTATCTCACTTCCCATTGATGCCGCCATGTCACCAGCGATCATTGCCATTGAATTTCCAAAATGACTTGCGTTTGTTTTTGGAAAAAACTTCTTTGCAATTTCTTTATATGCTTCATGAAGAGTACTGATACCATGTCTTGTTTCATCTCTATCAATAATATCATCATGAATCAACAAAAAAGAATGGGTCATTTCAATGGACATTGAGACTTCAACTATCCTCTCATCGTCTTCTCCTCCAGCAGCCAAATAGCCATAATACATGACAGCTGGCCTAATTCTCTTCCCACCAGAAATAGTAAATTCTCGAATAAGTTCCACTGCCTTCTCTGAAAGTGGATCTATTTTCTTTGCCTGCTTTAGTTTCTTTTGAAAATATTTCTCCAAAACTGGATCCAGTCTTTGTTTATATTTTCTTAGCAATCCTATCGCATCGTTTGTTGACATTTGAATGCTAATTATTTGTTATTTTTACACATTTGTACCGACAAGAGACCCACCTACGCTTTCACTTCGGACGGGTAAAAATTTCGCCTCATCTTCGTTTCGCTCGACTTCGTTGTTCACAGTAGTGCTGAACGCTATTCGCTTTCAGCAACGCTCTTCCGCCACGACAAGAACTGCTACCGATTCGATTCACTTTCCTAAGTTATAAATGACTCAAATATGATAATTCTTCTTTTTCACTTTCTCGTACCGCCAGGGGGAATTGAACCCCCGTTACCAGGATGAGAACCTGGCGTCCTAACCACTAGACGATGGCGGCATGCAAATGTTTCAAGTCTAATTGCACATATCTTGATAATTAGTCCGCCAGTTCTGACGTCTCTATCATTCCTTACCGCACTAGACGATGGCGGCATGCAAATGTTTCAAGTCTAATTGCACATATCTTGATAATTAGTCCGCCAGTTCTGACGTCTCTATCATTCCTTGCCGCACCAGACGATGGCAACTCCATTTGGTTCGTGATAGACAATTTTAGCCTTAGTTTTCTATCAAAAAAGAATATTGAAGTTTCTCAAACTAACCTCGAAACTATCTATTATTATAACCAAAAAAGAACCTGCGGTCAACAAAATCATCAAACCTTTACAGTCTCTCAATATCGATCAAAGAAGCTTGAATTTTCTTCATACCATTCCAACTATCCTCTTCTAAATTATACACAACATTGATCTTACCTCCAATCCTCAATCCTTCAAAATTTTGTGCCATGCCAAAACCAATACACTCGAGACTCCTTTTGTCGCTTTTTTCATCAACAAGCCAAAGCTTCAAATGTTTCTCACCATTTCCAACCACCCTCATCTCCTTGATCACGAGTCTTCTCGAAAATAATTTCGGCCTTTCATTTTTAGACCCAAAGGGCTCCAGCAGACTTAGCTCTTGAACAAGTTTATTGTTAATTTCCTCTAATTCAATTTCCGCATCAATACGAATTTCTTTTCCATGATTCTTACGCTCAATTTTCTCCATTTCACCTTTGATCTTCTTTTGGAAATCACCAAGTTTTTCCTTCTCAAGCCTAATCCCTAAAGCCTGCGCATGACCACCAAACTGTTTCATCAGATCCTTGTGCTTATCTATAATCTCTAACAAGTTCAAATCATCGACTGATCGTCCAGATCCATAAAGACCATCATCTTTTTCTTGAAAAAGAATTGTCGGAACATTGAATTTTTCTGCGATCTTTCCCGCTGCGAGACCAACAACACCGATCTCCCAATTAGGAGATGCCTCGATAATGACAGCTGGCTTACTTGATCTTTTCTCCACCTTCTGTTGCACTTCTTTGACAATCACTTCGGTCACTTTTTGACGGCGCTTGTTTTTATCTTCGATCTCAAGTGCCAAAAGTCTTGCCTTTGATTCTTCATTTTCTTTTGAAGCAAGCAAGTCAAATGCAAGACTTGCATGATCCATTCTACCAGCAGCGTTAATCCTTGGTCCAATCTGAAAACCTATTTGCTGAGAGCTGGGTATTGAATGTTGGTCAATTGAAATTCTACCCACATGAAAAAGCTGTTTAAGTCCAGTTCTTCTTGTCTTGGAAAGAACGATCAAGCCGAACTTAACCAATGTTCTGTTCTCACCAGTAAGCGCCATGCAATCCGCAACAGTTCCAATGGCGACCAAATCCAAAAACCACTTCAGTTGCTCCAAATCATAGTCTTTTATTTTTGATGCTACAGCTTGAACAAATTTAAAAACTACACCAACACCAGCAAGATTTTTTTCTTTGTATCTATCGTTCCTCTTCCTTGGATTCACAATTGCATCCGCATTTGGTAAAACATCACCCACATGATGATGATCAAGAATAATAACTTTAACTCCTTTTTGTTTTGCATACTTGACCTCTTCCACACTAGAGACACCACAGTCAACAGAAATAATCATTTTCGCCCCATCCAACAAAACCTTGTCAATCGCCCCCTTATTGAGACTGTATCCCTCTTTATTCCTGTCTGGTATATAACAAAAACTATCAACACCAATCTGTGAAAAAAAATCAGATAACAGCACAGAAGAAGTAACACCGTCAGCATCATAATCACCATAAATACAAACTTTCCTTCCTTTTTCTTTAGCAAAAAGGAAAAGATCAATTGCCTTATCCATCTCGTCTAATTCAAATGGATCGTGCAAATCTCGGATATAATCAGGACTCAAAAATTCTTTTCTTTTTTTCTCACTATCAACACCGCGACTCACAAGAATTTTTCTTGTTGCCATCTCAAGATCAGAAAATAGGTTTTTCGTTTCGACTTTTTTATTTGAAAGTTCCCAATTTTGTTTCATCTGGAATGTTATCCTAAGCTATTACATTTTCTTATTTCTCTTGTTCGCTTTCACATTGTGGACACACCACGTGAGCCTTAAACACTCCCTCTCGAAAATATTTCAGTCTCAATGCCATTTCTTCATTACACTTTTTGCACTTAAAATCAGTCTCTATCTTGTGATCTTCAGCAAACTTCGTTCCATCATATTTTCCAAGATCTATTGCAATTAAATACTCACCAACCCCGATAGACTGTGCAACTCGCCTCACAACATCAATCGGTGCCGTGACTCCCTGAACTATAAAATCTTTTGCGCCAGTTTCCAAGGCTTTTTTTCTATCTTCCTCTCTTCCCAAGTGAGAATTCACAACGATTGGGATATCAGCAGTGCTTGAATATTCTTTAAGCGCATTCATGAGCTGAAAACCATCCATCCTTGGCATAACAATACCAGTAAAGATAACATCTACCACTTCTTTGCTGGTTGCAATATCAAGACCCTCCACTCCATCCCTTGCCTCAACAACAACAAAATTATTTTGTCTAAATAGTTGGGCATATGTGTAACGAATATTTTCATCATCATCAACAATAAGAATTGTCTTTTGATCGGTTTCAAACATAACTAAAATTAAATATTATTATTACCTAAGTCGATCTACTCCAAGATTATCTTGAAATCTACGATCATAGGTTCTTTATCCGAATAAAGCATAATCGGGTTTATATCCAATTCTTTAATTCGCGGATTTTCTACTGCAATCTGTGCTACCTTTGAGGCTTCTCCAATAACTAAATTTATATTTATTCTTTGTTTCGTCAGGATTTTTCCAAATACAGAATCTCTGAGTTTTTTGTCGATTTTCTTTCTTTGTGTTGGCAACATCCAAAGCAGTTTTTTGTTGAAAGCTTCTGTAAAAATTCCACCCAACCCAATCATTAGTACATGTCCAAAAGAAGGATCCTTTTTGATTCCCATGATCAATTCAAAACCAGGATCAATTTGCGGCTGAACCAGGATTTTCCCTTCACCAAAACGTTTCATCAGTGCCTTGCGAGCATCATCCAAGTCACCAGCATTTTTAATTCCAAGAACAACACCTTCTTTGTCAAATTTGTGCAATATCTTTGGACTATCAATCTTTGCTACAACCGGGTAGTCAAACTTAGCTTTTCCAATCTGATTCATTGATTCCGGATATGTTGCGTCCAGAATGTTCAACCCATACTTAGTTCCGATCTCTTTTGCTTCATGATAGAACAGAACTTTCCTATCTTTTGATGTGACACCACCAAACTTTTTTGCTGTCCATGACATTCTTTTTCTGTTCACAGCTATACTTGTTGAACCTTCTTTCAGAGCCTTGACCGCTTTTGCACTCTGCTGATATTTCTCAAGAGCCCTGATTGCCTCAAATGGAAAACTGAAGTTATAAAGCTGATTTTCAGACAAGGCTTCTTTTGCAATATCAGCAGCTTCACCTCCGATGAAAACAGGAACAACAGGAACTGGAAATTTTTTGTTTGCGTCTGCTATTGTACTTGCAATTTTCTCAATTGGAGTCTGTGCTTGAGGGGTTACAATCGAAAGAATAGACCCAATACCACGAGAATTTCCTATCACACTAAAAACAGCCTCATAGCGATCATCCTCCGCATCACCCAAAACATCAATTGGGTTTTCAACAGAACTTTCAGCTGGCAATACTTTTTTCAATTTTCTTTTTTTGCTTTCCTCTAAGTCATAGAGCATAAGACTTGTCTCATCAATAAGATCAGTGGTCATAACTCCAGGACCACCAGCATTAGTAACTAAAATAATTTTGTTGTTGAGTGGCGACTTGAATCCAATAAGCAACTTGAGAACTCCAGTGAAATCTAACAGGTTATCACAATGTATCCCCCCACTTTCACGAATGACTTCTTTGATAATGTCAGCCTCCCCGGCCATCGCTCCAGTATGAGACTGAATCGCAATCTGAGCACGTTCTGATGACCCAGCCTTTATAATAACAATCGGTTTTTTCCCAGAGACCCTTGAAACTGCTTCACGAAATCTTTTTCCATCTGCTATATCCTCAAGATATAGAGCTATAATTTTTGTGCTCTTATCTTCCGCATAGTAATCTATTAAATCACTCTCGTTCACAATAGATTTGTTCCCTAAAGTTGCGATCTTAGAAAAACCAATATGCTTTTTTCTTGCAACGTCTAAAAGTGCAGTTGTAAGCGCACCAGACTGCATTATCAAGCTTATAGAACCTTTTTCAAGGTTACTCTTTGCGAAAGTAGCATTAAGATCAATATCAGCGTTTATCAATCCCAGACAGTTTGGACCCATTATTTTTATTCCCTGTTCAGAAGCAAAAACCTCAATCTCCTCTTCCCTCTTTCTTCCTTCAGATCCAACCTCGGAGAAACCTGCAGAAATTATAATTATATGTTTTATTGGCTGCGCCCTCCAAGCACACTCTTGCACAACCTGAAAAACAAATTTTGCTGGAACCGCAATAACAGCCAAATCCACCTCGTGATTAATGTCAAGAACCGATGAAAAAGCATCAAATCCCATGATCTTCGAATGAGCAGGATTCACAGGAAAAAGCCTTGCCTTCTTTTGGGCAGACAAGTTCTTCATCAAGATGTTTCCAACCTTGTTTTTTTTGTTTGATGCACCCACAATTGCGATTGATCTTGGTTCAAAAAATTTTTTCATTTTTTTGATAAGTTACTCTACTACCTTTATTTTTTTAAACAACGATTGCTGGAGTCTTCTCATTTCTGAAACTTTCAATAGACCATTCGTAGCTCCTTCTTTCGAAATCACTGCACCACTATTCGCGATCCCCCAGGTAAGCGCCCTCCTGGAATCTTGATCGTTTACATATGCAGCAATAAAAGCACTCGAAAAAGCGTCTCCCGCACCAACAGTGTCAACAACATCTTTTACTTGAGTAGAAACAGATATAATTTCATCGTTATCTAGTACATACGCACCATTTACCCCATCTGTGATCACAACTACATTTGGTGAATATTTTTTTATCTTTGAAAAAAGATATTTGATATTATCTTCAACTTTACCTTCAGCTTTTTGTAGTAATTCAATCGCCTCATCTTTGTTCATGAACACAACCTGAAATTCACTGAGCATCTCCAAAAACTTCTTAGATCCTTTCTCTACTTGATAACTTGATGGATTGATCGCAATTTTTGCTTTTCTTTCTTTTGAGAACTTCACGATTTCATCAACTTTTTTCGACCAGCCTTTCTTCTGAGAACCAATATAGATCCAATCAACTTTTTCTCTAAATTTATTCAATGCTTTTCGGACATCAAACTGTTGCACTGAATCACCTGTGCGAAAAATAACATGGTCCTTGTGTTTTCGTTCGGAAATGACAACTGCAATCTCACTTTCGCCTCCACCAGTTTGTTGAAAATAGTTTTTCTTGAGTTTTCTTTTGCCGATTTCCTTGATAATCCATTTTCCAGTTTGTGATTTTGAACTTCTCGAAAAAACGAAGGTTCTAAATCCACACTTGTGGAGTCCAGATGCAACATTCACAGCACTGCCACCCAATTCTTCTCGAAATCCTTGAGCATATATCTTTGCACCGAACTCAAATGATATTAATTTTTGTGCAGTCAGATCTTCTGAATTTTCAACAACTTTCCCTTCTCTTATTTCTAAAAAAATGTCCTTAGTTGCACTACCAATACAAATTATTTTTTTCATAAAAAATTATTTAATTACTATACAAAAAAATTTTATATCAGTGATTTCTCAGTCATCTCTTTGGGCTTTTCAATATCCATTATGTCGGTTATTGTAGGAGCAATATTTGCCAAAACTCCCCCATTATGAAGCTTTATTAATTTCATCCTCTGCTCGTCAGAAGCAACAATAAAAGGAACCGGATTTTTTGTGTGGAATGTAAATGGCCGTCCAGACTCCTCATCAACCATAATATCAGCATTTCCGTGATCGGCAGTAATTACCATCGTACCGTTTTTCTTTTTGATTTTTGCAAATATTTTTTTCAATTGTTCGTCAACACACTCTATTCCCTTTATGGTTGCTCTAAAATTTCCGGTGTGACCAACCATGTCTGCATTTGCAAAATTAACCACTATCACATCAAAAAGATCTTTTTCAATGCTACCAACAATATTGTCTGCTATCTCACTTGCAGACATCTCTGGTTTATCAGCATAAGACTTAGTTTTTGGTGAATCAATCATGTGCCTTTCTTCTCCTGCTATTGAATCAGAATATCCACCGTTGATGAAATATGTCACATGAGCAAATTTTTCCATTTCTGCTATATACAGCTGCCTCAGATCTTCAAGTGCTGTTGGCAATGTTGATATAAGAGGACTGGATGGATAAGCCGTCCTAAGTTTGAGGTCAGGCCCAAAGTTTGTCATCGCCACAAAAGAAATATCTTTTAAAATTTTGTGTTTCGGAAAAGATTTTTCCTTTTCTGTATTCGTTCCCACAAATAGTTTTGAAAATTGACGTGCTCTGTCTGAACGAAAATTGAAAAAGATCACACCATCATCGTTTTTGATCTTGCCAACCGGTTTTCCATTTTTGACCAACACAGCAGGTTCGATATATTCGTCTGTTCTTCCTTTTTTATAATTTTCTTCAATTAATTTTTCAAAACTTGAATATTTTTCTCCCCTCCCCTCAACAATAGCATCATAAGCTTTCTTAAGCCTATCCCAATTCTTCAATCGATCCATCCCAAAAAAACGACCACTAACAGAAGCAACCTTCCCAACATTTGTTTTCTTGATCATCCGCTTCCATCTACTCCACAATTCAAGCGCACTTTTTGGAAAGGAATCTCTTCCATCAGTAAAAAGGTGAAGAAAGACTCTCCCTTTCAAATTGTGTTTTTCAAACAAGATCAAAAGAGCCAAAACTATGTCTGGATGAGCATGTGGACTGTCCTTGTTCCCCATCAAACCAACCAGATGAATGTTGGCGTTTTTCTTTTTGACTTTATTAATTGTCCCAAGAAAAACAGGGTTCTTAAAAAAATTCCCGTTGTCAATAGCCTCTAGAATTGTTCTCACATCCTGCAAAACAATTCTGCCAGCACCAATGTTGAGATGTCCGGATTCTGATCCACTCATTTGATTTTTCTCCAAACCGACATCTGTTCCTGTGGCACCTAGTTGCGTATTTGGATAGTTATTCAGACAATAATCAAAGAATGGAGTGTTAGCAGCGTGTATTGCGTTGATTTCCTTCTTTTTTGGACCAACACCCCAACCGTCTAAAATTGCCAAAACTAATGGGTCAGTATTTCTTTTTGCCATTTACTTGTATTGCGTTTTATCAATTTACCACTCCTTTTCGATACATTTTATTCTATCACGAAAAAGATATAATCTCGTGATGTTTTCTCTCTATTTTAGAAATTCTGTTATACTTCGAAACCCTCTCACTTCGAGCTGGAGCTCCAAATTTCACATATTCAGCAGTTGCAGCAACTGCCAAGTCGGCAATAAAAGTGTCTTCAGTCTCACCACTTCTGTGTGAAATTGCGATACTCATATCGTGATTCCGAGCTGCCTGAATACATTGCGCAGTCTCTGAAAGTGACCCGATCTGATTTACTTTGATCAAAACTGAGTTGATTGCTTTTTTCTTGTGTGCCTCTTCAACAATTTTTTTGTTTGTGACAGTTAAGTCGTCTCCAACGATTGTGATCTTATCTCCACTCTGCTTGTTGAAATCTGTCCATCCCTTCCAATCAAACTCGCTCATTGGGTCTTCAATAAGCTCAATATGATAATCCTCTATCCACTTTTCATAGAGTTCTGCCATTTGCTTGCTATTGAGTTGCTTTTGATCCAATTTCATATCGTATAGATCCTTCTTTTTGTCATAGAACTCACTTGCGGCAACATCCATTCCTATTTTCACCTGCTTTCCAAGTTCATAGTTGGATGACTTAACAGTATTAGCAATTTGAGCCAGTGCATCCTCATTTGAATGTAGACTTGGAGCAAAGCCGCCTTCGTCACCAACCGCAACACGAAATCCTTGTTCAGCAAGTCGATTTCTCAAAGCATGATAAAGTTCAGCTCCAGCTCTCATTCGATTTGCAAATCCCTTAATACCCGAAGGAATAATCATATATTCTTGAACATCCAAACCACTATCAGCATGAACACCACCATTTATCACATTAAGAAGCGGAACTGGGAAATCATAGTTTTCATCTTTTTTAAATCTCAATGAATTTCTCAGATATTTCCAAAGTGGCAAATGAGAATATTTCGCTCCAGATCGAGCAACTGCCAAGGATACTGCCAATATTGCATTCGCACCTAGCTTAGACTTATTCTCAGTTCCATCCAATTCTATCATGGTCTTGTCAATTTCCCATTGTTCCGTGACATCAATTCCTTTTATCGCTGGCATTATTTTCTCGCGAATATTCTTACACGCCTCAAGAACGCCCTTACCACCAAATCTCTCTTTATCTCCGTCTCGAAGCTCTATTGCTTCTTTCGTTCCCGTTGATGCACCCGAAGGAACAGACGCCTTTGAACTAATTCCGGATTCCGTTGTTATTTTCGCTTCAACCGTCGGGTTTCCTCGAGAATCAAGAATTTCATAAGCATCGATATACTGGATTTTCATTTATTTTTGGTTTATTTTTTTATTTAAAAAGTAAATATTTTTTTGTTTTTCTTATTAGAATTGTACAAAGTGAAAAAATTGCACAAGAGAGCATACTTGCGATTACTTATCTTTTATTATACTTTGGCATTGACGAAGAAGCAAGTTGAATATATACTTGATGAAGTACTGAGGAACGTTTTTCCTGGTGTTTTTATATCGTTAAAACAATTTTGAAATTTGATATTTGATTTTTCACATGGGTGCATAGCTCCCTCCGACGCTAAAGCTTTGGCGGGCAGGCAGTTGACCAACTTCGCCTCAATGCTGTGCAACAATTCACAATTTGATCTTTGAAATTTGATATTTGATTTTTCACATGGGTGCATAGCTCCCTCCGACGCTAAGGCTTTGGCGGGCAGGCAGTTGACCAACTTCGCCTCAATGCTGTGCAACAATTCACAATTTGATCTTTGAAATTTGATATTTGATTTTTCACATGGGTGCATAGCTCAGTTGGTAGAGCAACTGCCTTTTAAGCAGAAGGTCGCAGGTTCGATTCCTGCTGCACCTACATTCAGACAAAAAACCATGTTCATCATGGTTTTTTGTTTGCTTTGAAGACGCGAGAATCGAACAAGCAACAACAAGGGACTATATCTCCTCCTCCAATCCTTCACCTCCAACACTCCCCTGCCCTTGTCCTCAATGGTCAATTTTTGTTTGGCCCTCCAGCCGTACTTTTCCACAATCTTTTTAGGAACGGTTAATGAGTAACTGTACTCGCTATTTTTGTGCAACTTCATTGCGATTTTACCCATGGTTTTGATTTTAGAAAATTATTTTATCATTGTTACAAATACGATAAAGAATGGCTTTGAAAATAGACACATCTATAGATATGTCTTACACTATCTGTGCCTGTTTTCATGCAAAATACGTTAGGTGAATTAAATTTAAAGGGCTTGTCCGTTAATTAACGGACAAGCCCTTACTTTAAGCACTACCGACACTGACAAGTGCTACAGATGCAATAGCCAAAAACAAACATAAATCTTTTTTCATCTCTTACCTCCTTTATCATATTTGATAGTTGTTAGTACTCTCTCTTGATGAACTTTACCATCAGTTGTTTCTTGGCTTCAAGGTCACCAACTGTGTATTCCACATTGTGATGCAGAATGTCCCAGCCAAGTATTCCAATATTCCTGAAAGAGAAGACCAGTCTCACTTCAGTTTCGTCAAACTCAGAAAGATACTGCTTCATCCATTTCGAAATGGAAGCGAACATCTTTTTCTCGTTTTCGGCTTTCAGGAACATGAAGTCTAAGGCTCGCAGGAAATCGTGATAGCCTCTACCAGCCCTTGGCACTGCATTGAGATCGACCAAATAGATATCTCCGCCAGAAATAATAATGTGATCGCCAATGACGTTACCATGAAACCAACCAAAGAAATCTTTGCCCTTTCTTGCGATTACTTCTTCAAGTTCGTTCTCTAATTGTTGAACCAAAGGAAACCTCATGAGTCCGGCATCAACAATCGGTTTGCTCCAGAGATTGAGCCTGGAGAAAAGCCACCCCTGTCCATCGGAAAGCAGATTACCAAATGATTGTGTCTTCTGAACCTCTTGAATAACTAATTGATAGCTATCAGAAATTTTCTTGCTGACTTCCACGCACCAGTTTGGTTTTTTTCCGTAGAAGTCATTAAGGGATTGTCCTTCAATCTCTTCCAGAAGAATCCAGCCCTCGCCTTGCTTGACAATAGCAGGAACTTTGAAACATAGCTGGCTTTCGATGAGCTTAGCTGTTTCGAGAAGCTGAATCTGAAAAGGCTCAACTCCGCCAGTTTTGAGAATGAGACGGTTGTCTTGAGCATCTTTTACCTTGGCAATAGTCTTCTTCTGACAAAAAAACTCAGTCTCCAATAATTGAAGATTGTTCTCACTAATGACTGTTTCCATATCAACTGTTGATCGTTCCTTCTCTTTTTGTTGTTTTATCGCTTTGTCAGTCATAATTTTATTTAGCAAATCATAATAAAATTTGTAGCGGAATGACGTTTTCAGTATAGCAGTTCTCGTTTCCATTTTCCAGGTCTCCTGTATTTTTGAGTTTATTCTTAAAAAACTATGCTGTTTTCAAATAACCATAACAATACTTCTAGCATCAATTTGCCGAAGAGTCAAGAAGAGGGACATTGCTCACGCTCTCTTGTCAACGCTTACTGACAAAAACTTCTCATTTGTTTAGCGCATTTTTTTGTCATCAAAAAAATAGATACATCTATAGGTGCATCTATTTTAATATGAATTTTTGT
>JAYEIQ010000008.1:0-40587 GCA_034660175.1 Patescibacteria group bacterium | reverse complement strand
AAACTTAATTGTGAGATATAACAATAATTATAATTTTTTAATTTATAACATAGAAAACAATATGAAAAAAGAATGCAGAATAAAACACTTTCCAGTATCATTTTTTTCAATGATTTTAGGAATGACTATCCTTACTATAACTTTTCAAAAAGCTGAACAAATTTTCCTAATTGTAGAAAAAATTATTGGAAAATACACTTTGGGGTCGTTGCACTTTATTTTTCCCCCGTTCCTCTACAAAAAAACAACCCTTGCACAATACAGCATATGCGGTTCACTCGTTACACTTTGCTCTCACAATTTTTTTGTTACGCAAAAAACTTCCCTTAATACCGATGTTACACAAAATAAATTTTTTATCTTGGTGATAAGTTTAAGTTTTATGGTTTAAATAAAGACAGAAAATTTGATTTTTTACTAATTTTTAGAGAGAAATTAAAAACATGAATACAAAACAAAAAGACATCATCGACATGATCAATAATGACAGCAACATGTCAGCAAAATTAAAAGAAAGTTTTATAAAACAAGTTTCCCAGATGAATGAAGATGAACTCGAGGCTTTTTTAAAAAGTATGAAAAAAGCAAAAGATAATAAAAATTTACAAGAAAAAATATTAAGACTGCAAGAAACAGAAAAAAATAGCCATACTGATTTTTTACAAACAGCATATGCACTTTTGAAAAAAATCACAACCCATAAAAGGAAAAAACAAGAAGAAAGTGATAAAATAAAAACAAACGAAATATTAAATAAAATTAAATCTTCATAATTATGCAAAAAGAAGAAAAAATAGGCGCGCAACAAATTGAGAATGGTTATGAATCCAAGAAAAGTAGCGTCGAAACCTCGCCCGAACAAATATTGAAAACTTTGGAAAATAATGGCAATACAGAAAAAGAATCGCTAAATGAAATTACAGAAAAAATCAAAAATAGCGATCCAAGTTTTCAACAAAAAACTGCTGAAAGCAGAATCCTAAGTTCACTTGGTGAAAAAGTGAAGAAAAACAAACTTTTGCGTGCTGCTTTAGTAGGCCTAAGTTTATACAGCGCCAATCCCGCTTTTGCTTCTGGGGCAGAAAGCGAATTGAGTAAATCAGAAACCATTGAATCAGCTAGGCCATCACATGAGAAAAACTTGAACATGGAACAATTTGGAAATCTGCCTGAATCACGCCAAAAAGATTTTGAGCAGATTTTTGCATCAGCTCCTGAAGAAGCAAAAAGAATAATGTTGGACGAATTGGAAAATGGCAAAGGAGTAGATTACAAAAACGCTTCAAGCAATGAAGATCCCGATCTCCTTATACTACAACAGCAAGTTGTTAATTTGCAAAATAGTGGAGAAATGGATCTTCGCAGAAAAGGTGGCGTTAATTTGCCGTTTGACGAAGAACATTCTGGAAAAACTAATGGAATTGAATACTCAGACAATGAAATTGCTGAAAATGGAGGTAAGCAAGAAATAACTATCGAAAATGCAAGCGAAAATCAAATCAGAAGCTGGATCAATTACTTAAAAAGTTCATCGGAAAAATAATAAATAAGGAGTTTTGAAAAATTCCATTCAGTCTTTCACAAGACTTCGTCTATCCATCACATTATACGAAATAGTGAAAATAATTAAAAAACTTTATTAATAATTAATTAGTAATTATAAAGTATGAAATTGCATATAATATCCAAATTTGGGTTAATCGGTATGGTTATGTATATAACTATATGTACTGGTTTTTTTGTTTTCGCAATAAATTTTTGTAAAAACTTTGAAAGTTGGAGCGGTTGGGCATGTATTTATATTTCATTTAGCATACCTGCAATGCCATGGATTTTATGGGAAGTTAATTTGTTTTATTCATTATTAATTAATTTAGTTGTTTTCTATATTATCGGCATGATTATTGAAAAAATAATTAAAAAAAGGAAACACATCTATAATAATTGACTTTTCAAACTTAATCATTTATCAAATGATATTATTTTCACTACAACACACAACACCGAATATGAGGTTTCAGAAATTTGCCTTAATTACATTTTCAAGAAGTGCAAATTTCTTTTACCCAAGTTTCGCGCATTCTTAATTGATAAAATTAAGAAAGTGTGCGAAACTTCTCATATACTTGAATGTTATACACAATTTCTCTCGGGACTTTTTCGGAAAGGAGGAGCAGTTGCAAATAGAAAACTTGCAACCGAATTATTTGAACTTCTCAAAAACGGAACCGATGTTGGAAAAGAACTGCCACTGAAGTAATGAAATTTGTTTCAAAAGAGAACTCTGAACTGATATTTCCGTTTCCTTCGTTGGCATTACCATATTTTCCGAGCGTACGATTTAGTTTCAAATTGCCATGCGCTCCGCGCGTGAGATTAGTATTTGTTTTGAAAATAGGTTCAAATTTGGTAAAATAAAAGTACATATTTGTAGATAATTTAGCTCAAACATCTTTGGGCCAGTAGCTCATCTGGTAGAGCACCTCGCTTGCACCGAAGAGGTGACAGGTTCAAGTCCTGTCCGATCCACGTAGAATCAACAACAAGAAACTGTAAAAATTGAAAAACGATTGCTTCTTTGAAACAACCGTTTTTTGTTCTTTGCTCTTAGAGATGCGATAGATTAAATGATAGCCAGTTTTAACTCGCCGTTATCCCATAGAGGATGTCCCTTTTTAAGCGTGATCGAAAATGGTGATTTACTTCTGTCTAGCCCAATTTGTATTATTTTCCCACAAATTGGGCAAGAGTAAATCTTTTTTTCCCGTTGAGTGGAAACAATGATTGCTTCAAACTGTTTGCAATTTGAACAAAAAAATTTTCTACGCATTTTTCTCTCCTCCTTATTTTAATGAACTGAACAAAATAAAAACCGGCTCTGCAGAACCGATTTTTTGTATCTAAACTTTGCTATTTACTTACTTTTCAATACAAAATATCCAGTTCCTAAGACCACTAAAAAAATAAAACCAGAAAAAATAAATTTTTCGTGTCAGAATATTTTTCATACACTCATATAGTAGCGCAACAAGTATCTTTGTCAAATGCAATACTAAACTATTGCAATAGTAGAGATTTTCATTTGTTTGCTTATAATCCATATGCTAGAATTAAGATACGGTCTTTTGTGTTTTTATTCATTAAACAAGTATGAGCAGAATAAAATTAGAATTCATTAATAAAGGACTGTTCCCAATATTAAAATAAATTTATGCAAAAATTTGAACAATTTCCTAGCGATTCTAAATATAAAAAACCAAAAAATCATTTAGAGAAGCATGAGTTCGAAATAATTGATGAGATATCAGAAAAGAAGCTTGACGTTCCAGGGATTGTAAACGCCCAAAATGGAAAAATGACTTTTGGAACCGATGAAGGCTTTGACTATAAAGAAAAAAATGAAGACGCGGTTTATGTTAATACCGAAAAGAATGCCTTTGCCGTTATCGATGGAATTGGTGGTTATGGTAAGGGACAGCAAGCGTCTATTGCTCTTGTCGAAGAAATTCAAAAAGCATTTGTTAACGGTATTTCCATAAAACAGGCACAAGAACAAGCACACAAACGCATGGAAGAAGAAGGACTGGTCAGTGACGGAGCATGCTACATTGCGGGACAAATTACTGATAAGATCCTTAACGGATATCAAGCGGGTGATGTGCGGCTTATTGTTCTTGGAAAAGATGGCAAGATCAAATTTCAGAGCGAAGATGAGGGTATTGGTGATGTGGTCTATAATTCTGTTCAAGGAAAAAAGGCGGGTGAAACAACATGCTTTGAGGTGGAACTTGAGTATGGCGACCGTATTATCACTGCCTCTGATGGCATTTGGGATTCTCTGACAACGGATGAAGTTGCAAAGTCTCTTTATAATAAATCGGCTGAGGAAGCGATGCGTTTTATACACAATGAAACAAAAAAACGGATGGAATCGGGAGAAGGCAAGCCCGATAACCGTGGCGTTGTTATTTATGACTTTAGCCATCCGCCTAAAGAACAAAGCCTGTCTGGCGCAAGCATTCCCGTTCATGAGACAGCAGAAGCAGAAGCCATATTCGAGCAAGAAAAACCATACGGATACGCCTTTGTAAATAAAATTAAAAGTTGGTTTGGATCAATGCCGGAACATCTTAAAAATGAAAAGCAATCTCATAGAGAGTTTGAAGATTGGTTAGTCGCGCCTAATTTAAGACAACAGGATAAGATTGCAGCTATCTTATCATCCGGTGATTACGATCTATTAAATAAAAAAGAGGTTCAAATCAGTAAAAAAGAAAGAGACGAATTGTTGAAAGATATCGCTAATGGAAAATTACCAGCGGATAAACGTGCTTCATTCTTAAAACAGATCAATTGCCCGGTTTTATGTGAAGACGACCAAAGAAACCCAAAGGAACTTTACAGAAACATTCTTTTTTTCAGAAGAAAACATTTTGATATGCATGCAATGGTATCTGAATTGATTGGTAGAACCGACAGATCTATAACTCCAGCAGAACTTGGCACTTTCTTGGAACAAAATCCTGAACCGTCATCTTCAGAGGAGAAAGTGAAAGAGATCATTGCTCGACACAGCCAGGACGCGGATGATCATGATGAGGCACAAAAGAAATGGCAGAGCTTTATTGACGTAACCATGAATTTATTGTATGGCAAACGTTATGATTATTACCAGCAGTTCAAAGATCTTGAAGAAAAGGCAGACTTGGCTAAAATGTCTGAGGATACAGAAAAAATCGACAAGCGAGTTGAGTCGTCCGGAATTAAGAAGATCGAACAGGCGAAATCATGGCGCGAGGCCGAAGATGTTATAACTGCGGAAGTTGAAGAAATTTTATACAGACTTAAGGATCACCCAGGTTTTGAGAATCTGACAATTCATGGCAAGCCAGTCGGCACTGAATATTCACCAAGTCAAATTGTCAATAGTATAGAATACAATGAGATGCTTGATAAAAACGAGGCGATCAAGCTTGGGATGCAAAGTATGCTACCCCGATTTAATTATGTTTTCACTAACAGCATGCTTGCGGTAAATATTGAAAAGCCGGTTCTGATAAAAGTGCTTGGTAAAAATGGATTTAGCGGTAGATGGGATAATAAGTGGCCACTCGGAACAGATTAGCTTGCCACAGATAATTACCTCTGTTCTTATCGGATTTTTTTGGTGGTATGGCTTAAAATGAACCGAAGATCGTTATCTTTGTGAAATTCTCAATTAAAACTACGTTCTAAAGATAATTATCGCAGGCAAGTTAAAAAGATAGAGATTAAGCCACCAAAGTCAGGCGATCACTCAAGGTATTTTTTGAAAATCCAGGATGGCTGTGAACAATTTTGCGCGTATTGCAACATACCATTTGCCAGAGAAAAGCAATGTTGATTTTAATGAAACATGTGATTTTATCCAGAAGATCGATTTTAGCAAGATTCATACTTTTTCGTTCTCTATTCATGAAAAAATTTCAGCGTCAACCATGGATAATCAAATTCCAAAAGAGATCAAGAGGATACTGCAAATTTGTTAATCAGCATATCAAAATGGGCAATAATAATCTTCTCACTGATGACTGCTTTAACTCAATTGGGTATTGCTAGCGACTTGATTAAAATTCTGTTCACTGGATTTGTAGCTACTATTTCTTTGACTAGCAATTTAGCCTTCGGCTTAGGTGAAAAAAACAAAGCAACAGAATAGTTAAAAAAAATTAATCGCAAATCACAATAAACACAAATAAAACATGCATTTTAACAAGTCGCGATTTCCTATTTATTCGTGGCTTGTTTAGAAATGACTCCAAATAATGTTTTTCTATCGCAAAACAAAAACTTTTAATTAACACGACATATCTGGTTACGACTTTTTACAAAGGCCTCTACCCATATTTGCTTCCGCTACACTACGACAAGCCAGAATGTTATACGAAATAAGACTCGGTTAAATTATCTTTTGAAATAAATCAATCTTACTAAATATTTAATACTATGAATTGAAAAAATTTTTAGGCCAACCAATTGGAAACTAATTTTATCATCATTACCACTAATAATTACCATAAGCGAATACTACATTTATGAATTAATAAAAGATAAAACTGATGATATTATACCCAGTATATTTTTTAATATTGGACTTGTGTTGTGGATAGCGATAAATTTTATGCTACTCCCATTTAAGACTACATTCTGTAAACTAAACCTACTCGATGATTATTACGATTTTTTTGGTGGAGTACGGACCAACTTATATGGCACCATAACACTAGGCATCATATATTCAATTGCTATATTCACTATTTGCTCCATAATTATATTGCTAAGCAAAAAATTTATTGATAAAAAATTATTTCCAAAATCAGATTCGAGCAACTAAAAGCTGGACTTTACTCTCCGCTATCGCTCCGTTCGGCTCACCTAACACAGTATATGCAAAATAAACTTTTTTGTTATTAGATTTTTTTCGTGAGACTATTTTTTTTAGAATAAGAAAATAAGATAAGTTTTTTCTTTTTATTTTTAGAGGGAAAGTAATAAAACCTCTCAGACACTTTATTACTTTTTTTAAACCTTACATTTTAAACAATGCTTGACAAATAATTTTACATTGTGATTGTCAAGCTCTACTTCATATTTTTTAGCTATTTTTTCCTGCAAAACTTCCATTTCTGCACTATAAAATTCAATAATCGAACCACAGTTTTCACAGATAATATGATCATGATGACCTTTTTTGATTTCAAATTTATTCGAACCGTCAGGCATCTGCAAAACTTCTAAAATACCTTTTTCTGTCAATAATTTTAAAGTGCGATAAACAGTTATTGTACTAATTTTAGAGTCTTTTTTACGAACTAATCCAGTAAATTCATCTAATGAAAAATGTCCATGCTGTTTTTTAAGCTCATTTAGGATCAGCTTTCTTTGTTCCGTCTTTTTATGCCCAGAATTAAAAATTAAATTGTTTGCATCTAAAATATCAGTTACGATTATTTTTTCTGCAAGATCTCGTGCAATAACTAATCTTGATTCGTCTATTTCAATAATGAGAGGTGAGGCACTTTTTAAATTTTTGATAACAGTAACAATGCCTTCAGGCAAAACACCAAGCGAATAAAGTCGCTCTTGTTCTTTTTTGTCTCCTGTTACTTCGAGCACAAAAACACTTGTTTTTTCGGAAATTTGAGTAAGTTTCTTCATATTTTATAAATGTTAAAAATTCTAAAACATTGAACCGATTTGGTAAACCGAAAAGCTTAAAATCCATGCTAAAACAGTGGGATATATTAATCCAATAAAACCCCAATTCCAACCAAATTCCTGTTTTAACACGCCAATTACCGCCACACATGGCGTATAAATTAATACAAAAATCAACAAAGAAAGCACCGAAAGTGGTGTAAATATGGGATCATTTTGTAATTGTAAAATTAATCCTTCTTCATCATTTTCCTCCAACGAATACATCGCACCAAAAGTCGCTATAAAAACTTCCTTTGCCCCTAAACCTGCGATCAAACCAGTGCTAATACGCCAGTCAAACCCAAGCGGTTCAAAAACTGGCTCAACTGTTTTACCAATTTGAGCAGCGTAAGATTCTTCAATCGGCACACTTTCATTGTTTTGAATCGGAAAAGTAAATAAAAACCATAGAATAACAGCAAGTGGCAAAATCACTCTCCCTGCTTTATATAAAAATTCCCTTGCCGAAATCCAAACCGCACGACAAATGTTTTTTAATTTTGGCAACGTATAAGAAGGAAGCTCCAAAAGCAAATGAGATTTTTTATCCTTCATAAATTTATTAAAGAAAAATCCAGAAAAAACACTCATCAAAATACCAAAAACATACAAGCTGAATAAAACAGTTCCTTGCCATTGCTCTTCAAAAAAAGCAGCAATAAAAACTGTGTAAACAGGCAGTTTTGCACCACAACTCATAAAAGGAACCATCATGCTTGTGATGATCCTATCCTTACGACTTGTCAGTGTTCTTGTTGCCATAATCGCAGGAACACTGCAACCAAAACCCATAAGTAACGGAACAAAAGATTTTCCACCAAGCCCTATCTTTTGCATCAAATTGTCAAGTAAATAAGCCGTTCGCGCTAAATAACCGCTTTGTTGTAAAATAGAAAGAAAGAAAAATAAAAACATAATTGGTGGTAAAAAAACCAAAGTAGCACCAACTCCACCAATTACTCCATCAATCAAAACAGATGACAACAAATTTTGCGGCAAGACACTCACTAATTTTTCTTGAAACAATCCGATTAATCCGTCAATCCAGTCCATCGGGATTGCGCCCAACGTAAAAGTTGTCTGAAATATAAACCACATTAAACATAAAAAAATAGGGATTCCGAGCCATTTATTTAAAAGTAGAGCGTCAATTTTATCTGTGTTAAAAAAAGAACAATTGCAATTTTCTTGATTCTGAAAACGATGTGCACCATTTCCACACTTCCCTTGCCTGCCTCCAAATCCCAAGTATTTAGATAAATGAAATTCTATAAAATGGAAACGATTATTTTTTATTTCCAAGCTATAATTTTTATCTGTATCCGCTTCCTTTAATAATGAAGCAAGTTTATCTGTTGCCTGAAATTTTGTAATAATTTCTTGATCATTTTCCAAAAATTTTAAAATAATCCACAAATTATTAATTTTAAATTCCTTTTTAATCTTCACGATTTCATTTTGCAATGAATTATGAACTTCATTAAGAATTTTTTCGTAATTTATAATTTGTGATTTATTTTTTGTTATTTCATAAAAAAATAATTCTTTTGCTTTTTTTTCAAAAGCATTCAAATTTATCCCCGAAATTCCTAGATGTTTTTTTATATTTTGCAAAAAAAAGTCTGCTTTATGCCACACATTATCTTTATTATTGACTACTATCATTAACGGCAATTCCATTTCCATTAATTCTAATGTAAAAGCTAAAGACCGTTTTTTAAACTTCGATTCTATCACTTGAACAACCAAATCAAACTCATTTTTTTGTAAAATTTCTCGTGTCACTTTTTCTTCTTCGGAAAAAGGTGTGAGACTATAAGTTCCAGGTAAATCAGTAATTTCGTATTCAATTTCTTCATACTTTGTTTCAGCCTTAAAAAGCTCCACAGTTGTTCCAGGATAATTGCTCGTTTCTTGATTTAACCCACAAAGAGTATTTAAAAGTGTTGTTTTTCCAGCATTAGTATTACCAACTAAAGCAATTTTAATATTTTTCATAATTTTCCTTATTAGAAATTGCAACTCAATTTCAATATTAATAAATATTATCAGTACTGTCAATAAAATATTTTTTTACAAAAAGAGTTCTCAAAAAATGAAATTCACCCCTTTATTCTCTGATCAAAAGAAATACACAAACAAAGTAAGTGGGCTGTGAAAATCCCTCTTTTCTTTGAACAAATAACTTGCGACCCCGCCCTCTCTAGCTTTCAGCGCTATCGTGGACAACTAAGTTGAGCATTAGCGAAACTAGGCAAATCTCTCTTAGTGAGTTAACAATTCTCTTGCTTGGAACATGCTCTAATCAAACACGAAACTGTCTCCCAAAAACAAACTTGTGTCAAAACACATAAAAAATTATAATGGAAACGTCACAAACACTAATTTTTTTGTTATCTTATGAATAAACTAAAGCTGAATATATTTGAAATAGGAGCTCTCTTTTTGACACTTCAAGCAATTGGCGCTCTTGTCTTCGCTCTGATTGGCCTGTTCTTCACAGTATCAATTCTACTATGGTTTTTCGCAACACTCGGGCTGATAACTTTCATGCTTAAAAGGAAGATCATCCTCATAGAAAAAATAAGCAGGAAAGAAATAATACTGCTTTCTGCTTTGTGTTTATTTGCTTTGCTACTGTCTTTTTTCACAACACCAACAATTTTTGGTGGTCGTGATGAAGGGTCCTTCTCATCTGCAGCCATAATGTTATCTCAAAATGGATCACTGGAATATTCAAGTGCACTGGAAAAAGAATTCTTTGATATATATGGACCAGGAAAAGCACTCAACTTCCCCGGTTTTATGTATACCCAAAAAGGTCAGCTTTGTAGCCAATTTCTCCCTGGATACATAAGCTGGGTTGGCTTGTGGCATAATTTATTTGGATTGACTGGTCTGAAAATTGCAAATTTCTTCCCTTTTATTATCTTTTTGTTTTCTTTCTTTTTGGTACTCAAACATTTTGTCACGAAAAAAAAATATGCATTTATCGGCACGCTTCTTCTGGCAACAACATTCCCAATGGTTGTCTTTTTTAAATTCACCCTCACTGAAATCTTTTTTGCTTCCTTACTTTGGATGTTTTTGCATTTTACATTGAAATACTTCCGAAATAAATCATTTGAAAATTTTATTCCTTTGCTAATCCCCCTGGTGCCTATGTCATTTGTTCGCATTGAAGCCTTGGGAATAATCTTTGCTTTCATTCTTGTCTTTATTACATTCGATTTTGCAAATGCAAAGACACCACGCTTTCAGTCTCTCCTGACACTTTTGGGTCTTGCTGTCGCAACCTCACTCCTTGTCAGCCCACACTTCTTTGTTGATTCTTTCAAAAACCTATTTGAGCTTGCCGTGCCAGTCGGAAACTCAACCAAAGAAATCTCTGACGAGTCATTGATACCCGATGACTGGCAAGGATTCTATTTAGTAAAAGTTTTTTTCAACTATAACATTCTTCCTCTTGTCATCATGGGTGGCGCAATGATGATCATGTTATTCAGAAAAAGAACTTGGGATAAACTTTTGGTTTTATTTTTGCTCTCTCCAATCCTCATATATTTGGTCGATGCAAACATATCCCTTGATCACCCATGGATGCTTAGAAGATTTTTGTTTGCAATTCTTCCTTTGTTCTTTCTTTATTCAATAATTCTCTTGGATAAAACATCAACAAAATATCCAAAATTGGTCATGAGTATTCTTGTTGTTTCTTTTGCACTGAATTCACTGCAATCAGTTCCCTTTGTTTTCGACTCTCAAAACAAAGGGCTTCTTGAACAAACAATTGATCTGACACAAGATTTCAAACCAAACGATTTGATCTTAGTCAGCAGACAAGCATCTGGAAGCGGATGGTCTCTTCTGGCTGAGCCAATGCGAAATGTTCGTGATCTCCAGGCTGTTTATCTCTTCAACTCAAATGACCTTGTCGAAGTTAATCTTGAAAAATTTGATTCAGTGTATTTGATCGCCTCAGAAAAAGAAATCGATCAAGCTCAAGAAAAAATCTATGCATCTCTGCAAAAGAAAAAGATTGGAACATATCAAATCAAAAACAACATCATTAAACCATCCAGAGATCCTCTCAGCACACCAGCAATGAACAAATATGAAACTCAAGGATACATCTTTCAAATAGAAAAGTAATCGCTATCTTAATTAAAGCCCTAGCATGCAAAAAGACAGATCCCAACAAAATGATTCGAAATATCTCTTTGCGTTCGCACTGATTCCAGAAATTGGATCAGCGCGTTTTGAAAAAATAGAAAAAGCTTTTGAAAATTTTGAAGCTGGCTGGAAAGCAAGCCCCACTGAACTTACAAAAGCCGGACTCGACAAAAAAACAGTATCTGTTATTGATGAAAAAAGATCGCGGATCGATGTTGAAAGAGAATATTCAATGTTCCTCCAAAGTAAAATTGAAATGATCCATCGTAAACAAAAAGATTTTCCTGCGCAACTCAAACAAATCAAAACCTCGCCTTTTCTTCTTTTTTGTCTTGGCAATAAGTCACTATTAGCCAAAAAACAGCTGGCGATTGTTGGCACACGCAATCCAACAAAATACGGACAGATTACAACGTCAAAATTGGCAACAGAAATTTCAAGCGCTGGTCTCGTGATCACTTCAGGAATGGCTCAAGGAATTGATTCGTTTGCACATAACGCAGCACTTGATGCAGAAAACAAAACAATTGCAGTTTTGGGCGGTGGAATAAGCCGAGTTGCAAACAATACTCGCGCCAAACAAATGATTGAAAAAATTCTCTACCAAGACGGACTGGTTGTTTCTGAATACCAACCCAACTTTGATGCAAACAAATTCACTTTTCCAGCTCGCAACAGAATCATCAGCGGTTTGTCCCTGGGAGTGTTGGTCGTTGAGGCAGGAGAAAAAAGCGGCAGCTTGATCACTGCTCACTGCGCACTCGAGCAAAATCGTGAAGTTCTGGCAGTTCCAGGGAGCATCTTCTCTTCTCAATCCCTCGGAACGAATTGGCTTCTTGGACAAGGAGCGCAAATAGTTCGCAATTCCAAAGACATTCTTGAAACGTTTAATTTTACATCATCTACTCAACCGAAAAGACAGGATCCTGTTTTTGATGACGAGATTCAACAAAAAATCTTTGACCGACTCTCTTTTGAGCCAGTTCATATTGACAACCTTGCTCGAAAATGTCATCTTGACTCGTCATCCGTAACAGCAAAAATCTCCATCCTTGAGCTCAAAGGGCTTATCAAAAATGTTGGCGGAAACATGTTTATTCGACAATAATTTTTCTCAAAACAATATTCGAACAATGCCACTGAGTTTGACTATCCTTTGACACATTTTCAAAAATTCAGTATTATCAAAATTAGTTTTCTAAGAGCCTGTTTTTCTCTTTTATTTAAAGAAAATATTAACCTATCCATATTTCATGAAACTTCTTATAGTTGAGTCACCAGCAAAGGCAAAAACCATTTCAAAATATTTAGACAAAAAATTCGTTGTCAGAGCATCGATTGGTCATGTTCGTGACCTTCCAAAAAGCAACAAGAAGGCAATCGATATAAAAAAAGATTTTTTACCACACTACGAAATCAGCCCAGACAAAGAAGAAATAGTTGATGAACTCAATAAACTTTCAAAAAAAGCAAGTGAGGTCATCCTAGCAACTGACCCAGATCGTGAAGGTGAAGCAATTGCTTGGCACATTGCTCAAGCTACTGGACTGAAACGACCAAAGAGGGTCGTTTTTCATGAAATTACAAAAGAAGCAATTTTAGAGGCGATGAAAAAACCGAGAACAATTGATCAAAATCTCAGAATTGCCCAAGAAGCACGTCGGGTTCTTGATCGCTTGTTTGGCTATGACTTGTCAGGACTCATTTGGAAGAAGGTCAGATATGGGCTCTCGGCAGGAAGGGTGCAGTCACCAGCACTTCGAATTATCATGGAAAGAGAAAGAGAGATTCGTGCATTTAAAAGCGAAAAATTTTGGATACTCACCGCTCATTTAAAAACACAAAACAAAGAAGATTTCCCTGTCGTTTGCTCAGAGCAGTCAAAAATAAAAAAACAAGTCGACAGAATTGTTGCCGCTGGAAAGAAAAAGAGTTGGATTGTCAAAGATGTAAAAGAATCAAATTCTATTCGACGTCCAAGGGCGCCACTGATCACTTCTACACTGCAACAAGTAGCAAGTTCACGCTTCAGTTTCCCTCCATCAAAAACAATGTCTGCCGCTCAAAAACTATACGAAGCGGGACTCATAACATACATGAGAACTGACAGCACAAATTTGAGCGTCCAATCACTGAGTCAAATAAAGAAAGTTATCGAGAAAAATTTTGGCAAGGAATATTATCAAAAAAACACATTCGTCAAGAAAAGCAAAAACGCACAAGAGGCCCATGAGGCTATTCGACCAACAAACGCAACCAAAGAAATCGCCGGTGCTTCACCAGACCAGAAAAAGATCTATAGCTTGATTTGGCAACGCACTGTTGCTTCACAAATGGCAGACGCTAAAATAATCAGAACAAAGATCGTTGCCAATGTCATTGGAGCAAAAATTCCCGATTTTTCTGCAAACGGGTCAAGAATTATATTTGATGGATGGCTAAAAGTTGATCAATTTTACAAGAAAGAAGATGTTCAACTTCCAAAAATCAAAAAAGGCGATCCTCTCAGTCTTGTCAAAATGGAAACTGAAGAAAAAGAAACTCAACCCCCAAACCGCTATTCAGAAGCTGGACTTGTAAAGGAACTTGAAAAAAGAGGGATTGGTAGACCATCAACATATGCGCCGATCATCGGAACAATCAAGCAACGCGGCTATGTCGAAAAAATTAACAATGCACTCACCCCAACAGACACCGGAGACGTGGTTAGCTCATTCGTTGAAAAACACTTCACAAAATACATTTCAGATTCTTTCACTGCTGAAATGGAAAACAAACTTGACTCAATTGCAGAAGGAAAACTTAAATATTCAAAGACGTTGAAAGATTTCTATGTCCCATTCACCAAGGACATCAAAGCGAAAGAAGACACCAAGAAGATAACTGACCTTGGAAAAGCAGATGCTAAGTTCAAATGTCCCTCTTGCAAGGGAAGGATGATTATAAAACTGGGCAAATCTGGAAAATTTATGAGTTGTGCAAAATTCCCAAAATGTACAGGGGCACGAACGATCGAAGGAAAAAAGATTGACGAGCCAAAAGAGCTCAAAATCAAATGTCCAAAGTGTGACAGTCCTTTGGTCCAAAAACATGGAAAATTTGGAAAGTTTATTGCTTGCAGTAACTATCCGAAATGCAAGTTCATTAAAAATGATCCCAAAGAGGAAGCAAAAAAGAAAACTGGGGTTAAGTGTCCGAAATGCGAAAAGGGTGAGTTGATGGAGCGCACAGGACGATTCGGAGTTTTCTATAGTTGCACCGAGTATCCTGATTGTCGTTATGCGATCAAGGCAAAACCAACAGGAAAGAAGTGCACCTTCAAACGCAAAGACAAGGGAGGCAAACCTTGCGGAGAACTTATGATGGAAGGAACAAAAACAATACCCACTCGATGTAGCGACAAAACCTGCCCAAATCATAACCCACACAAGTTAGAAAAAAAATAACCAGCAATTAAAAAGACAATTCAAATATAAAAACCGGTCATCTTGATTCGTTTTTTGTTATACAAGTTCAAACAAACTAAGTAGAAAACTAACCGAAGTCAAGTTTGCTATGTTTTGAAATATTTAGCAAAATTCCAACTCCAACAAGAACAAAAACCAAGGAAGTCGAACCATAACTTACAAATGGTAATGTGATACCCGTTAAGGGAACAAGTCCCACAATTGCCATGATATTTATCAGCGCCTGAAAAACAATCCAGACAGAAATTCCAACTGCGACCAGTGCCGCAAAAGTGTCAGGAGCGTTTTTTGCGATTTTTAATCCTCTCAATGCGAAGAGAATGAACAAAACAAGAAGCGCTGCTGCCCCAATCATACCAAGCTCTTCACCAACTATTGCAAAAATGCTATCGCCTATTGGCTCAGGAAGATAATTAAATTTTTGCCTAGATTGACCAAGACCCAAACCAAAAATCCCACCCGAACCAATGGCAATCAATGCCTGAGAAATCTGATAGCCAATTCCTTGAGGATCAACTTCTGGATTCATGAAAGAAATGAATCGATTCATTCGATATGGCTCGATCTTGATGAGAATAAGCAAAAGAAATATCCCAGCTCCAACTAGAGTACCAATAAATCTAATAGGCGCTCCAGCTACAAAAAACATAGTCAAGGCAATAACAGAAATGGCACCTAAAGTACCAACATCTGGCTGCAAAATTATGAGAAAACCTACCAAAGCCAAAATTCCAGTAAATGGAACAAGTCCTTCACGAAAATCTTTGATCTTCCTGCCCTTCGCTTCAAACCATGTTGCCAAGTATAGAATCAAGGCCAATTTCATCATCTCGGTGGGCTGAAATGAAATATGTCCCAAATTGATCCAACGACTAGCCCCTTGAAGCTTGACCCCAAATCCAGGAACAAAAACCAAAAGCAACAAAACTAAGGAAACAATGAAGAAAGGCACCGAGATTTTTCTCCAAAAAATATAATTGATTTTTTGCACAACCAACAATAAGATGACACCTGGCAACACACCAAAAAAAAGTTGGTGACGGAAAAAATAATATTCATCCTCAAAGCGCGCCTTAGAAACAACAACACCGGCTGATGAAATCATAACCAACCCATAAATCAGTAGCAAAAAAACAACTGCCAAGATGATTGGGTCAACTTTTTTGGTAATTTTTTGTTTTGTCACAGTTATTTATTTCTTCTTTTGGATTCTCCAATTATTTATTTGCTCGTGATTGCCACTGAGCAGAACGTTTGGAACTTGCCAAGATTCAAATACTTCCGGACGAGTGTACACAGGAAAATCTTTCTGTCCACTTTTCTTGTGACTTTCACTTTTAAGAGATTCTTTGTTGCCCAAAACATCTTTCAGTAAACGCGAAACAGAATCGACAATGACCATTGCGGGCAACTCCCCGCCAGTCAAAACATACTCCCCAATCGAGATTTCTTCATCTGCAATGTACTTTGCCACTCTTTCATCAACACCTTCATATCGTCCACAAATTACTATAACATCTGAATAATCTTTGAGGCTCTCTGCCTTTTTTTGAGTATATTTTTTTCCTTTTGCAGATGTCAAGATAACCTTCACTCCACCTTTGCCATTCTTCGATTTGACATGCTCAATACATTTATAAATTGGTTCAACCTTGAGAACCATTCCCGGCCCTCCACCATACGGCGTATCATCAACCGTCTTATGTTTATCATTAGCAAAATCTCTCAGATTATAAACCTTTATTTCGATCTTATTCTCATCTTGCGCCCGCTTCAAAATGCCCTCATTCAAATATGAGTCGAATATTTCTGGAAAAATCGTAACAATGTGAAATGTCATTGATAAAATACGTTACTAAATCACCTTGTTCTAATAACCAGATTTCAAAATTTTAAGTATTGTTCAAGAAAAAATTGAGCATTAAACAAGATACACTTGAATACTTCGAGTAAAAGACGAATATTTCGACGCAGAAATATGTCAAAATTTTGAATTCTGGAACCAAAAGCCGTGCCTTTATACTAGCACGGCTTTAAGCTATGTAAAACATTCGAATTGTTTTACTGAATGTCGTTTACAATGTCATCAATACTCTTTTTTTCTGCTGGTGCTTCAGCAGCTGGTGCCTCTGTTTGTGATGCTTCCTCTCTTTGAGCCCTCTCAGAACCTTCCGGTTCGTTGATTTTGAGGTTCACACGAGCATTGTTTCTTGCTCCAACAACTCGAAGTAAAGTTCGAATTGCCTTTGCAGTCGATCCTTGTCTTCCGATGACCATTCCCATGTCTTTTGGGTCTACAGTCAATGTAACAAGCACTCCGCGCTCATCAACATTACGTTCAGCCACAACAGCCTCTGGGTTATCAACGATAGATTTCACGATAAACTCGAGAAAATCTCTGTCTTGTGTGTCTGTCATTTTTTCGTAGCAGTTAATTCTAATTCATTCAGAAGCAAATAGCTTCTTCACTCCCGTAAAACACCGACCTTTTGTATGTCTCGGGATTTTAACAATTATATTATGACAAAAACTAGCAATACTGTCAATCTATGAAAATGCCTGAATATTTAATCTAATCTTGATCAATAACAACCATCACCTTCCGTCCCTGTGTTATTTTATTCTTATCTCCTGGAAAATCATGAATCGAATCAAAAAGAACATTTAAATCATATTCAAATCCCTCCCCCCTTTTTGTGCCTGGATCATTTGTAATGATTTTGTTCCCATTATAACCAACCAAAACCAGATTGTGATATAGAGGACCAGGTTGCGTGAAAAATGGATTCCCCAATTGTCTGCCAGCAGTTGGTACTATTATTGGATTATTCTTTGCTAGAGCTTCCTTCAAATCCTTCGGGGAAAAATCGTAGACGATCTTGAGATTGTTCAGATCATAATAATCGAAGGCAATATCAACAAGCTCTTCCATATCAGAATCTTCGAAGCGACCATATTTTTTCATTTGATACTGCTTCAAGCTCTGAATTTCATTTTCCGCAATTTGAGGACTTAGTTTTTTCTTATCTAGATAGTATTTTACCATAATTAAACTGGCCTCCTCACAAGCCTCTTCATGAGTGTAGTCCCACACACCAAAAGGAGCTTGAGAAGTGAAAGGAACATCAATAATAACATTCTTAGGCAATTCGTTTTGTTCTTGAGAGATAATTTCAACAGAAACTTCTTCTTGGATCACTTCAGTCTCTTTTTCCTCTATCACATCTTGTTGGTCTTTCTGTGACATTTTTTTAGCAATTTGAAACTGCAATTTGTTCCATGTTTGTTTGTGAGAGACGATCTGCTTTGCGTCAATAACCATGGAATTAATCAACAAAACCAAAACAACAACCAAAAGTCCAAAGCTTCCAACCATCCAAATTTTGAATTTGCGAATATATAGCGGCACAATAACGTGCAATGTTAACAACACTCCAATTGAATCAACCAATATATCAGCGACATTGCCACTCCTGTCAACTACAAACATTTGATGAAATTCATCTGAAGCGGCAAATAATATTGCCAATACTCCTGCCAAGAAAACCGCTTTCCTTGTCTCTACATTAAAGCAATAGAAAGTCAACCTCCAAATGAGCCACGCTAAAACACCAAACTCCAAAGCGTGAGCAATCTTTCTGGCCAAAATTTCATTGGGAGTTGTCAATCCGATTCTCAAGCCTGGCTGATTTGACAGATAAAAAATAACACCTGCCCAAATCAAAGCAGGAAGCCAATATGCGATTATTTGTATAATTTTTCTTTTTTGCATTCTTCTCTTCTTGTTATCAACATCAGCCTTCGCTCTGCTCAAAGTCTTCAATGATATCTCTGAGCACACGATGAAAAGCATAGAGTGGCAACCAAAGCCACAAAAGTCTGATAATAAAAAATTCAAAAAATTCATTCATCAAATAAATCTACAAATTACAAATTTAGTGATAATAAACAAAAAAACACAGAATGTAGGTCTATTAGTATATTAGTATTTGATTCATACTTAGATTCGTACTTAATAGAGATCTTACAACTCATATATTACATCTTTTTTCTCCACAACAATTTTCCAACCATTCTTCTCTGAGATTTTTTTGAGGTTTTGGTTTGGATTAAAAGCAATAGGCTCATCAACTAGCTCTAAAAATGAAGCATCTGATTCCGTGTCACCAAGCCCAATTGAACCTCCCAATATAATATTGTTTTCAGCCACAAATTGTTTCACAACCAAACCTTTGTTTTTGGTTGGTTCAAAAATAGTCTCACCAGTATAGATTCCTTTCTTATCAATTTCATAAACGCTGCCATAATGTGCATCAAACTTAAATATGTCGGCATATTGTGCAACGATTTCTATCGGCGACCCTGAAATAACAAGCATCACATGATCGTTGGAGAGTCTTTCAATTTGCTTCTTGGCAAAAATATATACTCGCTTTGCATTGAACTGAGCAACCATTTTCGAGGCTTTCTCTATATCTTCCTGTTTGCAATCTTTGATGTGCTTCTCATAAAGCTCTACCAATTTGTCTCGATATGCATCATATGTCCCTTCATGATCAAGCCAATGTCCATAAAGTTTCACCAATTCCCTGCGAACATCTTTTTCAAAAATCCCCATATAAACTAATTCATCAATAAGTTCAAAATGAAGATTCTTTCGAAAAATAGTACCATCAATATCGAAAATTGCAAGTTTGTTCTTTTTCATTGGTTTCTTATTTTTTTAACAATATTTGATGCGTTGCTATTCCAAACGCAACAGATACATTCAATGACTCTTTTTTTCCAAGCATCGGAATTTCCACAACTTGGTCCACATACTCAAGCATTTTCTTTGAAAGTCCCTTCACCTCATTTCCAAGCAAAAGCGCCATGGGAAACGATGGCATAAAATCATCCAACCCAACACTAGAGTTTGATTGTTCCAGCGCAACAGTTTTCACTCCCTGCCCCGCCAGATCTTCGATGAGTTTGTGTGTATGCCAGACCGCTTCCCATGGCACATATTCTTCGCTGCCAAGGGCTGTTTTACAAACCGCCTTGTTCTTTCCAGGATTGGGAGAATATCCTCCCAAAAAAATTTTGTCCACACCAAGAGCATCAGAAGAACGAAAAACCGATCCAACATTATAACTGCTACGGATGTTGTGAACGATCACAAAAAACTTTCGTTCCTTCTTTTCCTCCTCCATTTTGCCTTGCTTCATTTTGTTCAAATCAAATTCTATTCCTCGGTCAACCTAAAAGAAACATGCTTTGGCCGCTTTCTTCTTCTTGCTGCAGCTGTTTTTCTTCTTCGTGGTTTTGCTTTTGGTCGATTTTTCAAAAGACTCTCGTCATCATCCCTGCTGAGTCTGATATAAATCGCCATCAACAAAAGAACGACGGAAATCAACATCCACTGAGTCGACGCAAGAAAGATGTCCTCTACAGACCAACTATACATGGATGCCAAAATTGCAATTGCTGCAAACACAAAAAACCCATCTGCGAGTATTTTATGATACATGCCGACACCCCCTTTCTTTTTTTGAAATGTTTTGTTTTTGTTTCATGCAATTCTCTACCGATTACAAATCATGTACTAATATACGAATTGTTTCTCCTGCTAATTTCCTTCGCTTATTCGTACATAACTAGTATTTCGTAGAGACATTCTCATTATAAAACATTTTCACTCTCTCAACAAGCTTCTACTCCTGTGACTTTTCTTCAAGATTTTTTCTTTCACCAACAATCACAAGCCACTTGTGTCCTTCAAACCATCTACTAAGAATAGACCCGAGCAAGACTCGAGTGATGACTATAGCAGTGAACATTGACAAAAGAACACCAATCACCAAGGTTATTGCAAAACCCTTAATGAATCCCGTTCCAAAGGTCATCAGAATCAAACAGGTCAAAATTGTTGAAAAGTTTCCGTCCCTGATAGATGTCCAGGCCCTTCGAAAACCAGCGTCAAGCGCAGACTTCAAGTCTCGCCCTCTTTTAATCTCCTCTTTCATTCTCTCCAAAATCAAAATATTTGCATCGACTGCCATTCCAACAGACAGAATAAAGCCCGCAATTCCCGAAAGAGTCAGTGTGATTGCAAAAGTTTGTGACAAAGATGATATTTTGAAAATGGAAACCATCAAAAGAGCATAAACACTAAGAGCAACCACCGCAACAACTCCAGCCAATCGATAATATAAAATCATAAATATTCCAACAGCAATCAAACCCCAAAGGCCAGCCTTCAAACTTGTGTCCAGAGACGCTTTGCCCAGCGATGCCTCAACACTTTGCTGACTGATAAGTTTAATTGGAACAGGCAAAGCTCCGGCATTGAGTCGTTGTGCCAACTCTTGCGCTTCTTTGAGATTGAACCCTCCAGAAATAACTGCATTTCCATCTCGAATCACATCGTTCACCACGGGAGCACTGATAATATTTCCATCAAGATAAATCGCAACTTGTTTTCCGATGCTCCTCTCTGTTATCTCTTTGAACATTTTCTTTCCATCATCATTGAATTGAAGGAGAACTTCTGGTTGACCAGTCTGCTGATTGAAGTTGACCTGTGAACGCTCAAGTTCTTTCCCTGTCAATCCACTTGGCTCAAAAGTCGACTTCATAAGCTGTGCTGCCATTGATTTACCCAAACCTTCAGGATTCGGAGCAGAAAGCAAAATGTGAGAGGCTCGAATCTCTTTGTCATCTCCCTCGCCCCGCTGGTCAATCTTCTTGATTATGTGAAATCCAAAATCACTTTCAACGATCTCAGGATGAATTTGACCAACCTGCAACTCATCAGAAAAAACAACATCTTCGAATGCACCCACCATCACTCCTTTTTTAAAAAAGTCCAAGTCACCTCCCTTTTCACCACTTCCAGGATCTTCCGAGCTTTCTTTTGCTATTGCATCAAAATCTTCACCAGCCAAAACCTTGTCCAATATTTCTTGTGCTTGTATTTTTTTCTCTTCGAATGTTTTTTTTGCGCTCTCAACCTGCTCATCTACAATTTTCTGTTGCTCTTCGTCCAATTGCTCTTTCTGTTGCCCTTCTTCACGAAACTCCAAAAAAGGAGTTTCCTTGATCATCCCTTTTGCCTCTTCAATGTCTTTGACACCTGCCAACTCAACAATCAACCTATAACTGCCACCAACTTTTGATGGCTGAATCACAGGTTCGGCAACACCAAAAGCATTCACTCTTCTCTCAATCACATCTTGAATCCCGCTCAGAGCTTCTGACTCTTTGCCGTCCTCGATATTGGTCATATCAGCTTCATAGACAAGATGAACTCCGCCCTGAAGATCAAGACCCATGTTTATTTTCATGGTTCCAACCAAGCCATCAAGCCATCCAATTCCTGTCGGTTTTGGATTCGCTATAATGCCAACTGTGACCACCAAAACAATAATAATCAATGGCTTAAGCCACCGTTTCGTTTTTACATTCATGATTCCATCCTAACTCAGAAAATACAAAAAATCAATGGATTATAAACTAAAAACACGAATCAAAAAGCCTCCTTTTTAAGTTCTGAAAAATCAGAAACCAAAAAGAGGCCACCAGTCAACTTGCCTGATCAAAAAAGATTCAACACTATAATCGCGCTCACAACACCGACTGCAACCACAATTGCAAAAATAGCCATTAATGGGTTCATTTTATTTTTGATAAATATTTTCTCAATTATAACACATGTTGCAACTAAAAAACACAAAATCCCGATTGTTCGGGATTTTGATATAAGAATTTTCTCAATTCACAATTATTCTTTCTTTTCTTCTTCCTTCTTTGACTCAGATTCTTCTTTTTTCTCTTCTTTTTTTGACTTTTCCTCTTTCTTTTCTTCTTTTGAATCAGTTTTTTCTTCTTTTGGCAACTCCTTTTCCTTCTCTGCTTGTGGCTCTTTTTTTGCACCTTCCTTTTCTGCATCATCTTTCACTTCAGCCTTATCATACTTTTCCTCTTCTTTTTTCTCCTCTTCTCCTTCTGCTTTTTTCTTTGCTCTTATTTTTACATTTCTCTTTTCTCCTTTGATAACACTTTCTCTAACAAGAAGGTTGTGAACAGAATCAGAGCAAATTGCTCCATTGGAAATCCAGTATTTAATCCTCTCTTCCTTCAACGAAGATGTTTTCAGGTGAGGATCATAACTTCCAACCTGTTCAACAAAACGCCCTTTGATAGGCGCTGATTTTTCAGCTACAACAACTTTATACTGCGCATGATTTCTTTTTCCGACTCGTGAAAATCTAATAACTAACATGTTTATCTCGATATTTAAACAATTTAACAACTTGGACTATTCTACAACAATCATGTCAAGATGTCAAGAAAGACACTTTTCCGGCATCAACGTTTCCAGTCTTCGATAACAACCCTGCTTCCACTCCGCTTGATCACAACTTTTTACTTTTTCTGCCAATCCAGTTCACGAATGATCTCAATCGGGATTGTCACAGCATAGCTGTTTGAATGCTTGTATAATTTTCTGATCTTTCTTTTTTCGATTGTTCGTTTCATTTTTTTGTTTTATTGATTAAGCATGTCGGTAAAAGTGTACACCCAGGTGTACACTTTTTGGTTCAGTTTGTTTTTGGGAAAAACTCTAATTTCGCATTTTTGCCCAAATCTTCTTGCCAGCCCAGTAAACAATGCCCAAAAAGACAAGAAATGGAATCAGCGATGGAATCCCGATGATAATGAATCGAATGATACCATCAACGAAGTCTTGAATGTTGATAATCAGGTCGTTGAAAGCCTTTTTTATTACTTGCCAAGGCCTCCAATCATTTTGAACAGGAGCGATCTCGACATCTTCACTCAAGCTGATCGTGATTGTCGACATGTCAGTCTGAGAATCCATGAACCTAATTCGTCCTTCCAATCTCTCAATCTCTCCCCGAACTCGAGAAATTTGTTTGATCACAGCCAAAACATCTTCAATTTCTCCTGCTCGATCCAAAATCTTAACAAAACTCTCCTCTTCTGCTCTTTTGTTTTTGAGCTGAGCTTGAAGATCAGAGTATTGTTCAGTGACATCTCGTCCCGTGGTGGACTCAGAAAACACTTGAGTTGCCACAGTTTTTATCTGGCTCAGCGCCTCATTAAATTTTTCCACAGGAACTTTCACTGTGATGCTTCCACTTTTTTGACCCTTGGTCTTCTCATAAAAGTTGGTTGAAAAAACTTCACCACCAAAACTCTTCACAAACTCGGAGATTTTTTGAGCTGACTGCTCAGTACTTTCCACCTTCAATATCAAGTTGCCATTTTTGATCACCTTTTTTTCTATCAAAACTGGCTCTGAAGAGACAATTGCGCTTTGTGCCACTGCTCGTTCACTCACGCCTTCTCCATCAAAAACAGTCATTTCACTCTCCGTCATGTCAACATCAGATACTTCCTTGGAAAGACTCATTTCACCGATTCCAGACATCGGCATATTCTGTCCAAAACTTTTTTGATCTTTGAGAACTCCAGATTGTCCTCCTGTCATTGTAGAGAAAACTGCCCAAAGAAGAAGGGCTCCCAGAAAAATTCCAACCATTTTCCCAGCTGGTTTAAATTTACTAATCAAATTTTCCATTTTATACTTTCGTTAATAAATTATTTTGTCACATTCTGTTTTGTTTATTATATCACAAATTCAGATTTTTTTGTCCCTAAACACATTTTCCCAAACAAAAAAGCCGTGTCTACATTGCAAATATTTGGCCTTTTTTGTTATTAACACCATAAGATTTTACCAATATTCCAAACGAAGCTCGTATTCTTTTTGCGTGTCCATAGATAGTAAAGTAAGTCGACCATAAAAAACTGCTTTCCAGTTTTTATGTTCAATTCTCTTGTCTGAGATGCTCACTCCAGTCATCTCCTGGGCAAAATCCAAACTGTCTTCCTAAAAGATGAATCCCCACCACCTCCAATCTGTACACCACCAAACAACAAGGAATAAAACCGCTCTCTGTCGTTGTCAATGCCCACTCGAAAAATTGAACTACTCTCACCCAAAAGACACATAAAACATCACGTGAATCATATAAAACTAGCCTCCCTTCAAACCAGACCATACCAACAATTTTTCACATCACCAGACTCGTCCAGTTCCTCTACAGTCAAGATGCCCATAAGAAAAACTGTTTCACCATTAGAGCTTGAACTGCAAGATTCCTTGAGCTGCTCAAATCCATTGAAAATGTGATTAATCTGATCAGCATCATCTCCACGAAGATAGGCTAACGCGATACTGGCAGACAAATATTGCTTCTCACTATTGAGAACCCTCCAAATGCTCCTCACCAGGTGACTGGAAACAACAACTAGCTGGTTGCAAGCATGACAATCATTCTTGTATTTTTGCCATTCATCCGAAATAACTCTGGTCACTTCCTGCAAGATACTAGAGATTATTTATACTTCACTGAAACACCCTTCAATTTTAGAATCTGCCTTGACACCCAAACATTTCATGAAATAGTCGAATGAGTTTTCGATCAGACAAACATTTGCGACCAAAATTTCGGCCATTAGTCCATTGTTCTCATAGATCAAAAAACTCGCCGAACGCTCCAACTCTTCCATGAAGCCTCCCTTTTGCATAATAAAGTCTCCTTTTTCTGAGAATAGTGTATGTGACAAATTATCCGCAGACATAAAAAGAACATTTTTTTCGAGACTTTCCAAGATATCGCCTACCAAAACTTTAGTCAACAAAAAACACCAGTTTAAAAATGGTGTTTTTTGTTTTATTTCTTAATGATCTTGTCAATTATTCCATATTTCTTTGCCTCCTCTGCACTCATAAAATAGTCACGTTCCGCGTCCTTCTCAACCTTGGAAATTTTTTGCCCGGCGTGCTTGGCCAAAATTTTATTCAATTTCTCCTTGATCTTGAGAATATGCTTTGCGTGAATATCAATATCTGTTGCTTGGCCCTCAGCTGCTCCCATCACTTGGTGAATCATAATCTCACTATTAGGCAGAGCAAAGCGTTTACTCTTTGCGCCAGATGCCAATAGCAACGCACCTGCAGAGGCCGCCAGGCCAACACAGAAGGTCGAAACATCGCACTTGGTGAATTGCATCGTATCATAGATTGCTAACGCAGCAGAGACACTTCCGCCAGGAGAGTTGACATACAACCTCACATCTGACTCTTGGTCTTGTGAGTCCAAGAACAAAAGTTGTGCGATTACCGCATTTGCAACTTGATCATCAATTGGTGTGCCAAGAAAGATTATTCTCTCTTTGAGGAGTCGAGAATAAATGTCATAGGCTCGCTCACCAAATTGTGATTTCTCGATTACTGTTGGAATTAACATTGGTTTGAAATTTACTTTTTCATCAAAAACTCAAAAACTTTTTCGTTGGTCAAACTTCCCTTGGTCGCCTCATAGAGTCTAGCAACATCAACCTTGTCCTTAACATCACCGAGAGTTTTATAATATTGCATTGTTTGATTGACTCTCTCTTCTACTTCCTTTGTATCTGGAGAAATTTTGTTGCCTTTCGCCAACTGACGAAGAATCAGTGCAGCTTTGACTCTTTTGACAGCGTCCTTTTTTCGCCATTGCTTCTTGATTTTCTCCTCAGTTGTTTTCATTTGCTCATAATATTTCTCCCTGGTCAATCCAATTCTCTTTAGATCCTGCTCAAGCTCTGCTGACATCGTTTCGATTTCCCTATCCACCAAAACTCCAGGAACATCAAATTGAGCTTTCTCAACAATAGCATCAATAATTTTATTCTTCTGTGCATCTTCCGCTTTGTGCTTTTGCTCATAAGTGATTCCTTCCTTGATGTTTTTTTTCAATTCATCGAGCGTCTTGAACTTACCAATTCCTTTTGCAAACTCGTCATCAATCTTAGGAGCCTGTCTCTCTTGCACAAGATTCACCTTAGTTTTAAATACGGCTTCTTGGTCAGCAAGATGCTTAGCATGATACTCTTTTGGAAACTTCAAAGAAAATTCCTTTCCCTCTCCTGCTTTCATACCAATAATATTTTCTTCAAATCCAGGAATGAACCTTCCTTCTCCAATCACGATCTGCTGTTTTTTTGCAGTCCCATTTTCAATTGGGACATTGTCTTTGAGTACTTCAAAATTAACTTCCACTTGATCCTTGTCTTTTGCAGATCTGTTGACTGTAATAACCTTAGCCCTTTGGTTTGCAAGAAAAGAAACTTCTCTGTCAACTTCCTTGTCATCAACCTTAACTTCCACCCCCCTAAACTCCTCATTCACCTTCTTAACATCTTTTTCCCAACCATTCAATTTCACCTCGGGCAAAATTCCCACTATTGCAGTAAATTCAAAATCATTCCCTTTTGCAATTTTCGTGATGTCAACTTTTGGCTCGCCAACAGCCTCAATCTTATTATCCAAAAGAGCATCCACATACACTTTCCTTATCGCTTTCTCTGCTCCTTCATAGAGAAGTTTTTCAGCACCAACTGTTTGCTCAATAACACTACGTGGAGTTTTTCCTGGACGAAAACCGTCAACTTTCATTTCCTTACTCAACTCGTTTGCTGCCTCATCCAAAAATAACTCAAATTTATCGGTTGGAATCTTGAAAACTATTTTCACTTCAGAATTTGGAAGATTCTCGACCTTCACGACATAGCTATCTTTTTTTGCTTGATTCTTACTCATACAATATTTATTTATATTCTAATTATTTCTTATCACCATAGCTATCTTGATATAGCTTAACACTTTTTTCAACTGACTCTCGCGCGGCCTGAGCACCTTCAAAACCAGTGATCTCAACTTTCTTCTTCTCAATTTGTTTATATGTTTCAAAGAAGTGTTGAATTTCTTTCGGCGTATACTCATTCAAATCACTCAAATCTTTGACCTTTTCCCAGCGCGGATCCTCTGTTGGCACTGCGATGATCTTATCGTCTCCTTCACCTTCATCAATCATTCTCATCACACCAATTGGTCGCACAACAACAAGAATTCCAGGTGCAAGTGGGTAGGTTGTGAGAACAACAACATCTAAAGGATCGTCATCCTCCCAAAGAGTTTGAGGGGCAAAACCATAATCGAATGGATAGTCTTGCGCAGTCTTCATTGCTCGATCAAGTTTGATGAGACCAGTCTTTTTATCAATCTCATATTTATTCTTTGACCACTTTGGAATTTCAATAATCACATTAAATTCCTTAGGAGCATCTTCGCCAAGTTCAAGATCGTGCCATAGATTCATTTTTTTGATTTAATTTTTTAATAAAATTTTGATTTGATTATTCTTCCTCTTCGACTTCTTCGACAACTTTTTCTTTCTCTTTTTTTGTCGCTTTCTTCTTTGGCTTCTTCCTTGGCTTCTCTTCTTTCTTATCACCATCCTTGCCATCTTTCTTCTTCGTTTCTTTTTCTTCTTTTTCTACTGTCACTTCAACTTTTTCTTCTTTTCCCTCAACTTGCTCTCTTCTATCCACGACATCTTCATCATCACCCTCTTCGTCATCAATTGTTTCCACATCAATCTTCCAACCTGTCAGCTTTGCTGCGAGTCTCACGTTCTGACCTTTTTTTCCAATAGCGAGTGACAGTTGGTCTTTCACAACAAAAACTGAAGCCTCCTTTTCTTCTTCTTTGATTTCCACGTTGATAACTTTCGCAGGAGAAAGAGCACTAGCAATCAATTTTTCAACATCATCGTTCCATTCAATTATGTCAATTTTTTCACCATTGACCTCATCGATCACAGCTTGAACGCGAGTTCCCTTTTGGCCCACGCAGGAACCAATTGGATCAATTCCTTCCTCATTTGAAAGAACCGCAATTTTTGATCGAGCACCTGCTTCACGAGCAATTGCTCCAATCTCAACTGTTCCGGCAAAAATTTCCGGCACTTCAAGTTCGAATAATTTCAAAAGAAGGTTTGGATGTCTTCGACTAAGTGTGATTCCAGGACCCTTTGGATCTGATTCCACTTTGTCAATATAGACTCTCAATCTTTGACCAACGCGATATTGTTCTGTTGGGATTTGCTCTGAAGGAAAAAGCACACCAACAGCCTTGCCCAAATCAACAAAAACTTTGTTCAGTTCGATTCTTTGAACTGTTCCGTTCACAACCTCTCCTTCCCTTCTTTTGTATTCATCATGCATTGAATCACGCTCTGCCTCACGAATGCGCTGAATAATGACTTGCTTTGCAGTTTGAGATGCCACTCTCCCGTATTGATCTTTTGTTTCCAGCGGAATTTCAAGAAAATCGCCAACCTCAATTGTCTTGTCGATCTTTTTTGCATCTTCAATAAGAATGTCTCGCTCTGGATTGAACCTTGGCATCACAGCTGGATCTTCTGAATCCTGATTCTTTGTTCTATCCACAGCCTCTTCACTTTTAACTGCGCTTTTAGGAATCTCGTGCACTTCTTCATTCAAAAACTCCTCCTCTATTGAACACACGTTCTCATCCACAACTTCACGCAATTGCTTGAAATCAACTTCTCCGTTTTTCTCATCAAGCTTGGCAACAATGATCTGCCCCTTTTTCCCATAGTCCTTCTTGTATGCAGCTGCCAATGCAGCCTCAACTGACTCAACAACCTTTTCCTTGTCGATTCCTTTTTCTTCGCAAATTTGAGCAATCGCACTTCCAAATTGTCCAAGTGCCGATGAATCCTTGATTATCTTTTTTCCTGCCATTTTTTTGATTTATAAATTATTCAATTTTTGTCTTTAGTTAATATAGACAAATTTTTATTCTCTTTTGTAAATTATTTTCGCACGCAATTCGCACAAAGACAAAAGACTCATCAGTTAAAGCAAATTAAAGAAGAAAATAATTTATAAAAGAGAACCTTCATCGAATTAATACGTGCCTTAGAAAAAATAAATTCCCGTCGCTTGCGACCGGAACCAAACCAAACACTATCTAAGTGTCTGCAGTATAAGACAAAAAAACTAAAAAGTCAACACTTTCTTTGTTTATTTCTCTATAAATATTTCTTTCCTTTCTTTTTCAATTCTTCCACGATCTTTTTCACTTCCTGCGACCTGTTCTTTGGACAAACAAACAAAACATCTTCTGTATCAACAATCAGAAGATTCTCAATTCCAACAGTAGCAATTAGCTTTTCCTTTCTGCCTTTTATGAAAGAATTTCTAGTCTCAATGGCAATCACATTCCCATCCTGATATGTTTTGTCATTTGGAGCAAGATATTCATGAATCACACCCCACGTCCCCATGTCCATCCATTTGAAAGGGTTGAGAATTATATAGCTCTCAGAAAATATGTTTTTTGTAACATCTTCAACCGGACCAGAGTCCATTTTTTCATAGATCTTATCAATTTCTTCCGCCTCTTTCTCTGAACCAAAAACGGCTTTAATTTTCATCAAATCTCGATACCAAGTGGGTTTATATTTTTTAAAGGCATTGAGCAATAACTCTGGGTACCAGCAATAGTGATTTGAATGAGTCGCGATTCGAAAACCTCTGATCAACCTCCTAGTCTCTTCAAGAGAGTCCAAACGAGGAATAAACTTCTGAATCTTAAATATATCCAACTTATTTCCATTCTTCATTGGATCTCCAAGCATCAAATAATCAATTCCCATATCAGGATAGAGAGCTTTCTGTCCTCCAGTTATCAACTTCTTTTTTTCTTTGACAAGCTTTTCTGCCTCTTTGATCATCTCAACAAACTTTGAGTCTGGTATTCTCAAACAATCTGCCTGCACAATCATGAAAGGATCTTTCGGATATTTCATCGAAACCTTGAGTACTGCAAGTCCAGTTGCTGGACCTGTATTTTTGGCAACGTCTGGTTCAATAATAATGTTCTCAAGCGGTATTTCCTTTGCATCATCAATGACAAACTTCACATAACGTCGTTTTGTTGAAACAAAAACATCCTGTGAACTGAAATCCTTCAACAAAGCATCCAGATTCTGTCTGAACAAACTCTTTTCTCCAACAACCGGCTGAAACTGCTTCGGTTTATCTTCACGGCTCATGGGCCACAATTTCGTCCCTTGTCCTCCTGCGATAACTATGAACTTCATTTTTTCAGTTTAAGACTTATCCTGTCAAACAAATTCTCGGGGAGATGAAAATTCTAAAATAATTTTGCTTCTTGTCCATCCAATGCCTCATTCACCATTGCATCAGCCTGCTTATTCAACTCTCTTCTCACATGCTGAAATCTCACAACTTTGAAATCTAACATCAAATTCCAAATTTCAATGAAATATTTTTGAATCCTTTCGTCTTTGAGCTTATATTCGTGATTGAGTTGTTTCGCAATAAGTTCCGAATCAACAAAACACTTCAATTTTATCATCTTCGCCTGTTTTTTACCCACCAGATGTCTTGTTTTTTTCATTCCAAAAATCAAGGCTTCATATTCTGCTTCGTTGTTTGTTTTCTTCCCAATGCACTCACCATATTTCTCGCTCTTTCCTCCTTTTTCAATAACAACACCTATTGCGGCTGGACCTGGGTTCCCTCTCGACCCTCCATCGCTGTACATGATTATTTCATTTTCCATCTTTATTTTTCTTAATTATTTCCCATTCAACTCTATTTAAAAACAACAAACACGTCAAAACCACAAATATTTTTTGGTATTGATTTCTCTGTCTCTGTTACATCTTTGAATTCGACAATTATTTCAGCAACATTCTTCTCGTTTTTCAATTCAGACCTACTTGCAACATAACCATCATAAAATCCTGTCAACTCCTCAAACTTAGGCATATTTTCTTTCAAAACACCCTTGGCATTGTCAATTGAAACTACTTCACTGTCTTCTGAATCAAATCTATAAAGTATGTTGCAATCGGCGATTACTGGAACAATCTGAGTATCCAGCATGTTAAATTTATAATTGTTTTTCGCCAAAAATAAAGTTAGCAAAACAAAAATAAAAAGTAACGCCAAAACCTTCACTTTTGCCGAACCACCTTTGCTCCGCTCTTCATCAAAAGTATATTTTGCATCCGGTTCCTCAAATTCTATCATTGCCTTAAGGTTAGTTTATTTATAAGAGAACTGAAATCCTCATTTGAATAAAACTCAATCGTCACTTGCCCTTTTCCATCATTACTCTTCCTGATCTTCACTTTTGTTCCAAGCAATTCGGACAATTCTTCCTGTTTGCTTTGAATTTCAGGATCCAAACTTTTTAGTTTTCTTGGATTGGTTTTCACTGTCGCCTCTCTAACTCGATCCTCTGCCTGACGAACATTCAGATTTTCTTTCAAGATGAGCTCATAAAATGCGCGTTGCTTTTCAGAATTTGAGACACCCAAGATTGTTCTTGCATGACCTTCTGCAATTTTGCCCTCTCCCAAGGCTTTCAAGATCTCTACGGGAAGTTTGAGCAAACGAAGAATGTTGGCAACAGCACTTCGACTTTTTCCAACACGATCTGCGATTTCTTCTTGTGTAAGAGCAAATGTGTCTTGCATCTTTTTATACGCCTTGGCTTCTTCAACTACATTGAGATTGTGTCTCTGAACATTCTCAATTAAGGCCAGTTCCATTTTGTTCTGCTCTGTTGCAACTCTCACCACAACCGGAACTTTTGCAAGACCAGCAATTTTACTCGCCTCCAGACGACGCTCCCCCGCAATCAATTCATAAGAGCCATCATCTTTGCGACTCACAACTAAAGGTTGCAAAACACCATGTTTCTTGATGGAGTCTGAAAGCTCCTTGAGCTTGCCTTCGTCAAAATTCTTTCTCGGCTGATAAGGATTTGGTGAAATTGTTTCAATTGGAGTTTCGATTATGCTCTTGAGTGAAACATCAGTAATTTTCGCGCTGGAATCAGTTCCGGTCTTTTTATCGACCTCTTTTTTGCCAGAGGGTTCACCTTCTTTTTGCTTTTCTCCTTCTGAAACATCAACTTCCATTCCAAAATAGTTCACTGTTCCAGATGAAGATTTCTTTTTATTTGGAATGAGGGATACGAGCCCTCTGCCCAACCCGCCTTTTTGTGCCATTTTTGTTTTTGGTTATAGTTAAATTTTCTTTTTTTATTAAAAATGTGACTCTGTGACTATTTGCTATTTTTGTCTATCACTTCTTTGGCAAGCTGCCGATATGCGTTTGCACCCTTGGAGAACTTGTCGAAATGCAAAATTGATTTGCCAAAACTCGGAGCTTCTGCCAAACGAACTGTCCTAGGAATGATCGAATCAAACACCTTTCCCTCAAAATGTCGCTTCACTTCTTTGACCACTTGTCGTGAAAGTCTGTTGCGTCTGTCAAACATCGTCATCACAATTCCTCCCAATTGCAACTTTGGCTGAAGGTTCTCCTGAACCAAATCAACGGTGTTAAGCAACTGTCCCAACCCTTCCAAAGCAAAATATTCGGTTTGAACTGGAATAATCACCTCGTCCGAAGCAACCAGACCATTGATTGTCAAAAGACCAAGACTTGGTGGAGAATCGATAATAATGAAATCATAATCATTGCGCACCCTGCGCAATACACTGTAAAGTCGATATTCCCTATTCTCAACATCTGTCAGTTCAATCGCAGCACCAGCCAAATCCTGAGATGAAGGAATGATATCATGACCAAAGCTGTCAGTTTTCAAAATAACCTTTTTTGGATGCTCATCCATCACCAAGGAATGATAGAGGGTTTTTTCGAGATTATAGATATCAATTCCCAAACCACTTGATGCATTTGATTGAGGATCCAGATCAACCAAAAGAACATTCTTACCATTTGCGGCAAGATAGGTAGCAAGGTTAATAGCGGTGGTAGTTTTGCCAACCCCGCCCTTCTGATTCACGAGTGATATTATTTTCGCCATCGTTTGATTATATTATATTCTAATTCATCAAGTTTATCAACAAACCTTGTCCCGAAGAATTGACTCAGATTGCAACTTTGAAAAACCTTGCTATATATGCAAAAATGTGTCACAATTGCGCCATCAGCACGTTAACAACCAAATAAGGAGATAACGGATAGATCTTCTATGATCGAAGAAGACCCCGCAAGAGGGACTTTTTTTGATTTGATATTTACATAATCTTTTATGAAAGTTCAAAATATTAATTATGGAAGAGGAGGAAAAAGATAATGGAAACTTTGAGAAATCAAAAAGTCATAGACATTGGACACAAACTTGCAAAGAAATTCGAAACTTCACAGATTCTGCCATGCATAAAGTATGAAGGAAAAGCACTAGCTTCCTGTCTTGAGAAAGCACTAACGGTATCTTCAACAGACTCAACCGTTCTGATTGAGGGAGAAACTGGCGTTGGCAAGCAGATGTTAGCTGAGCTAATTCATGAGCAAAGCAAAAGAAGTAATCATGAAATGATCACTGTTGATTGCAGTGCTCTAGATGACAACCTGATGCTTTCTGATTTTTTTGGTCATGAAAAAGGAGCTTTCACTGATGCCAAACAAAAAAAAGAGGGTTTTTTCGAGATTGCGGACGGCTCAACAATTTTTTTGGACGAAATTGGTGAGTTGCCTCTGTCGGTACAAGCTCGACTTTTAAGAATTCTCCAGGAAGGAGTCTACTGTCGACTGGGAAGTGCACGAATCAGAGAAACAGACGTAAGAGTGATTGTAGCAACTAACAAAAATCTCAAGAACGAAACTGCCGAAAAAAGATTCCGCAAAGATCTGTTCTATCGTTTGGATGTTTTCAGAATTAACGTTCCACCGCTGCGAAGCAGAACTAAGGACATTGCTGTCCTCGCTGAACATTTCAAGTGTCAAATCATTGCGAAAGGAAGTCCCAGGGTAATTGGTTTTTCCGAGAAAACAATGGCAGAAATGAAAAATTATGATTGGCCTGGCAATGTAAGAGAACTTCAAAACGCTGTTACTCGAGGAATAATCAACTGCAGACAAAGCGCAACAATTGAACCACAGCACCTCGAATTGAAATCTAACACGAAGTTTTGTTCAAACGTTATGATTCCCATTTCCGGTTATATTCCCATAACAATTGAAGAATATGAAAAAGTTGCATTCTGTTTGGCACTGCACTTTGCTGGAGAAAAAGGACAGTCAGAAGCAGCAGACATCTTGGGAATATCTAGAAAGTCTATCCCCAACAAAGTCAGAAAAAAACACAACATCAACACTGACGATCCGCTTAGAAGTATCGAACATCTGAAGGCAACTAACTTTCCTCTGGATGTTGCTCGACTCAGATCACTTGAGATGACTAAAAACGATCAAGAAATAACAACCGATAATCAGAGAAAAAAAGCAATTAGCTCCAAGGACAAAGAAACATTGGAGGCATTGTTCGAAGAACTGTCCCAAAGAGAAAAATCTCTTTCCTTTCTGCAAACCATAATCAAAACCCTTTTGAGCGAAAAAAAGAACGCCATGATAGCCAACAAAAACGCATCAAAAAAGATTCTGAACCTTGAAGCAACTCTTGAAAAATTGCAAGGGGAAAAAATCGAAGACATTAAGCAAATTGGCGCACTCAAAACAATCGAGAGGAATCTCAAAGACGAAATTGCCAAGCTGAAAGATGACTTAACAGAGGAAATGTTCAAGACACTGCATTCAGAAAAAGAGCTGGCCCTTATCCAAGAGATCATGAAGGAGTTCAGAAAAAAGCTGGACATGAAAGATGGCTCAACTTTGCGAAAGCAAATTGCCATCAAGAACAATCACACTGATTCCGATCCAAAAAAAGCTCACTCTGACATGGAGAGTGACGAAGCAAAGATCATCATCGAATTGGTGATAAAAAAGCATGACGGTGTTGCGAAAAAAGCATTTAAAAAGCATCAAAATGAGTTTAAAAAAATTGGCATCAGAACCGTGCAGACGCTTCATAAAAAGATCAAACTACTCGGCCTTGCTGATCAGTGCAAAGAAACCAGAGTTAAGTATTGTGAAAAGATAATCACCAAGAAATTGGTAGAAAAGCATTCTTTCAATTTCTTTTCTGTCGCAAAAGAAATTGGTGTACCCGCAAATGAAGTAAGCAAATTCTGCGAACAGTTCGTTAAAATTGATAAATAACTCCACTGCCTGTTTCAAACAACAATCCTGATCGAAACAAGCATGAAAAGGAGATGGCACGCAAATGCACCATCTCCTTTTTAATTTGAAAAACACAAATATATTTCTCATAAATCAATGCAAGCGCCTGATCCTTAAGACTCAAAAAGCCCTCTTCTGGCTTTTTGAAGGACCTTTTTAAGAGTGATGTCCTCACACTTTCATCTGTAATACATCAACAGAAACGTTCTATTTCAATTCAACAGTTGCTCCAGCTTCCTCAAGTTTTTTCTTCAACTCTTCGGCCTCTTCTTTGGCAACCTTTTCTTTGATGACTTTTGGTGCGCCATCAACCATATCTTTTGCGTCTTTCAGACCTTGCCCTGTAATCTCCTTAACAGCCTTGATCACATTGATCTTTGAATCACCAGCAGCTGTCAACTCAATATCATATTCTGACTTTTCTTCAGCGCCACCTTCTGCACCTTCTGCACCAGCAACTGGAACTGCACCTGCGACTGCAACAGGAGCTGCAGCACTAACACCAAACTTGTCTTCAAAAATTTCAACAAGCTCAGCAAGATCAAGAACACTCATTTTTTCAATTTCTTCAACGATGCCCTTAAACTTCTTTGGAACTTCAACCTCTTTGTCCTCTTCCTTCGACTCCTCGGAAGCCTTTTTTTCTTCTGCCATTGTTTTACTTTAATTAGATTATATACAATATATTATTGATAACCTTATTTCCCTGCACCTTCTTTCGCTTCCTTAACAGCATTAAGAGCGTAGACAAACTTTCTCAAGTTTCCACCCAAAGCTCCAACAAAACCATTGATTGGTGATTTCATTGATCCAACCACCTTCGCCAACAATTCCTCTTTCGTTGGAAGTTTTGCCAAGTTCACAACTTCCACATCACTAATCTGTTTGCCTTCCAATGCACCAGCCAAAATTTTTAAATTCTCGTTATCTTTGGCAAATTCGTGCAATGCTTTTGGTGAAGAGACCTCATCACCACCATACACAATAGCAATTTGTCCTTCCATCCCCTGTACATCCAGATCAATCCCGGCTTCTTTCAAGGCAATTTGGATAAGAGTTTTCTTTGTGACCAACATCTGAGCTTCACCTTTTCGCAAAGCACCCCTCAACTCCTTGAGCTGGTCAACTTTGAGCCCTTTGTAATCACAAAGCACAACAGTTTTGCTGTCTGCTATTTTAGTGGTCAAATCTTTAACCAATTTCTCTTTTTGCTTACGCGTCAACATAAATTTGTCTAGTTATTGTTTATAAAAACAAAAAACCTGCGATGCCGCAGATTCAAATCGCCAAAAAGCGCGAGAAGCGCTCAATATTGATCCTGTTCAGGTCTTATTTTTGCGCCCCATAACAGTTCCCTCCAAAGGCGGAGGCGTTACGGGACAAGCCTGAAGTCTGCGGATTTGTTACTGTACGATACTAACACTCTCTCTTTCCCATGTCAAGGACATGTCGTTAGTTCAAATATTGTCTAAAATTGAAGAAAATCGACCAAGCTGACACCAACAATAATCTTGGCAAACCACTGAAGAACAAAAATGACAATGTTTTGAATAATTGAGCCGAAAAGAAAAATGAATGCAATCAAAATGACAAAACCATAACGGTCAAGTGTCATTTTGGTGTGTTCTGAAACAGGCAAAATCGCATAGAGCAACTTCGAACCATCCAATGGTGGAATTGGTAAAAAGTTAAAAACCATTAAGAGAATGTTAATAAAAATTATCGTTGCCAAAACTTGCAAAACAAAACCCTCAAAAATGCCTGCTACAAAGAAAGCACGCATTGTCACTCCCGCAAAAAGAGCAAGAGCAAGATTTGAAAGAGGCCCTGCAGCACCGACAATAGCTGGTCCATATTTCTGATTTTTCAAATTGTATGGATTGTATGGCACTGGTTTCGCCCAACCAAAAAGAATTCCTGCTTGTGAAATAGCCAAGAATAAAGGAATGAAAACTGATCCCCATGGATCAAGATGCTTGATCGGATTCAGAGTGAGCCTTCCGGCATATTTTGCAGTTGGATCACCCAACAAAAAAGCTGCATATCCGTGTGAAACTTCATGAATAACGACAGACATGATCAAAATTGCTATTGGGAGAATGAAATCCATATGGTTTTATAGTTTTTTAGCTTTATTTTTGCTAATTCCCAGGTTGACACATGGGAGTTATACTGATATCATACTACTTGTTAAGTTTATATTACATTTCGCCAAAATGCAATATTCACCTTTGTGACAAGAAAATAACTATTCAAATCAACTGAAATGGCTCGCTGTGAAATCTGTGGAAAAAAGAATCAATCTGGCAACAAACGTTCGCACTCAAATATAGCAACCAAAAGAAAGTTCAAGGTGAATCTTCAAAGCAAAAAGATCAATGGCAAAAAGATGAAAGTTTGCACTCGTTGCATCAAAACTGCAAACAAAGTAAAATAGTCTTTGCTTTCCAAGTCTTTTTGATATAAAAAATCCCGAGCAATCGGGATTTTTGAGTGGAGAAATTGTAGATTAAATTTTCTAGCACAAATAATCTTTGGTAAATCTTTATTAGAAAATTCGAACACAACAACTACTTCCAACCCTTCCTCGAATAAGCAAACTAAACCAATCACCCAGCTAAAACACCTCAAATTAGCTATTTTTAGCTTGATTTTATCCTTTTCTCACATTAGATGAAATCAATAAGGAACTTAATCGCATCCAAAAAATCATCCTTGTTTGTCTTCTCAAAAACACTTTTAGTGGTGTTGGTTTTTGAATTCTTCTTGACATTGACCGATCCAGAATGTATTCGTCTCGCAATGAAATCGCAACAAGACCTGCCTCTTTTAACATGGAGCGAACAATTTCACATGCAATTTTTGATTTAATATAACTTTCTAAGTTCATTTTGTCCTATTATTTATTATTCACTCTCATACTACTCCTAGAACTTCTCTGTATAAAGAAAATACCCATTAAAATGGCCATTTTAATGGGTATTTTTATTTGAAGTTTTTGGTTCCAGAAAAACTGAGCTTTCACATTTGATTGCAGTTCGAGACAAAATCGAGTAGTGGATAAGTCGTATTTAATGATACAACAAACGAGAAACACAAGATTTCAACGATGAAGTGTGCTAAATATAGAAACCTTGTCTAGAAATAACTGATCAGAAGACAAGCATGAGCAATAACAACCATGATGACCATCACAATCAAACCAATTTTCATGAAATCAATGAATTTAATCTTATATCCAGCTTTTTCACTCATTCCGGCAACAATCAGGTTGGCACTTGCACCGACCAAAGTTCCATTGCCACCCAGACACACCCCAAACGCAAGTGACCACTAAATTGAGCCCGAATCAGGAAATGCTGTGATGTTCTCAACCAAAGGAATCATCGTTGCAACAACCAACGGTAAAGCAGAAAGGGTCATCAGAACAAGCATGGATATGTGGTACAGAAAGATAGAATTTAAAAACAGAAATCGTCGTCGACTTGATCTTATCCGTTTTGTGAACTTCTACAATACGGTGAAGCCTCATAAAGGAATAGAGAGCATGACACCGATGGAAAAACTTATCAATTATTTTTATCCAGATGAAATATAAAAATGCAAACAACGCTGGACAATCTAACATATTATTTTACAAAGAGATGCTCTTTGAAAATTTTCAACATCTCCATATTTTTCTGAAAATTTTAACTTTTATCAATAGCTTTTAACAAAAATCAACACACCTCAAGAAACTCAACCCCTCCAGTCTTTTTGTCACTATATTCGATAACAGCATTAAGAGCTTCAAAATCAACTCTCAATTCACAAAAGACCTCATCTTTATCCCATCGCAAGGTGAGTTTCTTATCGTTGGTATTTCCCAAAGTGAAAAAGCCATCAAAAGCTTCATGGGAGTTGCGGAACTTCATCAATTTGTACAACCTTTGAACAACATCTCTTTTGCAACTTTCCTCTACTTCTTCAAAGGTATAGTTATGTCTCATCAAGTCCTTTCCAACACCAGATCGTCTGAAACTTTTCTCGTCATTCTCTCCTGCTAAAAGTCCCACATAATAGACTTGGGGAATTCCAGGAATAAAAAATTGAACGGCTCGCGAAAGCAAATATTTCTCATCACTGGCACCCACTGCAGAATAAAAAGTAATGTTCTGCTGGTAGATATTTGAGTCTTTCTTCCCAATTCCCGTCGATCGCATTGTCGCATTTCCACCATATTCACGAAGTTTGTTCACAGTGTTTTCGATTTCTCCTTTTGGCATCAAGTCAACAACATCAACGATACCAATTCCATCATGCGTGTCTAGTACCGTGATTTGATTGTGAGGTCTGATCTTAATCCAATTCTTCAAATATTTTGTATTCCCTGAATAGATAGCCCTGAGCATGAGCATCGGCAAAACAAAGTCATAAACACGATCAACACCCTCGATTTTTGACAGTTTTATTTTTGTTGTGTGATGGTGATGAACTTGTGACAAAATCATTACTCCATTTTCATGAGCAACTTCAGCAATCCATTGAATAAACTTGTATGTTTGAGGTATCATGAAATTGTCTGTTCCTCTTTTCTTAGATACATATCCAACAGCTCCAAGCCTCAACATTTTTGTCCCTTTTTTGGCAAGACCCTTTATCGCTTGCTCAAACATTCTTCTCACTCCTTCATTTTCGACATCCAAGTCAATTTGGT
>JAYEIQ010000007.1:0-4184 GCA_034660175.1 Patescibacteria group bacterium | reverse complement strand
AAATGGAAAAAATTATATCCAAAAGTTAACAAAAAAAAATTTGAATCACCTCATATAGAATGGCATTTAAGTGAGCTAATTGCCCCGATTATTTTAAACGACCAAAGAATAAAAAAAATATTGAAGCAAAAAGCTGTTTTTTATGAAGAACATAAAAAAATAAAAATAAACAATAAAACAACTCCAGAATATTTCACTGAGCTCTATGATACAAGTAAAAATTTTGAACAATTTTTAGATAAAAGCTACAAAGCCATTAAAAAAAATAAAAAGCTATTTGATTGCAAATAAGGTGTTTTGGGTTTCGGGCATTCTGCAGAGTTAACTCTATAGATTTAGTGAGCGAGTATGAATACGAATCATAAAAAATATCATCAAAAACACAAGCAACTATTTTGGCTGTGTGTGAATTTTGAGTTTAGTGACGAAGTAGGTGTGCAGTGTATTATAATATTATCAACACTGCCAATGTTAGTAATATAGATTTATCAACACTGTCAATGTTAATAATATGAAAGTAATTTTTCAAAAGTATGATAAACAAAACAATTTTAATGGAAGTTGTCGCAGATCAACTGGAACTATTTAAACTGAACATTTTGTATCTGTAGTCAACGGCAATGACAGAGCTTTTGCTGTTGGCAACCATGCTTGCGGGTATGTACTATTTTTTCTCTGGTACAAACAGGGAAATGCACTTTATTCTTGTTTGGGATTTTCTCGGAAAAAAGTTCGGATTTTGTTTAGAATACTGACTGGAATATTAACAAGGGGAACAATCCCGGCGCCTGCGACCATTGTGTTGCAGGCGCTTTCATTTTGTCAAAAATCTTTGATATTTTTAGTGAAATATTGTAAAAATGGGCTTAAAACCTGTATAAAGGTTTTTTGATGAAAACGATAATGGTACCTTAATAAACTGCTTTAGATATCAAAGAGGGGAAGAGACATGCGAGAGAAGGGGTTCTGAGGATCATGTTTGTTGATGACATATTTGAGTCATGCTCCGCTTAGCATGAGATAATCTCAAGTGAAACTCACGTCTAGCAACCCGAATCAAGATTGTGATATGAAGAAAGTGACTATGTTAAACTTGACAAGGTCACTTTTTGTTTTGAAAAAAGGTCATTTCCATTGCAATTTTTGGTTCATTTGCTAATATCAAAACAGTAAACAGTAGACAAAAAATGCATGGAATTGAAGGAACATGTGAAGATCATCAAACAGCACAAAATGTTGTTTTTTGGTGTCTGGATTCTTTTCGCAGGATTTGTGATGGCATGGTTTTTTTCCAGGCCACAAGCCTTTGAGGCTGTGATGTCAATTGACATTGCTCGTCAGAGCGGGCAAGAAAGTTCTCAATCTCAAGAGGAATATGATTTTGATCAGTATTATCGGCTCGAAGCAGACAAAAGTTTTGCAGAAACTTTGGTTCAGTGGCTGGGTGACCCGGGAGTGGTGAATTTTGTTTTTTCAGATTCAAAAACCGAAGCGTCGGGAAAGTCATTGTCCAGCTTTTCCAAGTTTTTCAAAGCAGAGCGTCTTTCGCCAAATTATGTGCAAGTGAGATATGTGACGAAGAATCCTCCTGCTGCTGCTGCTATTTTCAGTTCAACAAAGGAGATTATCACCAAGAAAACAAACAGCTTGAATGAGGAATCGAAAGATTCAAACTGGTTCAAGACAATTTTCTCAGGACCTGTTGTTGCTGAAAAAAAATTGTCGTTTTTGCCTGTTTTTGTGGGTGCCGTCGTTGGGGGTTTGCTTTTGTCGATCTTTTCAGTTTTGACAAGACACTACTGGAAGGAAGAGTGAACTTCAATTTTCAATTATCAATTTTCAGTTTTCAATCAATATTCAATTCACAATGACCAATGAGAACAAGAGAGAGTTTGATTTGGAAGAAAGAGCTGCAAAGTTTGGTGAAAGCATTATATATTTCTGTAAAAGTTCGAATTCGAGTGGGGATAGAGTGACAAATTCGATCATATCCCAACTAGTTGGAAGTGCAACAAGCATTGGGGCAAATTATTGTGAAGCCAACAATGCGAGTTCGAAAAAGGATTTCAGAAACAAGATCTTCATATGCAAGAAAGAGGCTCAGGAGACGAAATATTGGTTGAGAATGATATCGTCTGCAATGATCGAGAAAAAGAATGAGGCAAGGGAGTTGTGGAAAGAAGCTCAAGAACTGGCTATGATATTTCAGAAAATAACGAGCACAATAGACGGCAGAGGAAAATAAATTTTTGATCATTGAATGTTTTGAAAATTCAATGAAAATTGTAAATTGATATAATTGATAATTGCATAGATCCGTGAGAATTGGAATTGATGTGCGTTGCTTGATGGAGGGGACGCGAACCGGTGTTGAGGAATACACCATTGGTGTGCTCAAAAAATTGTTCGAGACTGACAAAGATAATGAATATATTTTGTTCTTGAATTCATTCAAGAAAATCGAAGGTGACTTGTCTTGGCTCGAGAAATATCCGAATGTTGAAACGAAAAACTATGGCTTTCCGAACAAGCTTTTCAATTTGTTGGTTTGGTTTTTTGGTTGGCCGAAGATAGACATGCTTTTGGGTGGAGTGGATGTTTTTTTTGCACCAAACATTTTGTTCATTTCAGTTTCAAAAAAATGCCGCTTCGTGCTCACTGTTCATGATCTTTCGTTTGAGAGATTTGGACATTTCTTTTCCACAAAAAGGAAATTGTGGCACTTTATTCTCAATCCTCGCTCTTTGTGTGAGCGAGCAGACAAGATCTTGGCAGTTTCAAAATCAACGAAAAATGATCTGGTGAGTGTTTATGGGATCAAGAAAGAAAAAATTGATGTGGTGCATCCAATTCACAATATCGAGCAATTCCAAAATGGATCACTCAATGGACAATCAATTTTTTCTCTCGTGAAGCGATATGGTTTGCCGGAAGACTTCATTTTGTTTTTGGGGACGATTGAGCCTCGGAAGAATATATCTTCGCTGATCAAGGCATTTGAAAGATTGAAAGAAGTTTGCTCCGAAGCAAAAAATGTCAAATTGGTGATTGCGGGGAGCTTGGGGTGGTCATATGAAGAGATCATTCAGGCGGCCAAAGACAACTCCTTCAAAGATGAAGTGCTTTTCACCGGTTTTGTTGATGACAAAGACAAGCCACATTTGTATAAACTTGCGCGTTTTTTGATTTATCCCTCATTTTTTGAAGGATTTGGCTTTCCTCCAGTGGAGGCGATGGCCTCCGGGATCCCAGTGATCACTTCGAACTGTTCATCGATGCCGGAGGTTGCAGGAGAGGGAGCAATTTTGGTCGATCCATATCGTCCGCATGAAATGATGCTTGCAATGAAAGAACTTTTGGAAGACCCGGAACTCTATGAACATTTTTGCAAGCAAGGAACAAAGCGAGCACAGCAACTTTTGGAAATTTCCCAAAGTGAAAATATTTTGAAACATTTGGTAGAGATAAAATAAATACATGAAAAAAATTGGCATTGATGCACGATTCTATGGCCCCAAAGGGAAGGGTTTGGGTCGCTATGCTCAAAAATTGATCGAATATCTGGAAAAAACCGACGGAAACTCGGAAAGGACTTATTATGTTTTTTTGAAAAAAGAGAATTTCAATCAGTATGTTCCACGACACGAGAATTTCATAAAGGTGCTAGCCGATTTCAATTGGTATTCTTTTTCAGAACAATTTGTTTTCCCTTTCTTTTTGAACAAATTTGATTTGGATTTGATGCATTTTTGTCATTTCAATGTGCCGATTTTCTATCGAAAGAGGTTTGTTGTCACGATTCATGATCTGATTCTTTTTCATTATCCAACAGTCAGAAACACGACATTGAACCGCTATTATTATTTTTTTAAGCTCCTGTGTTATAAATGGACTATCAAGAGTGCGGCCAAGCGAGCAGACAGTGTGATTGCTGTTTCCGAATTCACAAAAGATGATGTGATCAAGAATCTTGGGTTGAAATCTTCAAAGGTTGAAATGACTCACGAAGGGAGTGATTTTAAATGCTATGTGACATACAAAAATGCTGAGGAAATTTTGAAGAAGTATGGTATAATAAAGCCATACCTGATATACGTAGGGAACGCCTATCCTCACAAGAATCTTGAGAGGTTGGTTGTTGCTTACAAGAAAATCAAAAAAGAGAATCCAGATTTGAGTCTGGT
>JAYEIQ010000006.1:8451-90019 GCA_034660175.1 Patescibacteria group bacterium | reverse complement strand
GCGCTTGAGCTCCATTCCATTTCGCTCAGGACACATAACAAGGAATAAAAGGAAAATTGCTCTGCTCGCAATTTTCCCAAATTTTCTCCACTACGTTCCGAAAACTTCTTTTATCCCTGATGTTATACGCAATTAAATTTTCACTTATTTTCTTTTTAGAAAAAAGAAATAAAAAGAGGGGGAGTCCAAGTGCTACGCAAACATAGACTTTTACTTCGTAAAAGAAATTTATTAAGAAAGGATTTTTGTCTAAATTTAGAAATTTACAATAGATTTATATTTCATTAAAAATTAATTAACTTATGCACGAAAAATTAAAATCAAATATTTGGAAATATTTTCTAATTATATTAACAAACAGAAGAAACTATATTCCTATTCTTGCTCTTTATTTTTTATCATTGCCAAATACTGTAGCTCAACAAATAGGTTTATACACTAGTATTGGGTGGATTGCAGGATTTATTCTAGAGATTCCATCAGGATATATTTCAGATAAATTAGGCCATAAAAAAGCTTTAATTTTAGCCAAGTTTTCAATGTTAATTTCAACATTATTTTTTATATTTGGAAATTCTCTCCCTTATTTCATTTTAGGATCCTCATTTATTGCGATTGGATTTGCATTTACCTCTGGAACTTCAGGAGCTTTTTTACATAATACCCTTTCCGGACTAAAAAGAGAAAAAAGTTATGGAGACTTAGATGGAAAAATTAAAGCCAATGTATCTTTAGTTTCCGCAGGGATGATTTTACTATTGCCAATATTAACAAAGATTTCCTTACTTATGCCAATTCAAATTTATTTAATTTTTGACTTAATTGGAATCTTAACAGCCTTTTTGTTATATTCACCAAAGATAGAATACACAGCCGAAGATATAGAAGGAGAAAAAATATTTTCACAATTAAAGAGATTTAGGGGGACTGGATTTTATGTTACTTCGTTATTTTTAGGGATTATTGGGGCTTTTGTAATAGGTCTTTCAATATACAAAGAACCTTTTGTAACCTCACTTGGATATCCAATAATCTTAATTGGTGCTATAATGGCTTTTTCAAGAATAGTCTGGTTTGTTATAGGACATAATTTAAAATTTCTAAAAAAAATAAAAATTCAAAAATTATTATTTTATGAGATATTTTTATTTTCAGGATTAATAATTCTAAGCTCGCAATTGAAAAATCCCTATTTTATTGGAGTAATACTTGCAATAATAATTGGGTACTATCATGCAAGAAATTCAATAATGCAAGAATATTATCTAAACAATTTTTCAACTAACAAAAGATACAAAGCAACAATGTTATCAATCAAAACACAAATTGGAAAATTGTTTGAAGTAGGATTCATATTTATTATTGGATATGCAATGGTCATTTCATACAATTTTGGGTTTTTAATTTCTGGAATAGGAATGTTTATTATTTTAATAGGACTTTATCCTTTTCTAAGAAACAGTTTAAAAAATTAAATTTCAAAAAATATTTTTATCAACAACCTATTATTTTCTTTTTTAAAAAAGAAACAAAAACTGGACTCCCCCTCGTCCTTCGGACATATTGTCTCCCTTCGGTCGGATTTAAATATAAGTGAAAATTTAACTCACTCCACTACGCTTTGTGCCACACTACGCTCTCCTCCTTTCAGTCATCGGGGTGTATATCTGACTCACTCGTGCACTCGTTCAACCCATATTTGCCAAAAACAATTGATTTTAAAAGAAATTTTGGCAAACATCGGATATACTGGAACGTTATGTGAAATAGCCAAAAGTTCCTTTATTATTTTTAAGATTTTTTTTGGCAATCTATTTTAGTTGTCGACATAACTTGTGATATAATTGCGATAACATAACATTTAACCAAAATAATCATGGAACAACAAAAAAACCAAGACGGATTAGAAAATGAAACTGATTTCAAAAAAATTGCCACTGAAAATTTTAGCAGATGGAATGAATTGCTAAAAGCGGGTGACCCACAGCAAGTAGCTAATTTATACACTGAAGATGCAACTTTTTTGCCAACTGTTTCAGGAGATTTCAAGAAAGGGCAAGATGGGGCAAAAGAATATTTCGACCATTTTTTAGAGAAAAAACCAGAAGGAAGAATTACGGAAAGCGTAGTTCAAATAATCGATGGTCAACATTACTTACAATCAGGAAAGTATGATTTTGAAGTTGGGCCTCAAGATAATAAAATAACATTACACGCTAGATTTACATTTTTTTGGCAAAAAAATGAGCAGGGAAATTGGAAAATAGCTCATCATCATTCATCTTCTAATCCTGAAAAATAAATTGCCAAAAAAATTAAGGAAAAGTTTCAATTGTAATAATGGGAAAATTGTAATTCTGCTTGCTTCCATCGGTCACACCACGTTGCACTCTCGCTACACTGTGTTTCGTTCGTGTCTGCTAACACAGTATATCTGACTCACTCGTGCCCTCGTTCAACCCATATTTGCCAAAAAACAATTGATTTTAAAAGGAATTTTGGCAAACATCGCATATACTGGAACGTTATGTGTAATTAATTTCCTTTGCCTATCGCTAACTTTATATAATATATGAATTCATTATGTCCATGAATCAAGCAACTGTAATTGAAAAAACCATAGATTTCGTAAAAAAAGTTTTATCTGACACTGAAGGCGGTCATGATTGGTGGCATATTTATCGTGTTTGGAAATTATCTAAACATATTGCACAAACTGAAAATGTAGATAATTTCATCGTTGAACTTGGAGCATTGCTTCATGATATAGCAGATTCTAAATTTCATAATGGAGATGAAGAAGTTGGTCCTCGCAAAGCAAGAGAATTTTTGAGTTCATTAGATGTCCAAGAGAAAGTAATAATTCATGTTGAAAATATTGTTTCAAATATTTCCTTCAAAGGTGGCAAACACACTCAAAAATTCAAATCTCCAGAACTAGATGTTGTTCAAGATGCAGATAGGCTGGATGCTATGGGTGCAATGGGAGTTGCGAGGACTTTTAACTATGGCGGTCATAAAGGAAGAGAAATTTATAATCCTGATATTAAGCCAAACCTTAATATAACCAAAGAAGAATATAAGAACAGCAATGCTCCAACACTGAATCATTTTTATGAAAAACTTCTTTTACTTAAAAATAAAATGAATACAAATACTGGAAAATCTATGGCTGAACATAGACATAAATTTATGGAACAGTTTCTTGATGAATTTTATAAAGAATGGAATAGCGAATTGTAACTGCAAAGGAAATTAACTTCTCCGCTTCGCTCCAATCACGTTGCACTCTCACTCCATTTCATTCCGTTCGAGACTAACTCCACATTTAATTATATTTAAAAAATACGCTTCGGGGTCGTTGCACTTATTTTTTCTTCCGTTATTCTCCAGAAAAAATACCCTCGCCCAACACAGTATATGAAATAATCAAAAATCTCTCTTTTATTTAAATTTTTGGCAATTTATTTTTTTCTAATTATTATAATTAACTAACAAAAACTTATAACAATCACAGAACCAAAACTTTATGGGATAATTAAATCCCAACTTAACAAAAACGATAAAATCGGGCTTGTTTCCTGCAACGCCTGCGTTAAATTTTGTGAAACAGGAGGAGAAGAAAAGATGCAGAAAATGTCAGAAAGATTAAAAGGAGATGGATTTAAAGTTGTAGATATGGACTTAATTGGAGTGGCTTGCGATTTAGATCAAGTTAAGAAAGAAACTTTTGACGGTGATGTTATTATTGTTTTTGGTTGTGATGCCGCAATTTACAATGTTAAAAAGCTAGTTGGGAATAAAAAGGTGATGGCAGCCTTAGATACAGTGGGAATTGGAACCAGAGACAAGAAAGGCAACCTTTCTTTGGTAAAAGAATTTTAAACTGACTATCGGCTTCCAGCCGATAGAATTCTACTGAGTGATTTGGAGGATCAGAAACAAACAGACAGGTGTGATCTGAACCAACTGATTTGGAGATGATATTGATATCAAGAGAACTGGCTACTTGTTTGATTATTTCTCTTGTTCTCAGTGCTATAACTCCTTTGAGCACTTGATATCTGTATTTTGTGACCTAGTAGATACTGAAACCTTCACCTGAAAGCGAGGGAATTTAGATTTCCGGGGGAGGACTTTAAAAAAGAAAATGTTATGATATAATTGTAATGAGAGTTATTTATATACAATTACTAATTAAGAATAAACCTATGGAAAACCTAAATTATTTTCAAAATTGGAGTGACACTTTTGTCGCTTCAACACAAAAACTGTGGTTACAAGCAGTAGCTTTTATCCCAGAATTAATCAGTGCATTAATTGTGTTGGTTATTGGATTATTAATTGCCGCTGTTTTTGGCAGAATAGCTCGTAAGATTTTTACTTATACCAAGATAGATTATCTGATGGAAAAAATGAAGATTAAACAGGAATTAGAAAAAATTGGATTAAAATTTCAATTTACTAATTTGGCAGGCAGTATAGTAAAATGGTTTTTTATCATTGCTGTTTGGATCGCAGTATTTGATATTCTTAACGTCCCGCAGATTACAGACTTTTTAAAAACTATAGCATTGTACATTCCTAATGTACTTGTCGCAGTTATTGTTCTCGCAATTGGATTAATTCTTGGAAATTTTGTATCTAAAATAGTTAATGACGGTTTAGATGCTGCCAAAATTCAAAAAGATACTGCAAGTTTGCTAGCCAGTATATCAAAATGGGCAATAATAATCTTCTCACTGATGGCTGCTTTAACTCAATTAGGGATTGCTAGCGACTTGATTAAAATTCTGTTCACTGGATTTGTAGCTGCTATTTCTTTGGCTAGCGGTTTAGCATTCGGCTTAGGTGGAAAAAACAAAGCAACAGAATGGTTAGAAAAAATTAATCGCAAATCACAATAAACACAAATAAAACATACATTTTAACAAGTCACGATTTCCTATTTATTCGTGGCTTGTTTAAAAATGACTCCAAATAATGTTTTCCTATCGCAAAACAAAAACTTTTAATTACATCATATAACACGACATATCTGGTTACGGCTTTTTACAAAGACCTCTACCCATATTTGCCTCTGCTACGCTACGGCAACTGGAACATTGTGGCAAAATTCCAAATGCGCACTTCCAAAGTTTTATATAGTGGAATAGCGCGCGCATTTGGAACTCAAGGGGACGCTGCGCTCTCACTCCACTCCATTCCACTCATACTCGGATACGTTATATGAAATAGCCCTACACATCCCTGCAAAATTATAACATTTAAATAAATAAAAAAGCCGCCAGCAAGCTTTTTGCTTCACGACTATCTACTCGTGTGAGAGCTGTGTTTACAATACTGTTCGCTCGACGCTACTAAGCTCCCCTCAACTGGTGACTTTTGTGAAGATCACCCCGTATTTAGCACACCTACTACATTCGACTTTACACGCGAACAACCAGCTCCACCTGAACTGTCCTAGAGTAGCGCCAAACTAACAAATTTATTTAAAAACGCAACACCACATAACACACCTGGTTTGACAAATAAAAACTGCACTTTAAAACTTTACCATTGTTTATCACTCAAGTATCTCTTCCACTTTCACATCTATCACACCAGCTCCGAGCGATGCCAATTTTTTAAAAGCCACTGCATCCAAATCAATTACTTTTCCCGTTCCCGGATCAGGCCCATAATCATTCACCTGAACAAAAATTCGCTTTCCGCTTGCATGAGATGTCACCCGCAACCATGTCCCCTTGGGAAATTTAACAGATGCACAAGCCATAGTTCCCGTATATACATACCAACTAGCCCTTCCTTTTTGAGTTTTGCCCACCTCAACTTTGGTCCCGATCTTCACAATTTCCTCGACTGGTTGACTAACGATCTTATATGACAGCTTTTCTTTTTTCACTTGCTTGCCATTCTTATAGGTGATTTCATATTTCACCTCTTTTTTCCCCAGCATCCCTTTTTGCTGAATTTCTTTTTTGCGCCACTTGAGTTTTTTGTCTTGCTTTTCAACTATCTTGAACTTTATTGGCTCTACCTCAATGACCTCTTCTATATTTATTCTAGTAACAACAATTTCCAGGTCTTTCTCAATCGGCTCGTTTTTCTCTGGAAATGTTTTGTCCAAATGACTGAGAATTATCTCTGCCTCTCGCAATGAGTCATCAACTGTCTTTTTAAATGTGTGGTGAATAATCTCTTCTCCATCAACCAGAATCTTCACTGGAAGTGCTCGCATAATAGAAACACTCATTCCTGGCATCAACTTGGCATCACGATCGGGAAACACGACATCGTGCTGTCCGATCATAACTTTTTCATTCTGAAACAATTCTTCAACAGTTGCTGCTTTTGCAGTAATCAAAAAACGAAAACCGTTGTCGTTCACACCTATTGTTTTTTCTCCTGAGAAATCCAGAGTTGATTGATTAAAAAACAAAAAAGAGATAGCCTTCCAAGCAACCAACACAAAAACAATGATGAGTAATGATTTGAGGAGTATCTTCATCGCGCCAATTATAGCACGAGCTTTGCCTCAGGCAAGAATCAAATCTTTGGAGTATCTCCTCTTCAATTAAAAAAGGGATAGTGATTTTTCACCAACCCTTTTTCTTTGTTTGAACCACCACCGCTTCAGGTTCGCAAATGGATCAGCTGCAAAAGACGACCAAAAGAGATGACTTTAAAGACGATTGAAAGCACTGCAAGTGCGATCAGTGCAAACTGAACATAGTTTGCATAATTTGGAACCCACGGCTCCATGACCATAAGAAAACAATATATAACAAGAACGTCCGTTGCAACAGTTTTCACCTTCCCAAACCAATTGGAACTAACAGAAGATTGAGAAAAAAAGCCACCTTTTCCATTTCTTTTTCTTCTCTCAATTACCTCCCGAGCTATCTGACCAAATGCATCCACTCCCAGAAATATAAATGTGGGCACCGGAGCCAAGCAAGCAAAAACGAAAACGAAGCAGATTTTGATCAGACCATAACGACTCTTGTCGCACAAAGGATCCAATTTTTTGCCCAGATCAGTTTCCATTTTGCACTCCCTGGCAACTTTCCCATCTATTCCATCAGCAACAGAAGCTACCACATAGAAAATCAACGAAATGTGATATTGCCGAAAAAGCAAAAGGATCACTGCAACAAGTGCAGCCAAGGCACCATAAAGACTGATCATATTCGGATGAAACAATTTACTGTTTCGTTTGAAAAAATCCCGAACGATCCGGCTTTGAAGCACTCGACCAAAGGCGAACAGTGACAAAAGACTCCAAACAACTACTAATAACACGAAAACGACGTTTTCCATTACAAATTTCTCCTTTACTCAATTGTCAAAATTCTTATTAAGAACTGCTGTTTCAAACAAAGCTCTGCTCAAAAAATAACAGCGCCGTTTGGCACTGTTGTTAGTCTAATCGATGTTTCTACCTTTTTCAAGGCAATCTACAAATTAGGCTTCCTACAACCTATGGACATTGCCAGTGAACAACAAATTCTGAGAGCGTATCGACTAGCGAAATCCGTGTTTGAAAATTTCCGTGAAGCAATGACACTCGAACAACATTAAGAATCCTTATTTTTACTCAAAATCAATTTCAACATTATTGCTATATGTTCCGCACTTTCCTCCTTTATACACACAAATTCTAAAAAAATAGGTTTTTTCTTTTTTGAATCCCTTCCAAACAGCTGATCGATCGTCAGGATCCTTTATATAGAGATAGTCATCACCAGGATAGACCGGATTAGGCTGTTTTGACTTTACAAGTTTGAAACCTTTAGGAGCATATCCTCCAGAAACAACCCAAGTAAACTTTGCTCTGTCGTCATCATCTTTTCCTCTCAAAGCGATCAATGTGGCATATTCATCATCATCTTTTTTCTTTTCCTCTCTTTTGACAACTTCCTTTTTTGTTTCTGTTTTTTTTGTAACCTCCTTTTTCACAGTTTCTTTTTTCAAATCATTCAAAACAATCTTCTTCTCAAAATACTTTTCATCATTTTCAACATTCCAATTTAAAAACGCATCCTTTAGATCATCTTGTGTGATCTTCTCTGAAGCGACCTCGTCAAAATTCAATCTTGTTTTATTCCCTTGCTCAACAGTCCCAAGAACAACCTCTTCCTTTCCCTGAATTTCAACCTCACTTTCAACAACCATTACCTGCACTTCGGAATCTTCTTTTTTTTCAACACTGAAGGCAGTCCCTAAGGCGACAACCTTATAACTGTCAACCTCAACAGCAAATTCTCTCTTCTCGTCTTTCGTCACTCTGTTATATACTTCACCATTGGAAAGTTCAATCAAAATCAGTTCTTTTTCACTTTTAAACTTCATGAGACTATCTGCATTCAAACGCACAACAGAGCCATCCTCAAAGGTCAAAACCGCCCTTGAGTCAGCCAAAGTTCTCATCTCCATACCATTTTTTACTACATCATCACGCTCGACTTCGCGCCAACCGTCGGTTTCGCTTGCACGTTTTTCCACCTGACCTTCAACATATTCCACCATTCCACGAACACCCTCTTCGATTTTGATAGGAATTCCAATTTTTTGCATCAACCCAGCAACAAAACTTTTTGATTCATCTACCTTGAACACAAACATCACTCCTCCGACTATGAGCAACAGGCCAAACACGGAAGCTAGAATATTGCCAATTGTTTTCATTTTTGCTTGCCCAGTTGAATCACACTTAAGATGTGCTATTCAACTGAGATGTCTTTTGTTTTTATATCATCAGTTAGCTTCAGTATAGCAAAAAACACTTTTTACAAAAAGATGTTTAGTTGTTTTGTTTTGCTCCGAGCATGCTCCGAGCATGCTCCAAGCAAAAAGATGTTTTCAATTTCCTAAAGTTTCTTCAGCGGCGCAATGCCTTTGGCAAGTTTTTTCACACCAATTTTCCGAAAAGCAACGTTGACTGAACTGTCTTCTTGAGAAACAACAATACCTCTGCCAAATTCCGGGTGCTCCACACTGTCACCATCACGAAAATCAGTTTCGTGCTTCGTCTTCTCCTCTTTTGTGTCAGCATTCACATCAATTGTCCCAAATTCAAAATCGACCGTCTTTTTGATGAACCCTTTTTTCCCTCGATATTTGTCGTTACTACCAAAATCATCAAAAAACACAGATTCAGTCACCTCAGAATATTTTTCCTCAAACAATTCATTGTCGATCTCATCAACAAAGCGAGATTTGACTGAGATCTGCGTCGATCCATAAATACTTCTAGTGTTTGTATAGATCAAATGTACTTTTTGTTTGGCACGAGTGATTCCAACATAACAAAGTCGACGCTCTTCTTCCATTTCTCTTTCATTGAGCACAGCTCTTGAATGAGGAAGCAGTCCTTCTTCCATTCCAACAATAAATATCATTTTATATTCCAGTCCTTTGGCGCTGTGCAAAGTCATCAATGGAACCATTTCTTTCTGAGAAAGATCAGAGTCCGCCTGAGAAACAAGTGCCACCTCCTCCAAGAAAGACAAGACCCCGTCAGCCTGATCGTCATATTTTTTAGCCACTGTCAGAAGCTCCTTCACGTTCTCATGACGAATCAAACCCTCCTCTCCTCCTTTGGCCAACATCGCTTCATACCCACTGTCACGATATACTTTTTCCACCAAATTCGAGACAGTCAACTCAAACACAGCTGAACTCAAACTCTGAATAAGCTCTTGGAATTGACTTAGTACTTTCTTTTTTGATTTTGCCAATCCAAATTCCGCTCCTTTTTCTTCATCACACAAAAGCTCAATAGCATCTAGAATTTCCAACTTTTTTTCAATTGCAACTCGCAAGACCTTTTCAATTGTTTTGGCACCAATTCCTCGCGCAGGAACATTCACAATTCGCTCAAAGTTTGCTCGATCAAGCGGATTTTGAGTGAAATACAAATATGCTAAAACGTCCTTAACTTCTTTTCTTTGATAGAACTTAACTCCACCTACAATTTTGTATGGGATGTCAGCTTTCAAAAAAGCCTCTTCCAGTGCACGTGACTGTGCATTTGTGCGATAGAGCACAGCAAAGTCATCAAAGCCAAGATTGTGCTCCTTTTTGAGCTGCTCAATCTGTTCAATCACAAATCTCGCTTCATCTTTTTCGTCATGAGCCTCAAAAAGTGTCAACAAATTACCTTTATCGTTTTGTGTCCAAAGTTTTTTGTCTTTGCGATTGACGTTCTTCGAGATCACCTGATGAGCAGCATCCAATATGTTTTGCGTGCTTCGATAGTTCTGCTCCAAAAGCACAATTTTTGCATCGGGATAGTCTTTTTCAAAATCAAGAATGTTCTGCACATCGGCTCCACGCCAACCATAGATTGATTGCCAATCATCACCAACCACACATATATTCTTATGTTGCTCGGCCAAAAGTTTGAGCAAAATATATTGAGCATGATTAGTATCCTGATATTCATCGACCATTATGTAACGGAACAACTTCTGATATTTTTTCAATATATCTGGATATTTTTGAAAAATTTTCACAGTAAGCATTATGATGTCATCAAAATCAAGAGCATCCACAGCTTTTAATTCCCGCGCATAGCGCAAAAAACATTTTGAAACTTGTTCTTCAAAAAAGCTTCCAATTTGCTCTTCGAATTGCCTGGCATCAACAAGTTTGTTTTTGGCATCACTCATGGCACCCAAAATCGCCTTGGGCTTGATCTGATCTTTGGAAATCTCCAAGTCTTTCATTACACGCTTCATCACAGCCAACTGATCCTGATCGTCATAGATCACAAAATTCTTTTTGTATCCCATTTTCTCAATTTCTTTGCGCAAAATTCGCACACAAATTGAGTGAAACGTTCCAACGTTAGGAAGATATTGTGAGAAGAGAGTAGTTGAATATGGTAGCCCCAACAATTCTTTCACCCGATCCATCATTTCTCCGGCTGCTTTGTTTGTGAATGTCACAGCCAAAACATTTTTGGGTGAAATCTTCTTTTCTTTGATGAGATAGGACACTCGAAAAGTTAGAGCTCTTGTTTTGCCAGAGCCAGCTCCAGCCAAAATCAAAACTGGCCCTTCTGTTTGAAGCACCGCCTCTTTTTGTTTGTCATTGAGTTGATCGAGAAGTTTTATCATAATCTACCTCTAGGAGTTTAGTTCTTGTTGATGAACAATAAGTTTTTAGAGTGTAGCGATTAGCAAAAACTGTATTTGAAAATTTTTGTGAAGCAATAAAAATTAAACTCCCTCACTAACACATAGTATCTTAAACTCGTCTTTTTGCCAAAAAAATTACACATAAAAGCTTGCTAAAACCATTTTTTTCTGCTATATTTATCATGTTAACAATAAATTCAAAGCTTTCCTGCTCGAAGTTGAACTGAGTCTCGCTTGGTCTGCAACTGTAGAGCTCCGACAGGACGGTACACAACAAAATGGCCCTCAGCCCACGGCAAAAGAAAAATGCCACCAAAACTTTTCAGCAACACGAGAAAGACTCTGGTAGCGCTGAATATCAAATCGCCCTATTCACAGCAAAAATCAAAAAGCTCGTTTCACACCTGAAGAAGAACCCAAAGGACAAGCATTCAAGAAGAGGACTGCTAGGAATGGTTTCGCAAAGAAAAAAACTTCTCAAATTTCTCAAGACTCAAGACGAGAAAAAATACAAGAAGACAACCAAGAGTCTTGACATCAAAGGCTAACAAAAATTCAGGGTTCTGCCCTGCTTTTTGTTTTTGAGATTGATGACAAGAACATGACGCACGCTCATCAGAATGGAACATCTTTCTATTCAAAAATGTCCATGGACACCAAAAACAAGATACTAACAACGCTGCTTGGTTTTGTTTTGATGGGGATACCTCTGTTGTGTGGATTTGTCTTTTGGCAAGAATACAATGATCCATATTTTTTACTTGCGTTTCTTCCTTTCACTGTAATTTTGGCAAGAACAAAGATTTTTGCACCAAAAGGAGTCGGCATAAGTAATGAGAAGTTGATTGTTTTCAGACTTGCTGGTCCACTTTCGTATGATTTGTCGCACATGGTTTCAGCAAAGAAACTTGAAAATATCCGCCAAGAATTTGGTCTCACACTTCGAATGTGTGACATTAGTAATTTATAGAGATCATTTGGAAGATTCTGAAATAAAAAAGTTAATCATTTCAATGTCCACATAACCAGAAAAGACACTCCTGTTTTCCTTGAATTTTCAAATGGCAAAAAGGTTTTGCTTTCCCCAGATAACTTGGATGAATTTTTGTTAAAAATAACCCCAATTAAATAGAGAAAATTTAACGGGGCAAGAAATATAAATATTTATAATCTAAAAAACTATGTCAAAATTTGCTGAACAAAGAATTGGTGTGCTTGTGGACATTCAGAACATGTACTACAGCGCTCGAGTTCTACATAAGAAAAAAACAAACTTTAAAGAAATTCTCAAAGAAGCTGTGGCCGGACGAAAATTGATCCGTGCCATTGGATATGGAATCAAGACCGAAGAAGAAACAGAAAAAAAGTTTTTCGAATCACTGGAAAAAGCAGGATATGAAGTCATGACCAAAGATCTGCAAATTTTCAAAGGTGGAATGAAAAAAGGAGATTGGGACGTTGGGATTGCAATCGACGCCATCAAACTAGCAAATAACTTGGACGTTATCGTTTTGGTTAGCGGAGATGGTGACTACATTCCTCTTGTGAAATATTTGCAATTCAACAAAGGTGTGCGTGTTGAGATCATGGCTTTCAAGGAAAGTTGCTCACACAAACTAGCTGAGGAAGCGGATGGTTTTGTAAATCTCTCTGAGAGTGCAAAATTTCTGATGAAGAGATAAGCTATTCCCTAAATGAACATTACAACAAACACGAAAATTGTCACAGGAACGAAGGTCTTCGTCAAAAACAAAAAAACTGGAAAATTTCTTTTTGTTTTGCACAACAACATTCCAACAATAACGAATCCCGGAAAGTAGGGATTGCTTGGCGGTGTTGTTGAAGAAAGAAAAGCTCCATTGCAAGCATTGAAAAGAGAGCTGGTTGAAGAGTCCAACATCAAATTTGTTACATCAAAAAATGTTATGCAAATCTTGAACGGCAAATCTTTGCCAGTTTCGAGAAATTGATTTGTGACTCAAACAGATTTCGAATTTGATGAAATTGAGATATATGAAGGAAAAAGCGCAGAATATTTCGCTCTCAAACAAGCAAAAGGAAAGAAGGATCTTGTTCCCTATTTGCACAAATTTATTTCCGAACACGAAAAAGAATTAATGATGGCTTAATAAATTTTTCGCGCTTTTCAACAAAAGATATCCCAAAGTTGCCTTTGTCAGCTTTGTTTTTTTATCTATCTGTCTTGATTTTGTGGAGAGGAAGTTTCATCCCATCACCCACTGAAATATTCAAACTGCTTTAAGATCTTTATCAAATATATGGATTACTAGGCTTGGCCACGGCAAGTTTTCTCGAGAGAATCGTTTATTCGAGTTTGTGTTTCCTGGATCATTCATTGTCACCCTGACCATGTTTTTGACAGATGGATCATTCGTGGCTTTCTTGCTCCTCAGCAACCTGGTTACTTTTGTTTTGACGATCACTTCAACAATCAACTATGTCCTTGAAAGATCCATGTTGGCAGACAACATACAAGACCAAACAGAAAAATCGAAGACCAAAGATCATTTTCTCAAAAGGTTTGTTGGCTTCCATGAGTCATCCAAACTCACTTGCTTTCTATTTTTTTCACGCAGGAATCAACAAGAAAAGTCCCTGAAAAATTCTTTTTGTTCCTGTTTACATCATTCCATATGGCATTGTGTTGGCTCATTTGCTTTTTCCCATCAAAGAGAGTTTCAGGAAGGCGATTGAAAACCCCGCATTTATGACCAACATTCTTCTTTTTTGGCTTGTATTGGCATTTGTTTATGAAAAGAAAAAAACAACTATTTAGGGATTTTAGTGTTTACAAACAGCTTAAAAGCTGTTATCTTTGACAATACGTGATATATTGGAAGTATGCGAAGATACACGGAGGCGTGGCAGAGTGGTCGAATGCACCAGTCTTGAAAACTGGAGTGTCCTCACGGGCACCAGAGGTTCGAATCCTCTCGCCTCCGCATATTTGCACCCATTGCCGGAGTGGTGGAATTGGTAGACACGCCAGCCTTAGGAGCTGGTGGGGTTAAACCCGTGGAGGTTCGAGTCCTCTCTCCGGCACAATGAAAAAACAACCCAAAAAAACATTTGTCGTCCTTGGTTTTCTTTTGTTCACATTTTTGGTTCTTTCGTTTGTTGGAACTCCCTTTTTGAGTTTGCTAATCGAACCAAAACAGATCATTAACTTCATCGGATCTTCAGGAACATTTGGCCCTTTTTTGATCATGCTACTGCAAGTGCTACAAGTCATTTTTGTTCCTATTCCAGGACAACTCACTGGAATCATCAGCGGCTATTTCTTTGGTGTCTTTTGGGGAACATTCTATTCCATGATTGGACTGACACTGGGATCCCTTGTAGCGTTCACACTTTCGAGAAAGTTTGGCAAACCATTCGTGGAATCTTTTGTCCCTAAAAAAATTTTAGAAAAATTTTCCTTCATTTCAGAGGGCACAAAGGTTTATGGAATTTTCTTGATTTTTTTGTTGCCAATGTTTCCAGATGATGCCATTTGCTTCTTGAGTGGATTGACAAAAATCAAGATTCGCACACTTGTTGTGATTGCAATTGTTGGCAGATTACCAGGAACTCTCATTGCCAACATGATTGGTAATGGTGTGGCAGTTTCCCAGGTTCAATCATCTCTTGTCATCGTAGCACTTGCAGGAATCATCACAATTGTTATGTACAAGAATAAAAATAAAATCGAAGCATATCTCAACAAAATTATCTGAAAAAATGGAAAAGGAGCTTGTTGTCGAAAACAAATTTGAAAAAATAAGACTGGATGTTTTTCTTGTCAAAAAAAATCCCGACACTCCTCGGAGTTTTTTTCAAAATGAAATAAAATTCGGCCACATCCTCGTGAATTCACGGAATGTTCGACCTGGTCACAAACTGCGCACAGATGACAAGGTTGAGATTGCAAAAGCGTTCACTCCTTTTGAAAAGAAAGAAGTCATCATGACAACTCAAAAAAATATCAAATTCAAAATCGTCTTTGAAAATGAAGACTTTGTGATCATCGACAAACCAGCAGGAATTTCTGTTCACCCATCTCAAAACGAGCCATCACAAACTCTGGCAAATGGACTGCTTGAGAAATACCCACAAATCAAAAATGTTGGAGATGACCCAATTCGCCCAGGAATAGTTCATCGTCTGGACAAGGAGACATCCGGACTTTTGGTTGCTACTCTCAACAAGGAAAGTTTTGAGATTTTCAAAAAAATGTTCAAAAAACATCAAATCCAAAAAACATACATCGCTCTCTGCTGGGGACATTTGAAACAAAAAGAAGGAAGTATTAAATCTTTCATAGGTCGATCAAGATCAAACTCCTTAAGACAATCAACGAGTGCGAATAGAAACAACCTTTCAAACCCCAAAGAAGCAATCACTTTTTTTGAAGTTGTCAAAGAAATGAAAGACACAAGCCTTGTCAAGCTGAAACCAAAAACTGGCCGCATGCATCAACTCCGCGTGCACCTACACTCAATCGGTCATCCGATCGTGGGAGACAAAAAATATGCAACAAAGTTGGTCAAGACAAAAAATTCCACGTTTGACCGACATCTTCTACATGCAGCATGGCTTTCGTTTGCTTTCAAAAACAAAGATTATAATTTCAAGTCCGATCTGCCTAAACAGTTTGTTCAACTCGAAGATCAAAAAAGCACTTCTTGAAAGAAGTGCTTTTTGAAAAAATAAGATGTTGTGTTAGTTATATTTGTCGTTTATTTTCAAACCGAGAAAGATCACTCCACCTAACACACTGAAAGTTAAAGCACCAGCAAAAATCAATGTTTGTGCAGAACCACGACCTGTTGATGTAGATGTTGTTGTTATCTGCTGTGGATTGTTTTGAACCGTTTGAGTCTTCAAGATATAGTCATCTCTCCCTTCAATTCCAATTCTCAACATCGTGAGAGTGAAAAATGAGATCACAAAAATTCCCACAGCCAACAATATACCAGAAAATATGATTTGTTCAGTTTCTATTGATTTTTTTTGTTTTCTTTTCATGTTTGAAGATAAGACCTCTTTCAACTATTTAATAATACCACAGAAACAAGAAAAATTCGAATCACCTCAAGAAAGGTATTTTTTCGAAAATAAAGCCTTGACTCAGACAAAAAAATGAGATATTCTTGATAAAGTATTTTTATTATACTCTACAGATAACCTATAAAATGTCCAAATGAATCAAAAAATAATTGATTTCAATAAATCGCAACAAAAAAACAAAGTTCCAACATTGAGAGTTGGGGACATTGTTCGTGTTCACAAAAGAATTCAAGAAGGTGACAAAGAGCGCATCCAGATTTTTAAAGGCTTGATTATTGCAATCAAAGGAAAGCAAAGCTCCTCACCAACAATCACCGTTCGACGAGAATCAGGTAAAGTTGGGGTTGAAGCAACCTTCCCTATTCATTTGCCAACAATCGAGAAAATTGACCTTCTTCGTCACAGCAAAGTTCGCCGATCAAAGATCTATTACATGAGAGAGCGCTCAGGACGTGGAGCAAAAATGAAAGCTGTTGATATAACAGAAGATGAGAAAAAGTTCGCTGAAGAAGTCAAAAAAGAAACCAAAACCGAAAACAAGAAACCTGCAAAAAAGAATGGGATGGAAGAAGTCAAAAAAGAAGAAAAGAAAAAATAGGTCTTACCTATTCCAAAAGAATTAAATGTTGATAGTTTTTGCACTGGAAAACGCTGTTTGATTTTGAAAGCCCTGAGCTTCATTTAAAATTAAAAATTGTAAATTAAAAATTTAGTTCGAGGATATGGTGGAATTGGTATATTCACCCCGTAGCACTTTCTGTCTACACTCAAAATATTACTTAATGCTGTTATTCATTACAATATAAATCACTGGGGACGTGGTGGAATTGGTATACACACACGGTTGAGGGCCGTGGCTCGTATGAGCATGAGAGTTCAAGTCTCTCCGTCCCCACACACAAAGTGCTACGGGGCAGGCAGTTTCCAACTTCGCTTCACGATTATTCTCTATTTAGTATTCTGTTTTTTTGATATTATATTTGATATAATATTTTATCGGGCGCTTAGCTCAGTTGGCTAGAGCATCTCGTTTACACCGAGAGGGTCATAGGTTCGAGTCCTATAGCGCCCACATTACAGAAAATATCTCCGGGTTTGCTTGGGAACGTTTTTTGTTGAAATGATCACAACTTGACAAAAGGTCAAAACACCAATAACATAGCGAAAAGCATAGACACCTCTTCTGGAGGTGTTTTGCCTTTTTCTAAAAAACAAAGCACCTTGTCAATAAGTCAACTATCAATCATCTTCAAATCTCAAAAGGGAGAACGTTTAATGGCAAACAGAAACTTCAACCCCAATCAGTTCGTTAACGAAATCTATGAAAACTTATATCCAAACATCTTTAGATTACCTTTCGTGACAATGCCTGAAATTGGGATGACTCTTGATGAAATAAAGATCATGCCTGGATACTCAGACATTCTGCCTCACGAAGTTGATTTGAGCACAACGATCGGAAACATGCAACTCAACTTCCCTCTCATCACAGCACCAATGAGTACAGTAACCGATGGCTTGCTTGCAATTCACGCTGGACAATGTGGAGCAGTCGGAACTATATTCCGCGAACCAAGTCCTCAAATTCAGTTGGACTGGATAGAGCAAGCTTTGAATGCTGAAAACTGTCTGGTTGGAACACCAAAATTAGTACGCCTCGGTGACAAGGTTGCGACAGCTGAAAGAATTTTGTCTAGACACAGCCGCAGCGTCATTCCAGTACTCACCAATAAAGGACTTTTGAGTGGGCTGGTTTTCACTGACAACATTGCTTTCAATGAAAAACACGCCCAGGAACCAATAAAAAAATGGATGGTGAAATTCCAAGATCTGAAAGTTGCGTATGTCGGTACACCGTTTGCCGAGATCAAAGAAAGGTTAATCAAGGAACCATATTGTAACGTTCTTCCTCTTGTCGATAAAAACAGAAAGTTCTATGGCCTCTATTTCATGAAAGACGTATTGGCTGAAAATCAAACAACTTTCAATGACAGACCACTAGTTGGGATGTCTATTGGAGCCTCACCCGAAGACATCAATCAACGATTAATTCCCGCTCTTGAAATGGGCGTTGGCTCTGTTGTTGTCGACACAAGTCATGGAAATTGCAAAGAAGTGCTATCTCAAACAGCAAGTGTCTTGGAAACTGTCGCCCATTTTGCAAAAAAAAGAGACATCACGAAACCAACAGTTATTTCTGGCAATGTTGCCGATGTTGATGGCTATGTCAAAATGTGCATGCTCGAAGTTGGTGGAGCAAAAGTTGATGCCGTCAAGTTTGGTATTGGCTGCGGATCCATCTGCACAACCTCAAATCTAACTGGAATTGGTGTTCCCCTATTCACCAATCTGCGAGAAGCAGCATATACAAAATTGCAACTAAAAAAGTCTGGCAAATATGCTGCTGCAATAATCGCGGATGGCGGAATTCCAGGAACTGGTCAAGCCGTTGTTGCCCTTGGAGCAGGAGCCGACGGAGTAATGGCTGGAAAGTGGGTGGTCGCATTTTCCGAATCGATCTCCGGCCAAAAAAGAAGAGAGGGTGAAGATTATGTTGACTATGAAGGAATGGCCTCTCCTGAAGCTTTAAAAAAGAGGTTGGACGATCGCTACATTCAGAAGGGACACAGAAAAACAGTTCCTGAAGGGATAGCTGGAAAAGTTCTTCATAGAGGACCAACCAGAAAGTGCATGCGAAAGGACAAAGAAGCGATGCAAATTGCGATATCTCACACAGGAGCAAAAACAATTTCTGCATTGCAAACTTATTGCAATGCAAATCCTAGAAGATTTTACACCTTCTCTGGTGTTGGTACTGCAACGCAACTCAGCACTCACGTAAATTAAACAATCATTGTTTTGGTTTATAAAATAACCATAACAAAAAAGGGCACGGAAACTTCCGTGCCTTTTTTTATTTTGTTTTTGTTTTGCCTGGAGCATACTCCAAGCAAACGTCACCTCTTGCAGTTATACAAACCCAAGCAATTTTCCAACATAAAAAATATACAAAATAATCAAAAAGCTTCCTTCCCAACGAGTGATTTCCTTGTCTTGTGTGACAAATAGATACAATATCGTTGCAATAACTAAGATCGGCAAACCAAAAGTCAAAATACTCACTGGAACTACAATAACACCAAAAAGCCCAGCAACACCCATCACACCCAAGGAATTGAAAATATTAGACCCCAAAACATTTCCCACAACAATGTCTGCTTTGCCCCTACGAGCACCAGCAAAGCTTACTGCCAACTCAGGAAACGATGTTCCAAGAGCAATCACTGTTCCAGCTATCACTTCTTTGCCAATATTCAAAATTTCAGAGAGTTTCACTGCAGAATCAATCGTATATTTTGCACCGATAAATAAAAAACTCATGCTGACCAAAAGCATCACCAAGCTTTTTACGGGAAATTCTTTGAATTTGATCTCGTTAAATTCTTTCTTCAAATCTTTCTCCATGGCATCATCTTCTTTCCCTACAATTTTCTTAACCGTTACTGTGTGAAAAAGATAGATAGTCAGACCAACAAGACAAAGCAGTGCTTCAACAAAAGTAAACTTTCCATCCAAAGTCGTGAGTCCTAACAAAAAAGCAGATGCCATCAAAATTGGCAAATCAACATTGATGATCTCATGATTCACTTTGATCTTCTTGGCAACAATTGCGGCAACTCCCAAGACAAGAAAAATATTAGTGACATTTGAACCAACAACATTACCACTAACAATTTCTGAAGATCCTTGGATAACAGCAAAAATTGATGAAATAAGCTCTGGCAAGGAAGTTCCAAAAGCAACGATGGTCACACCAATGACGAAAGCGGGCAACTTGAAAAAGTAGCCTATTTCTTCAGCAGAATCAGTGAAAATGTTGGATGCTTTGAGTAAAATTGAGAGGCTTGCCACAAACAGCAAAGCCCACAAGAATATTTCTATCATTTTGTTTTCTTATTCAATAGATCTCACTTGGAGTTTTCGATTGTTTCTTCGGCTCTGTTCTCTTTAACTCCTGTCAAAACTTCACCTTTAACGGACTGTTCAATCACAGTTTCCTGTGAATCAGCTTCCTTGACAAAAACAGAACCAACTCTTTTTGTCCACCATATCCATAAGTCCTGTAACCACAAAGTGAAGATTGACTTCATAACCAAAAGCAAAACCACCAAACACAAAGCGATGAAACCAACAACAATTATCAACACAGGATTCCCAAAAGGATCAGAGAAAATGTCCCCACCTGAAAAACCAACAAAGATTAGTGAAATGCCAATCACGATCACAATAAATGGAAAGATCACAATGAACGTAGCGATGCCCTGAACAACACCCAGAACCACCAAAGACAGAAGCATCTTCAAGACCTCCCTAATGTTTCCCCTAACATAGAAATATGAAACTTCAAGCGATTTGACTGCATCCATTTTTGACAAAGTGGTAACAATCGCCCCGACCTGTTTCAAAAATACTGCCAGCAAAACAAGCGGGATATAGATCACAATAGCCAACAGCGCTAGCATTATTCCACCAAAAACTTTTCCCTGAAAAAAAGTCAAAACAATTGGAGATACCAAAACAATCATGATAAGCAACATCGAAAACCCTATCACGACGTCAATCAACATGATCTGCAAAAATCGTTGTTTTCCCGCCCTCCAAACACCTTTGAAATCATATGTTGCTCCTTCTTTTGGATTTTGCAAAGCTTCGAGTGCTTGAATGACACCACTGCGTGCAACTGCAGACAACGTCCAAAACAGAATTCCCATGAGCAGAAGGACCAAAACCCCAAGAGCTATCCAGATAATGTATTCTGAGAGAAAGCCTGTTGCTTCCTGAAAAAACTCTTGTGCCTTGCCACTCAGTTCTTCCTCATCCATCTCACCTTGACTGCCAAAATTGAAACTGGCACCTGCTCCAGGTATGAAAATTCCCCAAAACCAAAGGTATTTATTCAACCACACTCTTGCGAGTCCCGCTTTTATTGCCTTGTAGTATTCACTGGTCCACGATTCGCTTGGTTGTGACGAACTTGTTTGTGGAACGTTTTTTTCTGGGTTTATTTGTTGATCCATGTTTTTATACATATATGTGTTAGTTTCGATATTATTGTAACACAACCAATCCCTAAAATGAACTGTTTTGTTGCAAAACGACAACAAGTTTATTATGATTAGAATATAAATGTTTGTCTCCACGTCTTTAGTCACTGATTTGTTGTTTTTTCTTTATTTGATTGAGCGTAAATTTGTCGTCACGATTAAAACGAAATCAACAAAGAAAAAATCAACAACTCAGTAAGTTTTTATTAAACAAATAAAGGACTCTTAAAATGACAGATCAAAAAAGAATTTTTTCCGGTGTTCAGCCTTCCGGAAATTTGCACATTGGCAACTATCTCGGTGCGATCAAAAACTGGGTGAAGTTACAAGATGAGTACAAGTCAGTTTTTTGTGTTGGTGATTTGCACGCGATCACTGTCCCTCAAGACCCCCAAGAGCTGGAAAAGAAAACAATTGAAGTTGCAAAAATATATTTGGCTGCAGGCATCGATCCAGACAAAGCCACTATTTTTGTTCAATCTCATCTCCCCCAACACAGCGAATTAATGTGGATCCTCAACACAATTACCAAAACCGGAGAATTATTCAAAATGACCCAATTTAAAGACAAAACCGGCTCCAGAGACAAAACTAGCGGAAAAAGTGTGCCCGCAGGTCTCCTAAATTATCCCGTGCTCATGGCAGCTGACATCATTTTACATGATACAGATTTGGTCCCTGTTGGAGAAGACCAAACTCAACATGTAGAAATTGCTCGCACATTGGCCAAAAGATTCAACAACAATTTTGGTGATACTTTTGTTATCCCTGAAGTTCACGTGGTCAAAGAAGGAATGCGCATCATGGGCCTTGATAACCCAAAAAACAAAATGTCCAAATCAGCTGATTCCAAATATAACAAAATTAATCTGTTGGACAGCCCAGATGAGATCAGAGAAAAGATCAAAAAGGCAGTCACCGACAGTGGAAGTGAAATTGAATATTCCGATGATAAACCCGCTATCAAAAATCTACTGAACATCTTTGCCTTGGTGACAAATTCACAACCAATAAATATTGCACAAGAATTTGAAAGAAAAGGATATGGTGATTTCAAGGAAAGCCTGGCTCAGGCAGTGATCGAATTCATTTCACCTTTCCAAAAAACATATCATGAGATTCCTGACGCAGACGTCAAAATGATCCTGGAACAAGGAACAGAACATTTGGCGCCAAAAGCAGAGCAGAAGATGAAAGAAGTGAAAGAAAAATTGGGATTTGTAATTTAGTCCAGGTACTCTATTCACAGAACCAAACAGAGAAATCTCTTCGAGAACTTTCTGATTATTATGATGTTGAGTAGTTGTTGCTGAGCAACAACTTTTAGAGTGAATAATAGAAAAGCTTGCATTATCACAAAAATACATCTAAACTTATTCTTTGCTTCACTCTCAACATGCTGGAGCGACCAGTATCTAAAGTTTTTGTGAAACAACAACCACTCAACAAACAACCTGTATGAAAACAACAAACAAACAATTTGATGTCGCTGTTATTGGAGCAGGACCCGCAGGAATGATGGCCGCAATACGTGCTGCAAAACTTGGTGCAAGCGTTGTTTTGATCGAAAAAAACAGACTTTTTGGAAAAAAACTGCTCATGACTGGAAAAGGACGCTGCAACATTACCAACGCTAAATATTCTGATCAAGATTTCATATCAAAATTGGGAAAAAATGGAAAATTTCTTTTCTCATCTTTAAACAATTTTGGACCAAAAGATGTGACAACCTTTTTCAAGCAGAATGGACTTGAAACAAAAACTGAACGTGGCGGAAGAGTGTTCCCTGTCAGCAATAATGCAAATGATGTTGTTGATGTGCTCAGAAACAATCTTCAAAAATTCAATGTGGAGATCAAAAGCGGAAAAAAGATCAAGGAATTGAGCACAAAAGATGAAAAGATCGAAAGCGTGAACTTTGCAAAAGGAAAAATTTGTGCAAAAAATTTCATTATTTGCACTGGAGGAAAAAGCTATTCCTCGACTGGATCAACTGGTGATGGATATGAATGGACAAATAAACTTGGCCACACAATCATTCCCCCATCCCCCGCTCTTGTGCCACTTGTGACAAAAGGGTCTTGGGCAAAGCAATTGCAAGGACTCTCACTGAAAAATGTGCAATTGAATGTTTTTCAAGACAACAAAAAACGACAATCTCGTTTCGGTGAAATGCTCTTCACTCACCAAGGAATCAGCGGTCCAATTGTTCTTGATGTGAGCAAAGAAATTGGAAAGCTTCTGAGAAAAGGAAAAGTTCTTGTGAAAATAGACCTCAAACCAGCTTTAGACTGGACAAAACTAGACAAACGACTACAAAGAGACTTAGAAACTGAGGCTAAAAAAGATTTCAAAAACTATCTGCCCTCTTTATTGCCAAAAAAAATGATTGACGTATTCATCAAACTTTCTCAAATAAAACCAGACAAAAAACTTCACTCGATAGACAAAACCGAAAGAAAGAAGATTGCACATCTTCTGAAGGAACTGACCTTCGAAGTGAAAGAACTTGCAGGTTTCGATCAGGCTATCATTACTAGTGGCGGAGTTGATCTCCGTGAAGTCGATTCCAAGACGATGCGTTCACGAAAAATAGAGAACTTATTTTTTGCCGGAGAAATTTTGGACTTGGATGGACCAACTGGCGGCTTCAATCTTCAGATTTGTTGGAGCACAGGCTTTGCTGCTGGAACCAACGCTGCAGAAAAGTAAATTTTAAATGGTGAGAACTTGTTGGGCAATAATACAACACGACACAAAAAAATCAACAAAAAAAGCCCTGGGAATCAGAGCCGAATTTGGTCGGAGTGCTGGGAGTCGAACCCAGACTAAACGCTCCCAAAGCGCTCGTGCTACCGCTACACCACACTCCGTTTTCGGTCATTTGACAAATGAAATCTGACTCTTGACATTCTACTTTTTTATCCAAGAAAAGTCAACATTTGAGACAATAGTTTATCCGTGCCAAAAGGCTTTTTCAGTAAAATACCCGATAGACAACCTGACTTGAATATGATAAGATTAGATAGTAATAAAAGAGCATCTTCAACAAAGATCTGACTTCATTTGGAGGGATAAGTAGCTTGAACTAAAAAAGAAAAAGATATGAATATTTCTTGGTATGGTCACTCATGTTTTAAAATTCAAACAAAACCAAAGCGAGGCAATGAAGAAGTCATTATTTTTACAGATCCGTTCGATAAGTCAGTTGGACTTCGTCCACCACAAGGACAAGCTGATATTGTGACAGTGTCTCACTCTCACAGCGACCACAACAATACTTCGCTACTCAAAGGAGACTTCTTTGAAGTCAATGCACCCGGAGAATATTCGATCAAAAACGTCCACATTGAGGGATTTGATTCTTTTCACGACAACTCCAAAGGTTCTGAAAGAGGACGAAATACAATTTTTGTGATTGAAAGCGAGGATTTGCAAATCTGTCACTTGGGTGATCTTGGACATCTTTTGAGCGAATCTCAAGTTGAAGCAATTGGAAAGATAGATGTTTTGATGATTCCTGTTGGTGGGGTTTATACAATTGACGCCGAGCAAGCAGAAAAAGTCGTCGGGCAACTGGAACCAAAGATCATAATCCCTATGCATTACAAGGTCAAAGGTTTGAAAGTTGACATAGAAGATGAAAAAGCTTTTTGCAAAGAATTCGGAACAAAAACAAATGGCGAGTCAAAACTCAACATCAAAAAAAAGGACCTCGAAGATATTGAAAACAAACTTGTAATTTTAAACATTGTAAATAGTTAATTTGATAGAAAAATATTAAAAATATAAAACTAATAACTTAAACCCAATCAAATGATGAAGAGAATCCTCGAAAAATCAGAACATTACAGACAAAGAGTAGCCTATGTTGCAACATTAATCATTGGATTGTTCATCTTCTCTGCTTGGTTAATAATCGCAAATTTCAACATTCGTGAAGCCTTTAATCCTTACAGTCAAGATCAAACCAAGATGGCTCAGGAGTTTGAAAAAAACCTTCCTTCCCTCAGACAAAGCGAGTCAGTCACCACAGAACTAGTAAAGAACCATAGCGCAGGATCAGAAGGAGAGTCAACTGATGAAACTGAAATGACAGAAGAAGAAAAACCTTTTTGGAAATTTTGGTGAAAAGAAAAAGTTAGATTTGAACACTTTTTTGGTCAATCAAAAAATATCGTTTGACCAACATTAATTGCAACGCTTGACTTGCAATTCTAACGTTTCTTTATCGTTATCGTTTAATTGGAGGGGATTATCACTTGTAATACCTTAATACTTTTTTATGGAAGAAATCGGAAAAATTGAAAAAAGACCAATCACTCAAGAAATGGAGGAATCCTATTTGTCATATGCAATGAGCGTTATTGTTCAAAGAGCTCTGCCAGACGTGCGAGATGGTCTCAAACCAGTCCATAGAAGAATTCTCTATGCAATGTGGAGACTGGGACTCAAACACACGGCAAAGTTCCGCAAGTCAGCAACCGTGGTTGGAGAGGTTTTGGGAAAATACCACCCTCATGGTGATAGTGCGGTTTATTATGCAATGGTGCGAATGGCTCAAGACTTTTCTCTGCGAGACATGCTTGTCGAAGGACAAGGAAACTTTGGATCAATGGACGGTGACAATCCTGCGGCTATGCGATACACAGAGGCACGCCTGAGAGCTTTAGCAGAAGAAATGCTTTTTGATATTGACAAAGAAACGGTTGATTTTGTGGACAACTATGACGGAACAAGAAAAGAGCCATCATTTCTCCCAGCAAAATTTCCTCAATTGCTCTTGAATGGAACCGTTGGTATTGCAGTCGGAATGGCAACAAATATTCCTCCGCACAATCTTTCTGAATTAGTTGATGGAATTGTTGCATATATCGAAAACAAAGAAATAACGATTGAAGAGCTAGTTGAGTTTATTAAAGCGCCTGACTTTCCTACTGGCGGAACACTATACAACCAAAAAGATATTGTTGAAGCATACAGAACTGGTCGAGGAGGCCTTGTGACGAGGGCAAAAACAGATATAGTAGAATCAAAGAGAGGTTTGTTTCAGATTGTGATAACTGAAATCACCTATCAAACAAACAAATCAACTTTGGTCTCAAAAATTGCAGATCTTGTGAAAGATGGAAAAATTATGGGAATCAAAGATCTGCGTGATGAATCCGATAAAGACGGAGTCCGCATTGTAATTGACCTGAAAAAAGATGCCTTTCCAAAAAAAATCTTGAACAAGCTCTATACATCAACAGAGTTGCAAAAAACTTTTCATCTCAACATGCTTGCGCTTGTTGAAGGGATTGAACCAAGAATCCTTAACTTGAAGTCGATTATTGAACAATTTGTTTCTCACAGACAAAACATCGTCACCAGAAGAACGAAATTCGAACTCAACAAAGCGAAGGCACGTGCTCACATTTTGGAAGGACTAAAAAAAGCCCTTGATCATATCAACAAAGTCATATCAACAATCAAAAAATCACCAACAAAAGAAGAAGCTCACAATAATTTGATTAAAAACTTTTCTCTTTCAGACCTTCAGACTGAAGCAATTCTGGAAATGAAACTTCAGACACTAGCGGGACTGGAAAGAAAGAAAATTGAAGATGAGCTTGAAGAGAAAAAAAAGTTGATCAAAAAACTTGAAGATATTCTGAAAAGTCCTAAAAAGATTTTGAACATAATAAAAAAAGAACTCTTTGAGTTGCAAGAGAAATATGGCACACCAAGAAAGACAGCAATTATCAAAGGCGCTGTTGGGGATTTTTCCCAAGAAGATCTTATAGCAAACGAAGAAGCAATCATCTCATTGACTGAAGATGGATACATCAAAAGACTCCCTTGTGGCACCTTTCGCACACAAAAACGCGGTGGAACAGGAGTGATAGGTAGTTCGATAAAAAAAGGTGATGCTGTCGACAAAGTTCTCAGCTCAATGACACATGACATGTTGTTCCTTTTCACCAACACCGGAAAAGTGTTCTCTCTCAAAACATATGAAATTCCCACCTCATCAAGAACCGCCAAGGGTCAGGCAATTGTGAATTTCCTGCAAATTGCACCAAGCGAGAAAATCACCTCAATCCTAACAATACCGAAAGATTCAAAGGCAAGATATATGGTCATGCAAACGGTAAATGGGACAATAAAGAAAACTCCATTGGAAGATTTTGAAAAGGTTAGACGATCCGGTCTCATTGCAATCCGACTTCAAAAAGATGATTCTCTGGGTTGGGTCGAGACAACTTCATCAAAGGATGACCTTATTATTGCAACAAAAAATGGACAATCAATTAGATTTAAAGAATCCCAAGTTCGTCAAATGGGACGAGCTGCCGCAGGCGTCAGAGCGATCAGACTTAAAAATGATGATTTTGTGATCAGCATGAGCGTGATTAGAAATTCCTATAAAAAACCAGAACTTCTAGTCATCAGCGAGAAAGGCTACGGCAAAAGAACTTCCTTAAAAAAATACAAAGTTCAGTCAAGAGGAGGAAGTGGGATCAAAACAGCCAACATCACCTCAAAAACCGGTGGGCTGATTTCTGCTCACGTCACAGAAGATGTTTCAGGGACAGATCTTATTGCTAGCTCAAACAAAGGACAGATCATCAGAACCACAGTCAAAGACATTTCTATTCTTGGAAGATCAACTCAAGGAGTCAAGATCATGAGACTCAAAAGCGGCGAAAAAGTCGCAGCGACAACAGTTATGTAGCTTTTTTATTCAGCGCGCAAACACAGTCACCTATCGGTGACTGTGTTTTTATTTTTTGAAACGTTTGTGGTATAATAACTTGTGAAAAGAAAACATGAATTGCTTTAAAAACAGAAAATAACTCAAAGCAAAAATACAAAATGAAACAAAAAAAAATTCTCGGTGTCATCAGCATCCTTTTCTTTGTTATCGCGACCTTTGTTCTTTCAGGTTGCTTCAAAGATAGAAAGGATAAAGGAGCAAAAAAGATATCCCTTGAGGTGTGGGGTGTATTTGATGACTCTGACGCATTTCATGGAATAAACAAGGAGTACAAAATTATCAATCCAAATATAACCCAAATTAAATACAAAAAACTCTCTCAAAACCCAGTAGAATTCGAAAAAGAGATAATAGACGCTTTCGCAAGCGGAAAAGGGCCTGATATTGTTTTCTTTAACAGTGCTTGGCTTCCTGAACATTCAGAAAAGATCATTTCTCTTCCTGAGTCCGAGAAACAACTTTCACTGTTCAAAAATTCATTTGTTGATGTCTCTTATGAAGACTTTGTGAAAGACGACCAGATCTATGCAATGCCACTATATAACGACACCCTTGCACTTTATTACAACAAAGATTTGCTCAATCAATCAGGCATCAGTTCACCTCCAAAAACATGGAGCGAAGTCAGAGATCAAACCAAGATCATAACAAAGATCGATCAATATGGTAACATTGAACGCTCGGCCATTGCGCTTGGAAGATCTAAAGATCCTGGTGCTATCAACAGGTCATCTGACATTTTAATGTTGATGATGATGCAGGGTGGCTCAAAAATGAATAGAGGAGACAAAAACTTCTCAGCAATAAACGTTTCAAATCATGGAACAGAAAATCCAGGTGTGAACGCTCTGAATTTCTACACTCAGTTCTCACAAGCAAGCTCTGAAGTATACACATGGAATACAAAAATGGATTATTCAATTGACAGTTTCCGCTTCGGTCGTGTTGCTATGATGATCAACTATTCATACTGGAAAGACCGCCTCAACAAAAGTGATCCAAAACTTAATTTCGACGTCGCTCCAGTCCCCCAACTCGATCTAGACAATAAAGTTAATTATGGTGTGTATTGGGGAATGGCAGTTACAAGAAATAGAGAAATTCCAGCAGAAGCAAACTATACCAACGAGGAACGCATTGCAGCTGCTTGGGACTATATCAAGTTCGTAACTCTGCCTCCATTGGCTGGTGAAACATTTGACGCAACCCAGCACTATCTTGAAAAAACAAATAAACCTGCAGCGAGAAGAGACCTTGTAGAAGAACAAAAGGAGGATGTGTTTTTTGAAGTTTTTGCAAATCAGTCGCTCACCGCCAAAACATGGAAACAACCTGACGACTCAGCAGTAGAAGAGATATTCGTTGAAATGATCGATGAAGTCACTTCAGGAAAAGCTTCATCTCTCGACGCCCTGGACACAGCATCTTCGAGATTTGATGCCCTAATTATTAAAGACAGCTACCTAGAAAAATGACATCTACAAAAAAAACTAAACTTTCCTCACTTTTCATTTCATTTGTGATCGTTCTTTCTTTCTGTTTGTTTCTTTTGCATCCACAAATTGTCTCCGCTCAATGCCCATCAGAAGGAACAAGTTTCGGATTTTGGACACTGAATGATCCACTTGTACCATGTGGTATGCGCAACAGCTGTGCAGGAGCAGAAGGACAGCAATCGTGTACTCTTTGTCATTTCATCATTTTAGTGAAAAATATATACGATCTGTTACTTTCTCTACTGATCATTGCTTCTTTGTTTTTGTTAACGGTGGGTGGTGTCACCTATGTTATTTCTTCTGGAAATACCAATCTTAAATCAATTGCCAAAGGAGTAATAACCAAAACCTTGACTGGCTTTGCAATTTTTCTCTTAAGCTGGTTAATCGTATATGCTCTTCTGCTTTTTATGTCAGCCAATCCGGACAGCAATTCAATGTTAGGAAGAGGTGCTAATTGGTATTCTTTTACCTGCAGTACAACTAGTGCATTTTGACATCTTACAATCAAAATATTTCTCCATAACAAAAAAATATGAAAATTATCTGGCTATCCAGAAAAACAAAACAGATTCTTCCCATGAGCGCTTTTCTTGTTTTTGTTTTCTCTTTGATCTTGATTTCAATACCGCTCAATGAAGCACTTGCAATCGCTGGACCAAACTATCCAAACCCACTAACAGTCAACAGTTTCACCGGTCTTCTGTCAAATTTTCTAGCCAGTGTTCAGGGCATTGTTGGTTGGTTAGCCGTGATTATGATTGTGATTGGCGGTGTTGTTTATATCACATCAGGTGGACATTCAAGTCAAGTCTCTTTGGCAAAAACAATCATCACTTTTGCACTTGTTGGCTTTGCGATTGCAGTTGCCGCCCCATCGTTGCTCAGAGAAATCAGGGATATAGCTGCGGGTGGAGTTGGTGGAGGACCCGGTTTGATCTCAACAGCGACCCCTGTTGCAACAATCATTGAGAATATCATGAACTTTGCTCTTACAATCATTGGAGTCTTAGCAACTATAGGATTCGTTGTTTCTGCAATAATGTATATTTCTGCTGGTGGCGACACATCGCGCGCCGAAACTGCCAAGCGCATGATGTTCTATAGCATCCTTGCAGTAACCATAGCGGGAGCTTCTTTGATCATCCTCAAACAGGTAATTGCACTACTAAGTTAAAAAAGGAGCATGTCTCTCCTTTTGTTTACCTGGATAATTATGTGTTATAATTAAATCAGAAATATAAAAACTGTTTTATGAAAAGAAAGACAATTATCGGAATATCATCCTTTGCTTTTTTGTTTAGTGCACTTTTCTTTACAAGTGATTTTGCACATGCCTCTGTGTCATTTAATTTCATGGCAAATCGAACAATAACCGGCTTTTTCCAGTCAATTCTTTCACATCTACAAGGAGTCATCGCCTTTCTTTCTGTTTTATTTCTTGTCATTGCGGGAGTTCTCTATATTTCTTCAGCAGGAAACTCATCCCTGGTCACAGCTGCGAAAATGTGCATGATAGGAGCTATTGTTGGATTTGCGCTTGCCATGGCGGGACCATCTTTTCTGCGAGAAATCCAAATAATCATCTATGGTAGCCCAACTACAACAATTCCCACCAACCTTTCGGCCGCACCAACAATCGCAGAAATTGTCACAAGAGCACTTTCCTTTTTATTGTCAATTTTGGGCATGCTTGCTATAATCGGCCTAACAGTCAGTGGCATCATGTATTTGGCTGCTGCAGGAGGAACTACTCAGGCAGAGAATGCAAAAAAGGCAATGAAGTATTCAATAATTGGGATAGCAATTGCAGCAGGATCATTAATCCTCGTCAGGCAAATCGCATTATTTTTTTAGAAAACAAAAAAGTTGTGTTAAAAATAAAAATAAAATAAATCTAGAAAGCGAGGTGTTACAATGAAACTTAGTACAAAAAAATTGATGGCCTTTGGAGTTGCAACTTTGGTAATGGGAGCTCCTCTTTTGGTTGGCGCTCAATTTGACGTTGATCGAGACAGAGGCACAACAGCACTACAGAACTCTACCATAGCCGGCATTATCTTTACTGTCTTGCAATGGTTGCTTTTGATCTTGACCTTCGTTGCTGTAATTGGATTCGTCATTTCTGGAATCATGTTCGTTACAGCAGGTGGATCAGATCGAGCAGACGATGCTCGAAAGTGGCTCACCTATTCAATCATTGGAATTGTTGTTGCATTGTTAGGTTACATCGTAGTTCGCTTTGTTGCTGAAACACTTTCTACAACAGTCCAAGGCAGATAAAGATAGTCTTCCTAGGAAGACTATCTCACATAACAAGCCTCTTTACGAGGCTTGTTATTTTGACTCTGGTTTGCTAAAATGAAGTAAATAACATTCGGACAAGTCAAGTTTTATATCCGAAAAATAAAAATAAATCTAGAAAGCGAGGTGTTACAATGAAACTTAGTACAAAAAAATTGATGGCCTTTGGAGTTGCAACTTTGGTAATGGGAGCTCCTCTTTTGGTTGGCGCTCAATTTGACGTTGATCGAGACAGAGGCACAACAGCACTACAGAACTCTACCATAGCCGGCATTATCTTTACTGTCTTGCAATGGTTGCTTTTGATCTTGACCTTCGTTGCTGTAATTGGATTCGTCATTTCTGGAATCATGTTCGTTACAGCAGGTGGATCAGATCGAGCAGACGATGCTCGAAAGTGGCTCACCTATTCAATCATTGGAATTGTTGTTGCATTGTTAGGTTACATCGTAGTTCGCTTTGTTGCTGAAACACTTTCTACAACAGTCCAAGGCAGATAAAGATCTTCTTCCTAGGAAGACTATCTCACATAACAAGCCTCTTTACGAGGCTTGTTATTTTGACTCTGGTTTGCTAAAATGAAGTAAATATGTCTTTGTCGAAATCAAAAAAATTACAAAAAACCAGCAAAACTTTCTTCTATGAAAACAAAAATACTTCTTTTTTCTTGTGCTTTTTTGTTTGTTCCATTATTAACGCACGCACAGTTTGTCGAACAACCAAAAGAAACTCCTTCTGAATTTTCAATTCAGGGAAGAGAAACTTTTAACACAGTTACTGATGCAATGAATGTATTTCTTGCTCTATTGTTCCTCTCTTCACTTATAGGACTTGTCTTTTCTGGAATAAAATTCATCGTTGCAGGAGGAGATGAGAATGTTCTCGGTGGAGCAAGAAAAACTGGAATGGCTTCCTTAGTGGGAATAATCCTTTCTCTTGTAGGTTATGTGATAATCAATGTAATTAAACATTTTTTAAATTAAAATAACTCACTAAACTCTTTTTCATGAAAAAGATACAAAAAAAACTTAGTAATCTTTTGATAGGATCATCCATTCTGTCGCTTCTAGCAATACCTTTCATAGCCTCCGCTCAGTGGAACACGGGTTTAAACCTTGCCACGAACACATCCATGCTACCAACAACCGACTTTTTGCTTGTGCTTATAACTGTTCTACTATGGTTGTTTTCAGTTCTTACACTTTTATCTGTTATGGCATTTGTTGCAGCAGGTATAATGCTTATCATCTCAGGAGGGAATGCTGACCTTGCCAGCAGAGCCAAACGATGGATCACTTATGCAATTTTCGGTTTGGCTGTTGCCCTTGCCTCACTTTCTATTGTCATAACAATAGCAACATTGATTGGAATTCCATTTCTCAGCACAGTATTCACTCTCTTAGGTTTGGGAATGCCAGGAATGGTTGATTCAATCTTCCTGAGAATAATGCTTTGGTTGCTCCTGGTTTTGACATATCTGGCAGTCATAGCATTTGTTGCTTCTGGTCTCATGTTGATTTTGTCTGGCGGAGACCCAAATGTTACAGGCAGAGCAAAAAAATGGATAGTTTATTCCATTATTGGCCTTGCCGTTGCAATTGGATCATATTCAATCATCAGACTCGTTGCGGACTTAGTTTAAAAAAACAAAACAAAAAAATGCGAAAAAAACAACTTCTTTCACTGGTCACACTTTCCTTTATTTTTTTGCTGACAGCAGGAGTCTTTGGATTTTTCAGCCCAGTTCACGCTGTTGCAATTCCAAACGGAACAGGCTTGCCTGATCCTGGAGGAGTAAATCCCGTCATAACTGTAACAACAACAGTTCTTGGTTGGATTCTAATCGTATTCTTGATGCTTTCCATCATCAGCTTCATCGTAACTGGAATTCAGTATCTTCTTTCTTTCGGAAGCACATCCATGGCAGAGAATGCCAAGCATAATTTTGTTTATTCCATCATTGCCGTCACCATTGTGTGTGGCGCACTGATTATTGTCTACACCATCGAATATCTTCTTTCATAAAACAAGTTTTTCCAACAAAAAAACTCACCCGGCGTCGCTGCGCTAGGTGAGCTTTTCTTTTTCATTCCTACACGGGTCCTTTGAACTCCTTGTAGGAAAAGACAATAGATGCACCTTGTGTTTTTGGCACAAGATACACCTTGTGACCCCCGGAAGCGACGAAATTTATAGTTCTGTCGCCCTCGAGGAAGTCAATTATACTTCCTCTGCGAAGAACGAGGAACGTGTTTGTCCGTTCCAGTCGCCCTTCAACTTTTTGATAACCAAGGTTTGCAAGCTTTACCTTGGCTATCCCTGTATCTTCAGACCCAAACAGCGCATATGTCTTGCCACCCGTTGCTTGGATCTTCAGGTCACTCGTCAAAATGACCTTTTGATACCTACAGTTGAGCGTCAACATTCGACGCTCTTGGCTCAAATCGAATAGGTTTGCCAGGTCGATTTGAACCTCAGGAGTTGTTTGAGCTGCGGGTTTACTACCCAGAGCCCTTTGTGCTGCCTTCTCGGTGGCATCAAACAAATCAACGCCTCCGACGTCACTTAGAATGTAAGCAACACCCCCAAAAAAAATGACACCTGACCCAGCAACAATAAATAAATTGATTATCCTGATCGGTGACAGTTTTTTTATAAAACTGGGTACACGAACAAAACTTCCCAGTCTCTTAATTCTGTCTAGCACCGACAGTCCTCCGGAACTGCTCCAGTTTCTGCCCCACATGAGCAGCCCAATAGCAACAAGAACAAACATGCAACTAATAATTATGCTGCTCATAATTTACCTCCTTTGTTCTTGAGAAAACTCTCGACCAACGTCGCCAATCCGGCAACGCCATCAACCTGAAATTGTTTGATGTCTTTGGTGGTGAGCTTCATGTTGAGCATAACAATCTCAATCGCCCTCTCGGTTTCAATTCCGAGTTTATCTTTCGTTTCTTCCACTCTGTTTGCAAAGTGTGCAATCTGAATTTTTTCACTACGCACTTCATACCTCTCAACCTGGATATTGTCCCGACTTTTTTTGATCTCATCGATCGGGTCGATCTTGTCGATTCTAGCCTTGAGGATTTCCACTCCATAGCTTTGTTCGGCGTATGCAACATCATGAGCGAAGAGCCTCCTGGTTCTGCCTTGACTGTCAAGTTCCATTTTTCCAAACTGCACTTCCAATTCTATGTTCAGTTTTGCCTTGGATTGGATAGCGATGTCAATACCAGAAAAAACATTCACCTCTCCACTCGCTTCTATATCCAGAGACATTTTGGTTTCACCTTCCAAAGCACCCCCATCCCCTTTTGCGACATCATCAGCAGAGAGGATTCTTCCCAGGCATTTGATGATGATTTGGTCAACCTCGGAAGAGATTCCATCGACCACTTCTTGTTGGCCTATTTCCGCAACCCGATACCCTGTGACATCTGAGACTCGATACTGAACCAGCCCACTGACCAGAACAGTTCCGCCAGAACCAACCTGATATTCTTGCTTGTCAATTTTCAATTGCTTGACACTCCGTGACTCGAAAGTCAGTCGCCACCAAAATGGCTTTAAGTGGATACCCTCCTTATAAGGTTTTCCGATCGGAATGGAAAAGCTATTTTCGTCCAAACCTCTTATCCGACCAACAAATATACTGGAGGGAATAGCGATGAAGACATCTTTCACTCTGAAAATTGTCAAATATAGAGTTACCAGTCCTAAGAATGAAGACCCTCCGAACAGATACCAGTCTTTCAACAAAAACGAAATGACCGAAAACACGACTAGACCTGTTATAATGAGTAAACTGACGAGCAAGCTTTTTTGAATTATTTTCATGTCATTCTCCTTTTCCGTGCTCTTGAGCAATAATTGCTCGTGAGCGTAGATGTGAGATTGGAACTATTCTTCTTCACCAATCACTTGATAGAAATCAACAGGATAATCTCTTCTTAAGATTGCCAGAAATCTGCAAGATTTAGAAAAGTGGTCTGCTGTTTTTCGATGCAAACATTCATTGACACAAAGTTCATATGCTGCATTTTTCGCCTTGTTGGGACTCATTTGCTTTGCTGTCTCAACAAGCGTTGCAATAAATACGCCACACCACCGACCATTCTCAATGAATGGTTTAGTGATCGGACCAGAAAAATCCTTCAACCTAGAAAGTGAATGCTTCTCTGCCATTTGGTTTCCTCCTTTTCTGTGCTCGTGAGTGGCTAGTACCACGTGAGCGTAGATTTGAGTGGTTAATAAATTTTCAAGCTACTTTACAACAAAGACCTCGCATGATTTTGGCTTTTCAAAAGGAAAGTCCACTTTCTGCCCATCTTCATTGTAATTGCATTATTATATCATTTTTTCAATGTTTTGTCAAGGACTATACCCTCGACCTTTGTCTTTGTTATGTTTATACAAAAAAAGCTGTTCTAAACCTTTTTAGGAAATAAAAAGAGCCCTGACATTGATTCTGCCAGGGGCTCTATTTAGAAAACACGAAACTATTCATTTTACAAGAGAAATCACCGCTCCTCTGACATTATCAGCAAATTGTTTTGCGTCCATTTCTTCAAAGTTAGTCAATTCCATTGCGTCTCCAACAGAAAAGGTTATTTGCCTTCCACCAAAGAAGTTGGGCCATGGATGTTTTGGCGACCAAATCTTTCTTGCTCCGCTGATCCCTACAGGAACAATGCGAACATGAGGAAGATTTTTAATAATTAGCTCAACCCCTCGATAAAATTTGCCAATTTTTCCTGATCTTATTCTGGTTCCTTCCGGAAAAATAACAACAACATGATTCTCACTTAGAACTCTGATAGCCTCATCTATAGACTTCAGTTTGTTGTTTCTGTCAACTCTTATCTGAGCCAACTCCTTCAAAAAGAAATCTAAACACGGAACATCATGGTATGCATCCTTGATAAAACTAGACAAAAATCTGATCGATCTGAATGCAAATGTGAGCACCATGAAGTCGAGATGAGATTGGTGATTGCACACAATCAGAAATGGACCTCTTCGAGGAATTTTCTCAATTCCACTTATCTTTCTGACCCACAACCAACAAACTAATCGACAAATAACGTTCTTTAAAATAAAAAAGTACACCATCCCTTTCGCCGTCACGTTTGACGGATACTTCTGTTCGATAGACATATTGTCCTCCTTGTGCCACTTTGATTGATTTCTTGTAAGCTCCAATTTTTCAAGTTTCTTTTTTGCATCAGTCCATCATAGCACTCTCTCAAATTATTTCAAGCATTTCGATGTCAGTTGATCTTGTATGGAAAACGAATTCTCCAAACAGAAAAATGGGGTAACGTTGGTTTCATTATCGAATTCACATATCTCCAGTTCACTTCCTCATCCTTAGTGAACGGAACATCGAAGGCAAGATGAATCCTCTTGGGACCGATTATCGTTTCAACATCATGTTCGTGAACTCCGAACACATGAACCTCATCTTTTCTGGCAATTATGAAGCTCTCAGCCAAACTCAGCACATGGGCACGCACCATCTTTTCAATTCTCCCCCATCTCTCCTCCTCAGTCAATCCATTGATCTCTTCGATCGGTTTTCCTTTGTTTACCTCTGCTTCCTGGATATCCACAAGCTCGCCAGCGACCTCCCAAGCGTTTGGATTGTCAACTTCCAAGAGCGAAAGATAAGGAACTATAGTCTGAAATCCCGCAGATTTGAGTGTGTGATAATACTGAAACCAAGGTGAAAGCTCTTCATTTGGGATAACCTTTCCTTCCTCGTTGAAATCAGAAAATGATCCCACACCAGGCGCATACATCACAAGAAAACCATCATCAGCTAAACAGTCTTCAACAAAAAAGTAAAACTCCCTGCTATAAACCTTTGAAATATTATAGTCTGCTGGTACGGGAAAATCTATATAAATGGCGTCGAATTCTCTTTCAGTTCTCTTGACATAGCGAAAGGCGTCATCAACAATGGTGTCCACTTTTTCATTGTGAAGTGAATTCTTATTAGCAGTGCTCAAGATCGGATGCTGTTTTGCCAACTCGATCATTTTTCCATCAAGCTCAACATGCACAATCTCCCCAATCTCGGAATATTTCAAAAGCTCACGGATCAACATCCCGTCACCACCACCAAGCACGAGTACTTTTTTTGGTACATTCTCAGAAACTCCCATTGGAACATGTGCAAAATATTCATGATAGACCCTTTCCACATATGTAGCAAATTGCCAATCACCATTAAGAAATACCATTCGTTCGTCAATGATATCATTATTGCTCTCATAGTTAAAATATGAACCAACCAGAAAATCAGAAGGACCGAACTCGACTGGCTCCATAATGTCTATTTGCTGATATGGTGAACGAATCCTCTCAATGTCTGGATAATCTTTCATTTTTGAAAAAATAGCTCCAAAACTCTCCCCTGCATCAAGATAATAGTAGTATTTTTTTGCAAAAAACTGTTCGATTTGCCAACTGCGAAAAAGACCAAAGACCAAAACAAACAAAACAATTAACCCAATTATTTTGCGAGAAGATGTGTTATTTTTTTTTCTCGCTAAGGAAAGCAAAACAACAAGAGCCATGACAACATTTGCCAGTGCCACTATAAAACCAATTTGATAGCTACTTAAATTTGGAACAAGAACAATAGGGAAAAGCACAGCACCGGCCAACGAACCAAAATAATCAGCGCCAAGAATTCTGTTCGAAATCCTTCTTTTTCCTTTATTAAGATCATTCCCAATCTCCATCAAGAGCGGTAATTCAATTCCAGAAAGAAAGCCTACTGCAAAAACCAAGGTAATACCCATAAAAAAGAAAAAGGCAATTGCCATTTGGCCCCAATAAAGAGAAATAAAATAGACACTAAGAGAATACGACAACGAAACAAGTGCAGCAACCATCCCTCCCAGAATTGACAGAATCACTTCAATATTGAACAGCTTTTGTGATAGCTCAGTATCAGCAAATATCTTATCTTTGTAAAAAGCACCAACGCCCATCGCCCCTAAATAGACACCTATCGTTACACTATACCAAACAACTGTGCTTCCCGCGATAAGAGAAATAGAATTCGCAAGCAACAACTCATAAAGAATGCTACAAGCCGCAACAACGAAGGTGACGAAATATATCAATAGAAGTTTCTTGGACATATAACTATTTATTTAAATAACTCTCGATTAAACATTTATTTATTGTGTCAGAGTTAAGAAGAAAAAAAAGAAGAATCAAAACTAAAGCACCTTGGAAATAGGCGATCTTGCGCATCGTTATTCGCTTGTCATTTTTTGCCTTTACCTTGAAGAAAACCAAAAGACCGGCAAGAGCATTGAAAATTCCAGTGATAAACGCAGCACTAACTAATCCGAGCTTCGGGTAGAACAAAAAAGCAAAAACCAAAGAAGCTACAAATGCGCCTAGATAATCAACGCCGAGAACCTGAACCTCAGCCTTGCTACTCGAATCTTTCATCATTTCAATCAAGAGTGGTATTTCAAAACCAGTGAGCACACCAATTACTATGATCAAACTGTGAACAATGAAGGAAAAGAGCACTTCTGCACCGATCCAATAGCTCAAATAGAAGAAAATAACAACAACAAAACCCCCAAAAACAGTTAGTGCTAGCTCTATTTTCATGAAGCTTTCCTTCGATTTTTCAGTAAATTTTCCCTCTGCAAACATCGCACCAAATCCCATAGCCATCATGTATAAACCAATTGTCACACTGTAACGCAAAACAGTATTGCCCAAAAAAGCACTCAGAGTCTGACCCAAAATCAGCTCATACATAAGAGAACAAAAAGCAACTACGAAAGTCACAATATATAGAGGTATAAGTTTTTTCATGTTTATATAATACTCCTACTCTTAAATCTTTTTGTCTTTCTTCAACAAAGAAAAGATTTTCTTTTGAACAATGAAGCTAGCGATGAAAATAAGTTGCCAGGGAATAAGAAAATCAAAAACAAAGTATCTCAAATATCCACTTCCTGGATCAGTAGAATCACATCCATAGAAAACACAATTCCTGTTTTCTACTGGCTCTGTCATTAAATACGTTACAACCAACAATAATAAAACATAAACCAAAACATATCCCAAAACTTTTTTATCAAAACCAAGATTCCAAACAGCATAAAAAGAAATTGGGATAAGAACAGCATGAAGATTGACAGAAAACCAAAAAACTACATCTCCATAACTCCAGAGCTGAGCAGTTCTTCCCATTCCATCACCAAATAGCTCCAAAAAGAAATCTACAATCCACAAAAATTGAGCTGGGATGGCCATGACCAAAGTCAGAGTTACAATTTTTTTACTCCTGAAAATGAGACCGGCACCTAAAAAAACTGCAGTCATATCACAAAACCAAAGAATCTCTAAAGGATCTTGCCAACGAACAAAATTGACATATTGATTTGCGAAAACGCTGAAAAGAACAAAAAGCCCCAAGAAGAAAAATCTATCAAGTTTTATCCTGTCCAATATCTTCATAAATAAGGCATTTTTATACTTATCTAGTATATCAACAAAACTGTTAGTGTCAAAACGAAAAAGAGGTTAGTTAGAACAACAGGCTGGCAAGAAAATACTGGAGCAGATCAAAGAAACAAGCACATTAAACTTATCCGTTTTGACAAGAAGCTTTATTGCAAATACAATTCAAGATAATAAGAAAAGGAAACACATTATGAAGAAAAAAATCTTATTTATCACCGGAAACAACAAAAAAGCCGAAGAGGTTGTGGCAATAACTGGACTTGACGTGTCAACAAAGAATCTGGATATTCTTGAAATCCAATCGCTGGATGTGGAAGAAGTCGCCAAAGTAAAGGCGTTATCAGCTTTCAAGTTGACCAATTCACCTGTTATTGTTGATGATACCGGGATGAGCATTGATACTCTCAATGGACTGCCAGGCGCATTAGTCACATGGTTTTTGGACAATCTCAAGCCTGAAGGTATTCTCAAGATTCTCTCCGGCGAGAAAAATCGCAAAGCTTCGGTTTGCACTTGTATCGCCTATGCTGACCAAACCGGGGTATTCACTTTCACCGGAACTATCAAGGGAGAAATATCGGAATCCCTGAAAGGAGAAAACGGATTCGGATATGATCCAATTTTCATTCCTGATGGCCATGGCAAAACATACGCCGAAATGACCGCGGACGAAAAGAATGAAATATCCATGCGAAAAATCGCCCTTCTGAAATTCAAAGAATTTATACTTAAAAGAGTCTAATTTTTCAATCTTGAACCAAAAACCGTTTTGGCACAATTGCATTAAGACAGTTTTTTTATTCTCTAAAAAATTAGAATCAAAAAAGAGACCTTTTCCAAGTCTCTTTCCAGTTCGAATTTCAATGCACGAGTGGAGGGAATTTCGCCTCTCCCGCCCCAAGGCGAGATCGTTGTCCAGGGCAACGCCGAAAGCTCGTCCGCTTCCGGCGGCACTCATCTGTTCGCCTCCGCTCACGACTCGTTGTTGCCCGTTCGATTCCCTCTTGAACACAAGACAAAAACCATCCCTGAAGGAATGGCTTTTGTCTTTCTGCACGGGTGGAGGGAATCGAACCCCCGTTATCGGTTTTGGAGACCGACGTATTACCACTATACGACACCCGCATGGACGTTGTCTAAATTATTCCCGCTCAAGTTGCTTAAAATCAACTATACTTATTTTTTCAGCTTAGTTTCCTTGTGAATCGTATGTGCTTTGCATTTTGGACAATGCTTTTTCAATTCAAGTTTCTCTTGAATCTTTTTCTTGTTTTTGTAAGTGTAGTAGTTTCTGTTGCTACACTTTGTACATTTCATTGTGATAAGAAAATCTTGTGCCATGGTTTTGGATAGTTTAAGCTTTAACTGTTATTGATGGACTCATCGTTGCAGTAACAGTTACTTTCTTTATTAGTTTCCCTTTAACTGCTGTTGGTTTCATCTTTCGTATGCTCTTCAAAAAAGCTTCGGTGTTCTCTTTTAATTGCCCCACATCAAATGATCTTTTTCCGACAACCTGATGAATATTTCCGCCATTATCATTCTTGAAACTTGCTTTTCCCTTTTTGAGACCTTCTATCATTGGAGTAATTTTCAGTCCTACTGTTTCTGATTTTGGATTTGGCATCAAGCCTTTCGGTCCAAGAATTTTGGCAACTTTCGCTAACTTTGGCATCATTTCGGGAGTTGCAACAGCAACTTCAAAATCATCCACTTTACCATTGCTAATTTTTTCAATCAGTTCCTCACCACCAACCAAATCGGCACCAGCCTTTTTCGCTTCTGTTACCTGAGTCTCAGTAAAGGCAGCGATACGAAGTGTTTTGCCAGTTCCATGAGGAAGATTGACAGTTCCCCTTACTTGCTGATCTGATTTTTTTGAATCAAGATTCAACCTAACGTGAACTTCGACAGATTCGTCAAATTTCGTCTTTGGAAACTTCGACAAAATCTCAAGTGCTTCATCGACAGAATATGCTTTGATTTGCTCAAAACATTCCTGCGCTTTCTTGTAGTTTTTTCCTCTTCTCATTATCTTTAGTGGTCTGCGCTAGGTCAAATAAATTGCTCGAGCTCCCACTTGTTATTATATTAATTATTCTTCTACCTTTATCCCCATTGATCGAGCAGTTCCTCCAACAATCTTCATCGCGGCACTGGTGTCATTCGCATTCAGATCTTGCATTTTCTTTTCGGCAATTTCTCTGACTTGTTCCTTTGTGACTGTTCCCACCTTATCGGTCAGCGGGTTTGCTGCGCCCTTTTTCACGTTTGCGGCTTTTTTCAATAGCTCTGCTGCTGGTGGTGACTTGAGCACAAAATCAAAACTTCTGTCATCATACACGCTAATTTCTACAGGAATAACATCTCCACCCAGTTCCTTTGTTGCATCATTGAATCTTGTGCAAAAATCTTGAATATTCAAGCCATGCTGACCCAATGCAGGACCAACTGGAGGCGCTGGATTTGCCTGACCTGCTCTGATTTGCAATTTGATAATAGTTTCTACTTTCTTTGCCATTTTCTTGTTATTAACTAATTTGAATTACTGATGTTTCTTTATACTTTCTTGATTTGCAAAAAATCAAGCTCAACAGGCGTTTCTCTTCCAAAAATACTCACTAACACTTTAATTTTCCCTTTCTCGTTATCAACTTCGTCAACCTTACCTTCGAAATTTTTGAAAGGTCCGTCAATAATCTTCACTGAATCATTCTTAGCAACATCAACTTTGTATTTAGGCTCTTGAACACCCATTCTTTTCTTGAGTCCGCCAATCTCTTTGGGATTAACAGGAGTTGGAGTCGTTCCCATTCCGATGAATCCCGTCACGTTTGGAGTGTTTCTCACCACATACCAAGAGTCATCAGTCACAACCATGTTCACCAGCACATATCCAGGAAATATCCTTTCTTCGACAACATAGCGTTTTCCATTTCTGATTTTTATCTTCTTCTCCTTGGGAACCATCACATCAAAAATTCTATCTTGCATGCCCATAGATTCTATTCTTTGCTTGAGATTACGTGATACAGTGTCTTCATACCCACTGTATGTGTGTAGCACATACCATGCTCGTCCATGATGTTGCGTTTGTTTTGCCATGACATAAAAAATTATTTTTTACTCTTATCTTCAAAAAAGGCTTAAAGCAAAAATTTCTCAATAACTGAAGAAAAAAACATATCAAGGATTCCAAGAAAAACGGCAACTGCGATGCTTGCACCAATAACAACCAAAGTATAGTTGATTGTTTGCTTTCTTGATGGCCAATTTACTTTTTTGAGCTCCACATAGGCCTCTTTTACAAACGATATTGCTTTATTCATATCTTTTTTGATCAGAAACTGTCTGATAAGCCTCTTTCGTCGTGAAAATTCCAGATTCCGTGCAAAAATTGTGAATTGCAAAGAGATTGTATAATTATACACCAACAAGCAATGAACAATTTGTAGCCGGAACCTGAGATTTGTAACAGAAAATGAGCTTTTTAGACAGTTTCTTGGTTTAAAAAACAGCCTTTCGGCGGTTTTCAACTTGTATTTTTATACTCAAAGAATACACTCACTTTGAAAAAATGTCAAACAAAAAATCTTTATTGCAACAATTCCCTCTTTTCTATTCTTTTTGTTTTATCAGTCTACCTCTCGTCCCACTTATCTGGCCTTCCATAAACACGAATGTAGTTTTCTGAATCAAAAGGATTTGACTCTGGAAAAGCCTTAACATTGGAAACAGATCCAGGAAAACGGTGTGGGAAATTTATTACATAATCCCTAAATTCTCCTGCTGTCAATGTATTCATGATCTGAGAATTGACTGCTAGAAGTTTGCCTTTGTCATCAAACAGCAAAACTTTCACTCGAACAATCTCAAGATCAACATTACTTCGATTGATGATTGTGCCAAATGCTCTTCCAAAACCAACACCACCCCCACTAACTTCTTCATAGCCTGGATTGTTTATGATCAAGTTTGGTTCTTCATAGCTTTTAAATTTTTCCCAAACAACAGAGTCTTCGTCAATTATAACTTCAATGTTCGCAGAATCACCCAACGAAGCATCTATTTCAAACCCTTGAACAAAAAGATATTTAGACTCTCCTGGCAAAATAAAACTCTCCTGCCACTTGCTTTCATAAGACATTCCCTCTGATCCATTTTTCACTTTTGCCTGATAACGAACCATCACAACACCAAACACATCATTTGGATTGACCACTTCTGCAACCACATCATATTTATTTTCTATATCATGAATCCATTCAACAGACTCGATTTTAATCGGCTGAAGCTTTATTATCTCAGAACAAGGAACACATGGACCACCACAATCAGTTGCATCTTCTCCCTGATTGTGCTTTCCATCAAAACAAGATGGATCTGCCTTAAACAAAAAATAAACGACAAACAAGAAAAGAAAAAGAAAAAGAAAATAAACAATCAGTATAAAAAATCTCTTAACATCTCTTTGTGCCATGCTACTTTCTTAACATTTTATTTAATACTTAATTATAGCATTAAAAATGGCTCAAATCAAAAAAACACCCCTTGATGGGATGACTTTGTCTTGGCGACAACCTACTCTTGCCTTGAGGCTACCACCCGCCGACGCTTTCGCTTTGGCTTTGGCAAGACAAGTCGGCTCAGCTTGTTTGCATTGTGCTTGGCATTGACTTACTCTTGCCTTGTGACTACCATCAACGCCAGAGTGCTTAACTTCTGTGTTCGCCACAGTATACCATTTGATATTTAAATCCACTGTCCTTGGCACCGACCTACTCTTGCCTTACGACTACCATCGGCGCTGAGAGACTTAACTTCTGTGTTCGGGATGGAAACAGGTGTACCCCTCTCGCAAAAGATACCAAGGACACTGAATTTAAATGGTACGTGGTAAAGGATGGAAATTTATCCTTCGTAGTTCCGTCTTGACGAAACGAAGTAGGACAGGTGTACCCACTCCGCAAAAAGCACCAAGCACAGTGAAAACGATATAGGGATATCTGTCCGCCACTTCTTGAGCGGAGAAACAGGTGTACCCATCCCACAAGGACCACCAAGACAAAATTATCTAATTAAGAGCTTACTTTTGATATAAACTCATTCAATCTTTCTTAATTGCTAGTCATTTAGCCCGGCGGAAGAACTTATACAAAAAAGTATAAACTCAAATGCCAAGCCATGTATACTGACCATTTACATTTAGATTAATGTTAAAAACCGCATCTTCAACCAGTCTGTATGCTTTTCGTTTAAAAAATTCTCTACGTATATTAAATACATTTGCGAATTTTTTGAACTCCAAAGCAATATATTCTAGCTAAATATACAATTTTTCCTATCAACCTAAATGAAAATGGTCAGTTGGAAAGGTTACTAAGAATCATTAGTACTCCTCGGCTAAACACATTACTGTGCGTATACCTAGAGCCTATTAAGGTGGTAGTCTGCCACCAGATTCAAGCTGCCTTATCTTGAGTTTGGCTTCCCGCTTAGATGCTTTCAGCGGTTATCCGAAACGAACTTAGCTACTCGGCAATGCACTTGGCAGTGACAACCGATACACCAGAGGTTCGCTCTTCCCGGTCCTCTCGTACTAGGGAAGAATCCTCTCAAGCAGCGACGCCTACGGCAGATAGAGACCAACCTGTCTCACGACGGTTTGAACCCAGCTCGCGTACCTCTTTAATTGGCGAACAGCCAAACCCTTGGGACCTTCTTCAGCCCCAGGATGAGATGAGCCGACATCGAGGTGCCAAACAGCGCCGTCTATGTGAACTATTGGGCGCTATTAGCCTGTTATCCCCGGGGTAACTTTTATCTGATGATCTTCCGCGCATCTATATGCCACGGTCGGTTCACTAAATCCTACTTTCGTAACTGCTCGACATATCCGTCTTGCAGTAAAGCTGGCTTGTGGTTTTGCCCTATCGCTCCGATTTCCATCCGGAACTAGCCAACCTTTGTGAGCGCCTCCGTTACAATTTAGGAGGCGACCGCCCCAGTCAAACTACCCGCCAGGCACTGTTCCCGGTCTGGTATTTGAACTTTTTGATTTAGTTGATCAGCAAATTGAGTAAATATCACTCAAGTTAATGTGAAAACTTTTAAACTTGGGAAGTTTAAGCATTTGAGTGCAATTCAAGGCAAAATCGAGCATTAAGCAAATCGTATTTAAGATACGATGAGCGAAAAGCACAGATTCCAACAAAGAAATGCACCAAACGAGAGACTTCCTTCATTACTCAACTCGCGAACAACCAAAAGTCCAAATATCAGACCAAGGTTAGGATTTAAAAGCATAAAGGGTGGTATTCCACTGGTGACTCCACTCCGTCCGGAAACGGTGTTTCAAAGTCTCCCACCTATGCTCGGCAGTATAATCTCAAATCCAATGCCAAGTTGTAGTAAAGCTCCACGGGGTCTTTTCGTCTTGCCGTAGGTAGAGGGCATCTTCACCCCCATTGCAATTTCACCGGGTCCCTTGTTGAGACAGTTGCCCAGTCGTTACGCCTTTAATGCGGGTCGGTAATTAGCCGACAAGGAATTTCGCTACCTTAGAACGATTATAGTTATCGCTGACGTTCACTGGCGCTTCGGAGATTGGCTTGCACCTCTCTCGTTAACGTTCCAGCACTGGTCAGGCGTCAGCCCCTATACATCCCCTTACGGGTTAGCAGAGACCTGTGTTTTTGATAAACAGTCGCCAGGCATCTTTAGCTGCGGCCAAACCCACCGAAGTGGGGTTGGCGGACCTTATCCCGAAGTTACGGTCGCTGTTTTGCCGAGTTCCTTAACAAGGGTTCTCCCGTTCACCTTGGGCTACTCGCCCTGTCTACCTGTGTCGGTTTGCGGTACGAATACTACATTACTAACCTTAGAAGTTTTTCCTGGCACTCTGCTCACCCTCGTTCGCTCGCCAATGGCGAACTTCCAGAGATACCTTGGGCTGGTGCTGGCGGATTTACCTATCCAGCGCCCTCAGTATCCCTCCCGGAATCCAATAACCGGGGAGAACTACTAGAATGCGTCACTCCATCGAATAATGTAGCAGGGCAGGAATATTAACCTGCTGACCATCGACTACCCCGCAGCACACGCTCTTCGAACGCAATTTCTAATTTCTAATTTCTAAAAAATTTCCAATATCTTAATACTCAAAATTCAAAACTAATTGAAAATTGAAAATTAATTCATTGAGAACTGATTTAAAATTTAAAATTTAAAATTGACTCAAAGAACCTGTGCCACGGACTCGCCTTAGGATCGCCTAACCCTGGGATGATTAACATCGCCCAGGAAACCTTAGACTTTCGGTGTGTGAGAATCTCACTCACATTGCGGTTACTCATGCCAACATTCTCACTTCCTGACGCTCCACGGTTCCTCACGGACCCGCTTCACTGCTGACAGGAACGCTTCCCTACCTCGCCAGTGCAAGCACTGACAATCGCATCTTCGGTACTATACTTAGCCCCGTTACATCTTCGGCGCGAAGTCGCTAGACTAGTGAGCTGTTACGCACTCTTTCAAGGATGGCTGCTTCTAAGCCAACCTCCTAGCTGTTTAAGTAACTTCACTTCCTTTCCCACTTAGTATAGATTTAGGGACCTTAGATTGCGATCTGGGCTGTTTCCCTTTTGAGCTTGGACCTTAGAGCCCAAGTTCTGACTGCCAAGATAGTTCTTACGGCATTCGGAGTTTGGTAGAGGAGACTTGACCGAAGCCACATCAACTCTTCCAGTAGCTCTACCTCCGTAAGATAGTTTCTTGACGCTAGCCCTCCAGCTATTTCGGGAAGAACCAGCTATTTCCGAGCTCGATTGGAATTTCTCCTCTACACTCAAGTCATCCCCCGGAGTTGAACGGCCGGTGGGTTCGGGCCTCCCCGCAGTGTTACCCGCGGTTCACCCTGCTCAAGTGTAGCTCGCCCGGTTTCGGGTCTACTCAGTGCGACTTGTTGGTCGGCGATTAAGCCTCGCTTTCACTACACATCCTCCCGCATAACGGGATTATGTTCGCCACACAAAGTAACTCGTTGGCTCGTTCTGCAAAAAGCACGCCGTCACCCCGCAAGCGGGGCTCCGACTCTTTGTAAGTATGTGGTTTCAGGATCTATTTCACTCCCCTTATCGGGGTTCTTTTCACCTTTCCCTCACGGTACTAGTTCACTATCGGTCTTGCACAATATTTAGCCTTGGAAGTATAGTGCTCCCAGATTCAAACGGAGTTTCACCAGCTCCGCCTTACTTGAGAATAATTATCACGAAGATGTCTTTCTTTCACCTACAGGTCTATTACCTTCTATGGCGCCTCTTTCCAAAGGTCTTCGGCTAGAAATACATTTTACTTCGCCCTAATTAAATAGGAATAAAAATCTCGCAACACCTCGATAAATCGAGGTTTAGGCTGCTCCCCGTTCGCTCGCCACTACTTGGGGAATCACAATTGTTTTCTTTTCCTCCGCCTACTGAGATGTTTCAGTTCGACGGGTTTGCCTCTGACACCCGAAAGTGTCAGATACTCTGCAAGCAGAGCGCGTTGCCGCATTCGGAAATCCCCGGATCAGAGCTTGTTTGCCAGCTCCCCGAGGCTTATCGCAGACTACTACGTCCTTCATCGCTTGTGCAAGCCAAGGCATTCACCACACACAGCATGTGTAACCTTACCTACATGACTAGCAAATAGCAAAGATTGAACTTTAACTATTTGCAAACCTATTGTTATTGCTACTTGATACATATATATGGGATATATGTATCTACTACTATTTGATTATCAAAGTATGAGATCCGTTGTGAGCCGAGGGTTCCATTTCATTTTTTCACAAAACATAATGGCCTGTCGACTGTGCAAAAGATCCACCAAAAGAGGGAGCAGTCTTCGCGAGTATCGCCAATGCGACGACCCGTCTGCCCAACCCCTATTGCTAGATCTTCTTTTTCCTGATTTTTATGGAACTTCTTGCGCAAAACTTTTCAATCAAAAAACCGCTCTCAAAGCGGCCTTGTCGAAACAAATCTGAGTTGATTGTCAGCCGCTAAAATATTCAGTTACTGTGATTTTGTTTTGCATGTATATCTTATCGATATTTTTTATGGCGGCTTCCCACATTCAACATATACCTCATTTGTTTCCATCCCCTGTGTGTTCAAATGAAACCTTTTCAGACCTCATTGAACGTCAGAAACAACTATAACATAACAGAGAAAAACTTGTCAAGTATTGTTGTGAATAAAATGTGAAGTTACCACCTCCTTGTAATGTTTTTTTATTTGAAAACTTTCCCCCTTTGCGCAATAAAAAAAATAACGTACCACGGTACGTTATTTTTTTTATCTTCCAAGGAATAACCAAAAATCCAGGCTTTCGCCTGGATTTTGAATAGTCAACGAGTAAACTGCTTTATTTTCACTTAATGTCTAGTTCTTTCCGTGACACTTCTTGTACTTTTTCCCACTTCCACACGGACAAGGATCATTGCGACCTACACTTTTGCCATCATTCACAATTGGTGCTGTCGGAGCTGCTTCCTTCCTTTCTACCGCAGAAGCTTCTGCACCGCCATCACTAACCTCTGAACCACCTTCGAATTGTCCAGCTTCCTCTCCTCCACTGTATGAAACATTCTCGGGAACCCTTGTTCGTGCTGACGCTTCCCGAGCAGGCACTAGCTGAATTTTGAAAAGAGCATTGATAATGGTGCGATTGATGTTTGCAAGAAGACCTTGAAACAAATTGAATGCCTCTTTCTTATACATTATCAATGGATCACGCTGTCCATATCCCTGGAAACCAATTCCCTCACGAACACGCTCTATTTGCTCAAGATGATCCATCCAAAAACTATCAGTTGTTCTGAGCATCAAACTTTTCTCAACAGCACGAAGCTGCTCAGAACCAAGCTCTTTTTCTTTTTCACCATAAATCTTTTTGACCTGACCAACCAAAAGATCGATCATCGCACTTTTCTTTTCTGCACTCTGAGAAAAATCTTTTGATCTTTTCATCTCAATCAATTTTTTATGCACATCAGAAGAACCCTCACCACAAAGCGTTTCAACTTCTTCAGATATCTCTTCAACGTTCCACTCATCTTCGTCATCAAGCGCAGTGTGCGCTCCAACTATTGACTCCACCTCATCAACAAGCATTGCGCGAATGTCTTCTTTAACACTTTCTTTTCCCAATGCTTCTTTTCTTTTCTTGTATATAGTTTCACGCTGTTTGTTCATAACATCGTCATATTCCAAAATCCTTTTTCTCATGTCAAAGTTGAATCCCTCAATTTTTCCTTGAGCTGATTCAATGGAACGAGAAACCATTTTGTTTTCAATTGGTTGATCCTCTGGCAGACCAAGTTTGTTCATGATCCCACCCATTCGATCTCCTCCAAATCGTCTCATGAGCTCATCTTCCAAAGAAACAAAAAATTGTGATGAGCCGGGGTCACCTTGCCTCCCAGCACGACCCCTGAGCTGGTTGTCAATTCGTCTGGCTTCGTGACGCTCAGTCCCAAGAATGTGCAAACCTCCAACCTCTCTCACGCCATCACCAAGTTTGATATCAGTTCCTCTTCCCGCCATATTTGTTGCAATCGTGACCGCACCCTTTTGTCCTGCCTTAGAAATTATTTGTGCTTCACGTTCATGATTTTTAGCATTGAGAACTTCATGATCAATTCCCCTTTTTTCAAGAACTGCCGATAAATATTCTGACTTCTCAATTGCAATTGTTCCTACCAAAACTGGCCGTCCTTCGTTGTGCAGTCGCATGATCTCGTCAATAATTGCACTGAATTTCCCCTTTTCCGACTTATACACAACGTCTCGCATGTCATTTCTTGCCAAGGACTTGTTAGTTGGAATTTCTGTCACTTCAAGCTCATACACCCTGAAAAGCTCCTCAGCTGAGGTTAGAGCTGTTCCAGTCATGCCTGAGAGCTTCTCGTACATTCTGAAATAGTTCTGGAACGTGATCGTAGCCAAAGTTCGAGACTCTCGTTGCACTTTTACATTCTCTTTTGCCTCAATTGCCTGATGCAATCCCTCGCTATAGCGACGACCTGCCATCATGCGACCGGTAAACTCATCAACAATAATAACTTCCCCTTCTTTTATCACATAATCCCTGTCGCGAGTGAACAGAACATGAGCCTTGAGAGCCTGCTCCAAGTGATGAACATATGTAACTTTCGATGTTTCATATATATTTCCAATTCCAAGCCATTTTTCCATTTTTGATATTCCTTCTGCTGTCAAAACAACACTTTTCAGCTTTTCATCAACGTTGTAATCTCCATTTTCATTGAGTCTTGGAACCAAGCGAGCAAATTGTTGATACATCCTTGTGGACTCTGTGTCCGGAGCAGAAATGATAAGTGGAGTTCTTGCCTCATCAATCAAGATGGAGTCAACCTCATCAACAATTGCAAAATTCAAAGGCCGTTGAACAAGATGAGCTAAGTCCTGAGCCATATTGTCACGAAGATAATCAAAGCCAAACTCGTTATTTGTTCCATAAAGAACATCAGCCTTATATGCTTCTGTTCTGGTTATTGCTTTGAGATTTTCCATTTCAACGCTAACCTCGTTGGAATCTACAACTTTTGGCTGATACAGATATGACACATCGTGATTCAAACAAGCAGTAGACAAACCAAGAAAGTGATAGATACTTCCCATCCAATTAGCATCACGTTTGGAAAGATAGTCATTCACAGTGATCACGTGAACACCATTCCCAGTCAGAGCATTGAGATAGACTGCCAAAACAGCAGCTAAAGTTTTTCCTTCCCCCGTTTTCATTTCAGCGATTTTTCCATGATGGAGAACCATCGCACCAATCAATTGAGTATCGTAGGCCCTCTCTCCGATAACCCTATGAGCCCCTTCACGAACAACGGCAAAGGCCTCTGGGAGAATTTCGTCCAGTTCTTTCTTCGCTTCTTTGCCCCTCTTTTCTTCTAGTTGCTTTTTGAATTGTTTGGTTTTTTCTTTGAGCTCCTCGTCTGTCAGCTTCTGAATCTGTGGTTCAAGTTCATTGATCTTTTCAACAACAACTTGCATTCGAGACAACTGCTTGTTCTGAGCACCGCCAAAAAGCTTTTCAATAAATTTCATAGTTTATGCTATATAAATAAGAAAATTTAATTCATATCTTTTTAAGTATATGAGAATACTAATAGATTATCAAGAAAAAAACAAAGGCACTACAAAAGCACCCTTGTCTAAATATCCTTTTTAACCTATAATCTTACTTTTGCCAACTTCTCTTTTCTTCTCTGTCTGTCTCTTATCTTTTCTCTGCTTCTGCGAATCTGTTCCGTCAAAACATCACTGACAAGATCAACTGCTTTGAAAAAATCTCCATCCCGTTTGTCCACTCGAAAAAGCTCGTGTGGAGTTCTGATCATCATTTCAACTCTCCAAAAACTCTTTTTATCCTGTTCTACTTCCACCTCAACTGAAAGTTCCTGCTTGGAATAGTTACTAAGCAATTTTTTACATCTTAACACTTTCTCCGTTAAGTATTCCTTCTCCTGCTCATTCACTCTCGTCGAACCAAAAAAATAGCGCATTGGCATTGTTGTTTTTTACTTTTTAACTCTCCTGCATCCTATAGTACAAAAGTTTTTGAAAATTATTTGATCTCAAAACAAATGTGACCTGATTGTTGTTGGTGAACAATAAATTTTTAGTGGAAAGCAATACAAATACTCATGATGTTCAGCAAACAAGAAGGTTTTCCTTGTTGAATGGACACAACTACCTGGAGCGACCAGTTCCTGAAAATTTTTGTGAGACAATGACAGCCAAGTCATCAAACTCCACAAAATCACATCACGATCTGCGCTTCCTCTTCCAATTGAACATTGAATTTGTTTCGCACTTTCATTTTGACAAGACTGATCAAAATTAAAACGTCGTCTGCTGTTGCATTGCCCATATTGAGAATAAAGTTGGCTTGTTGATCACTAAGCATAGCACCGCCAATCCTCTTCTTTTTCAAATCGCACTGCTCGATAATCCACCCTGCAGGGACTTTGTCACCTCTGCACTTCACATTATTATCTTCTTCAAACTGTCTGATAACATCTTGGTTTGCTTTGGGATTCTTGAAAACACTGCCTATCGAAGGAAATTCGGAAAGTGCTGGTTGTCTCTCTTTGCGTTTCTTGATGATCTCATGAATTTCCTTTTTGCTCTTGTTGATATCTCCTTTTTTCAATTCCAGTTCACAATCCCAAATCACAAAACTCGGATCCATCTTAAAAATACTATTGCGATAATCAAATTTGCATTCTTGATTCGACAAAGCTACCTTTTTTTCTTTTTCCCCTTTCTCGATTTTCAAGACTTCAACTTTTTTCACAACATCCTTCATTTCACCACCAAAACATCCTGCATTGCCACGAACAGCTCCACCAACTTCACCAGGAACTCCAATGGCCCATTCCAGTCCCGACAACTTATTTTCCAATGAAAACTTCACTAAATTGGAAAATTTTGCCCCTGCTCCACAGCTAACAATTACACCATTTTCGTTACTGCTAACAATTTTTATTTCTTCGTTGTTAACTTTTACAACCAAACCATCAAAACCTTTATCCATAAAAAGAATGTTGCTTCCTCCTCCCAAAATGAAAAATCTTTGCTTGTTTTCACGAGCCCAAGTCAAAGCCTCACTCAAATCTTCAATTGTTCTCACTTCACAAAAAAACTTTGCCGGTCCGCCAATTTTGAATGTTGAATAGTCTTTAAGTTGTATATTTTTTTTGATTTCCATCTTTAAGCGCTTTTTAAGACATTAAGTGTCTCCTGCGCACATTTTTTCCATGAGAATTGTGCTGCTCTTTCAAGTCCTTTTGAAATCATTCTTTCTCTTATTATAGAATTTTTGAGCACTTTTTGCAAAACATCAGCAAATTGATTGATATCTCCACCCTCAAACTTCTGAACCGCCTCGCCACCCACCTCCACAAGAGAAGAGTTGTCAGCCACAACAACAGGAACTTTGGATGCAAAAGCTTCTAAAATAGGTATTCCAAAGCCTTCATACAGAGCAGGAAAGGCAAAAACATTTGCTCCCTGATAGATTTTCCCAAGATCTTTAAAGTTGACCTTTCCTGTTAAGACAATATCTTTACTGAATTCAGAATTTTCAACAGCCACCAAGGTCTTCTCCGCTTTCCATGCTAGCTCACCAACCAAAACAAGTTCGAGCCCGTCATTACCATCTCTGTACTTTATTCTTTCGAAAGCCCTGACCAATGTCACTAGATCTTTCCTTGGTTGAATCGCGCCAACATACAAAATGAATGGGTGTCTGTCCTTCTTAATGATTTTATATTTTTTTAAAACACTGTCTATTTCCTCATTCGAGTATTGTTTTGAAAATAGATCAGACTCGAAACCATGGTGAACAACAGATATCTTTTCTTTATTTGTTTTTGGATAAAGTTTCAAAATATCTTTTTTTGTTGATTCTGAAATAGCAATAAGCCCATCGGCATGTTTAATAGCGGTATCCGCAAAAAAGTTAAGCTTTCTTCTGTCGCCCCTCAAAAAATAGTCAGGAAATATCTTAAAAGCCAAATCATGAATTGTCACCACATATTTCGTTTCCTTAGGGCCAATGAAGGGAATCTGTTGAATGGGCATCCAACAAACATCTGGCTTGTCAGCTCTGAGCTCAAACGCTAGACGTGTTTGCGTCCACCAAAATCGGTATGGAATTTTGCACTCGACATAGTTTGGATACCATTTTGGCAAAAGAAGTGGGTTGAAATCACCTTTGTGATAGAGCAAAAACTCATCATTAGGAGCAAGCTGCCCCAAATAGTTCAAAACGTTTTTAATATAGACTCTTGTGCCATCGATCCGACTACAATCCAGATCAGCACAATCAATTGCAATTTTCATAAGATATCAGCTTTGTTAAATTATATGATCTTTTATATAATTACTTTTTCAACACATTCAATGTCTTCTAAATATTCAAATTAAAAAAATCCATTGCATTTTGGTCTGTTTGTTTTTCAACCTCATCATTTGTCAAATCCTTTACCTGAGCAATTTTTTCAATTATATGTTTCACAAAAAAAGGTTCGTTGCGCTTTCCTCTATGTGGAACTGGAGCCAAAAAAGGTCCATCAGTCTCAACCATGATTCTTTCCAGAGGGATAAGCTTGAGATGCTCAAAAAGCTCCGCACCAGACTTTCCTGGCTTTGGAAAAGTAACATTTCCAGTGAAGGAAAAGTTGATATTTTCATATTTCAACAATTTTTTCGTGAAACCTGGTGCTATTCCACGACCATAACAATGAAAAACGATTTTCAAGTCAAGGTAGTTACTCAAAATCTCCCAGCAATCGATTTCTGCGTTCCAACTGTGCACAATAACAGGCAAATCAAGCTTTCTTGCCAATTCCAACTGAGTAACAAATAGCCTTTTTTGAACTTCTTTGATTTCTTCAGTTATTCTCAGATCAAATTCCTTTCCACTGGGATGAAAATAGTCCAAACCAATTTCTCCAATAGCCACAACCTTATGGTCTCGTGCAAAATCCTTAAGAATCTCCTCAAAATTCACACATTCCCCGGCTCGCTGTAAGTCAGTGCCCTCCTGGGGATGAAACCCGATTGCAACAAATATTCTCTCATCACTATTGGCGATTTTTTGAGCCTTTTTCATTCTCGCCTCACTCACTCCAACATTGACGAGTGCCTTTCCTCCCTTTTCAAAAAACCGCTTGATCACCTCTTGGCAATCAGCGTTATATTCTTCAGACTCTAGATGAATATGAGTGTCTATCATAGGAAAAGTTTTGTTTTGCTTCTAGACGAAATGAAATAATTATTTGGGAACCGATGATGTGCTCACTCATCCACCCACTAAACTTATTTCATCAACCTTATAAATTTAATGATATCCCTTCTTCAAACTAGCATCATCTTTGTCTTTTGGTACAAAGAGATGATACAACACAACTACAATTGCAAACACAATTCCAGCCCAAAGCAAAGGAATCTCCACAATCTCACCCAACTCCGCTACAGCCTAATCATTCGCTACTGCTACGACGTTTGATAACAGATAAACACCCAACACGAGCACAAACCGAACATTCCTTAACAAAATCATAATAGCCTCATTTCATATATTGAAGGTTTTCTCAAGGTATTTAAAGTGCTCAAATATATAACAGATATAACAAACTTCCAATCAAATCAAGTCTTATTTGAGAACCAAACGAGGAAAAAGCCCAACCTTTTCCTTCTTTTCTAGTGATTCTTTGATGATTTTTGATGTTTCTGGCATAAAAGGCTCCAGTCTTAGTCCGATATAATAAACACCTCTTGCTAAACCTTCAATACTTTCTCGGAAGGCTTCTTTTTCAGTCTTTACAAGCTCCCATGGCTTTTCCTGTTCGATTTGCTTATCCAATTTGGTAGCAAGAGACTTCACATTCTTCAGTTCTTGATCAAACCGCCCCATGCTGAACAACCTTTCAAGTTCTTTGTTGTCCTTGAAAGGTTCCCTTTTACTTTTCTCAAAATCAACTTGAAATTCAGCTTTTTGATACAGAGTCACCACTCTTGAAATCAAATTTCCAATTCCATTCGCTAAATCTGCATTGAATTTTTCATCAAGCCGTTCCCATGTAATGTCAGTGTCCTCGCCAAATGAGCCAAAAGACAAAAGGAGATATCTAGTAGCTTCCGTTCCATAACGATCAACAAGCTCCTCGGGCAAAATAACATTTCCAATCGATTTGCTCATTTTTTGCCCATCAACGTTGATAAACCCATTCACAAAAATCTTCGAAGAATTCTTCACGCCAACAGCTAATAGCATTGATTGCCACATTGCACTTTGTTGTCGCAAATTGTCCTTGCCACAGAACTGAACTCTTTCCAGAGAACTGTTCCAAAATTTCTCAAAATTTTTACCGTCTGGCCAATCAAGTGTTGAGATATAGTCCACCAAAGCATCAAACCATACATACATTACGTGGTCAGAGTCTCCAGGAACCTCAATTCCCCAAGGCATTTTTTCCTTCAAGCGAGAAATTGAAAAGTCTTCCAAACCGCCTTCAACAAATTTCTTAATTTCATTATAACGTTTGGATGGTTGAATGAAATCTGGGTTATTCTTATACAAGTCATTCAAGTTCTCTTGAAAACTTGAAAATTTGAAGAAATAATTATCCTCATTAGATATTTGTAGCTGCTTATTGGGATGATCTGGACATTTTCCATTAACAAGTTCTGAGTCAGTTTTTTCCAATTCACATCCAACACAATATTTTGTCTCATACTCTTTCTTATAGATAAACCCCTCCTCATCGCATATTTTCCAAAATTTCTGTGCTGCTTCAATATGGTCTTTGTCGGTAGTTCTGATGAACCTGTTATAATCAACATTCAAAAGGCCCTTTAAGCTCTTGAAGGTTTTTGACAACTCATCACAATGAGCTTGGGGATCAATTCCTTTTTCCTGAGCAACTTCATAGATCTTTTGTCCATGTTCGTCTGTCCCAGTATTAAAAAACACTTCTCTTCCAAGAAGCTTTTGGTAACGAGCCAAACAATCAGCCTGGACAATTTCTCTCGCAAAACCAATGTGTGGTTTTGCATTCACATAAGGAAGCGCTGTTGTGATATAAAAAGTTTTGCTCATATTTTCTTTTCAATTTTTAGCTCCTATTTCTTCTCTTCTGTTTTCAACATTTCTTCCTCCTCTTTAAGTTCTTCCTCAACTTTTTTTCGCGAAACATAAAACCTGGAAAGCGAAAAAATAACCAGAGCAGACAAAATTATTCCGCCAAGACTAAACAAATACTGCATGAATGCCTGATAGAATATGTTTGGATCCAACATTCGAAGTCCAATTGCACTCATTGAAAGAGGCGGAATCAAGGCAACAGCAATTGCGATTCCAGCCATGTATTTGTGTAGCTCGGAACGAATAATTGAAAAAGATGCAGCGATTCCAGCAACCAAAGAAACGAGCAAAGTCTCAAGCGAAACACCAATCCTTAACACCATTTCCGAGTTAAGATTGTTCGAATCTGGCTTGTCCAGAAGGAGCGCCATCAAAAATGAAAATCCCAATGAATATAGAATTGCTAATAAAATAACCCTAAAAGATCTATAAACGAGCTTGAAATCTGCCATTCCTATCCCCATGGCAATTGCCAAAACTGGAGATAGCATTGGAGCAACAAGCATTCCGCCAATGATAACAGCAGCATTGCCTTCGATTATTCCCAATGTGCACAAAATTGCGGAAACTGTACTCATCACAAAAAAGCTTTTTCTGGGACTTGACGAGCCAATAATATCCTCAATTGCAACTCTTCGATCACTTTCTGTTATATCCAGGAAAAGACTGTTTGTCTCTTTTCTGGGCTTAATAAGTGGTTTGTTTTTTTTAAACATAAAAAAGTCTATTAATTGTCTCTGTTGGCAGTTATAGAAATGAAATAATCTATACTCTACTCCAGTGTAGCTTTTTTTTTGCAAAAAAACAATAAATTGCCCATAATGAACAAACGCAAACTGATAATTTTTTATTTATATGCTTTTTTGATATGAAACCCCAATTATTGTTTTGGATTTTTGTAACTATCATTCCTTTCAGTTTTGCCCTGAACCCTACTCAGGGAATTGACCTTTCTTTAACGAGGATTTTTGTTCCCATACTCTTTCTTTTTTGGCTTGCCTATTCACTGAAAGAAAAACATTTCCTGCTCGACAAGAGGATTCGCCTTTTTTTCCTTTTGGGAATTGCCCTTCTGTCACTACTTTCCATCTTTTGGGCTATTGACCAACAAAGAGCTACCAGAAAAATACTTTTTCTTTTTTCTCTTATGCCCCTGTATTTTATTTCTTTCGCTCTCACACAAAAAGAAGAAACTAAAACGTTTCTTTACAAAATTCTCGCTTGGGGCAGTTTTACTGTTTCTGTCTTTGCAATAATAGTCTTCTGTTTACAATTTATTTTTGGAATAAATTTTCCACTTGATCTTGCTTCAAGGTTCATTGCTCCTGTCTTTTTGGGAAACACTTTTTCGGACATAGTGGCTACTTTCCCAAGTTGGCTAGTAAATATTCAGGGAAGAACAATACTTCGAACATTTGGAACATTTCCAGACCCACACCTCTTTTCACTCTACATAAACATGGTTCTTCCATTAACCGTCTATCTTTACATAAAAGAGAAAAAGAGGTTATACCTAGCATTTGCAATAACTTTGTTCATCGCAAGTGCTCTAGCTTTTTCAAGAGCTGCCTATTTGTCTTTGATTTTTGGTCTGATCTTTCTTTTTCTTTCAAGCAAACCTATCTGTTTAATCAAAAAATACATCCTAGCCACCACTGTTTTGGCAACATTCCTTTTCTATATTGTTGCCATTCCAAATCCACTCACCCAAAGACTCGAGTCTTCTTTTGACACAAAAGAAGGCTCCAATAAAGGAAGAATTGAAATGTGGCAAAAGGGGATTGAAATCACAACAACTCATCCCTTTGGCGGAGTTGGCATCGGAAATTTCTCTCGTTACATTCAACCGACTTCACAATTTCGAGATCCAATATATGCGCACAATTTATTTTTAGATTTCAGTTCTGAAATTGGCATCTTGGGTGCCTCTCTTTTGTTTTGCTTAGTTCTCTCTCCAATTTTTGCCTTTCTCAAAAAACCTACTCTTTTCAAAAAACTTCTCGCCACATCATTCCTCATCTTTTTGGTCCACTCTTTTTTCGAAACTCCAATTTATTCTATACGTGTTTTTCCCCTTTTCTTAATTTTACTTTCTCTCAAATCAGATGATGAATAGCCTTTTTTATCTAACTTTCCTGATTTTACCTTCCTATTTTTTCAGATTTCCCATTGGATCAATTGGAAGTGTTAATTTTTTAGATATTCTTCTTTTTGTTTGTATTCTTTTCGGCTCTATAAAGTCTATATCAGCTTTTTCCAGAAAAGAACTAGGGATATTCTTAAGTAAAAATAAGCTTTTTTTTATATCTGTATCAACCTTTCTTTTGTCTTTCCTCTTTTCTTTTTTGTTCAACGCAGAAAAATCTTCTTGGTCTAGCAGTCTTGGAACACTCAAAAGTTTTGTCGTATTGCCCATACTCTTTGGCATCGTTGCTGCCAACCTGTCAAAAAAGGGAGTTCTTTCTTTTGTGAAAATCCAATGGATTCTTTTTGTTAGCATCAGTTTTCAAGGTATTTTCGGATATTTTTTTGTCATCACAAACAGACTCACTTTCGATAATCGTTTGGACTTTATTTATGAGTCACCTAACTTTTTTGCATCACTCCTTGTAGTTGCTATTCTTTTGGGAATTAACCTGCTCAAGACAACAACAAAGCAGAACAAGTTTTTCAATCAATACCCCTCGCTATTCAAAACAACTCTCACACTATTACTTGCAGCCAATCTTTTTTCTTTAATTAAAACTGATTCCATGGGAGCCTGGATCGGACTCATTGTTTCCTTATTTTTCTATTTTCTTTTAAAAATTAATTTTTATGCTGCGAAAAGACTAGCATTATTTCTGCTTTTCTTTAATCTTTTGTTTTTGTTCACCATTGTTAATCTAGAACTTTTCTTGGAAATAATTCAATACTCACCATCAGTTCCTGCAACATCCCTTGATTCAAGAATTGCTGTATACCTATCAAGTAAAATGATTCTTATTGATCATATACTTCTTGGCATAGGCAGCAACAACTTTCAAATATCATATCTAAACTATCAACCTCACTTTCCTCCATATCCTCAATGGGCAATCCCCCATGCTCACAACATGCTTTTGCACCTGTGGATTGAGGGAGGCCTTGCATCAGTAATAGCAATTCTCTTCTTGAACTTCAAAGCATTCACCTCAACTAAAACAAAAATCGCATCCTCGTCAGTTGCGATTTCACTTGTTATTTTGATTTACTTTCTATTCCACGGAATGATCGATGTTCCTTTTTGGAAAAATGATCTTGCTGTGCTCTTTTGGTTTTTCTTGAGCCATCTTACGATGACAAAGCAGACAATTAGAGACTGACCTTGTAAAGATGACCTGACTTTCTTTCAATGAAAAACAAGTTTTTTTCTTTTTCATCAAGAAAATAGTTAGCTCCATCAAGATGACCAGGTGTTTGTTCAAGATCGATCAGCCTGGTTTGTTTTCCATTATCAGTATTTATCTTCCAAAACGTGTCTGAAGAATAGTATTTCTTGTTCTCCCAATCATTTGGCATAACAGCTTGACCCGGAATAGCATTTATAGCTCCGCAGAAAATGTGCTTACTATCTTTTGCCCAAACACACTTTTTAACCGAAGTGGAAAAATTCAAACCTTGAAATTCAGCCCCTTTCAAGCTCATCACCCCAAGAATAAGCTTATTTCCACCCCTCTTTTGAGCAGATGAAATAAGCACTTTCTTTCCATTTGGTGAGAGCAAGTAGTCTGCACCAAAAGAATCAGCGTGGACCTGTTTTTGCTCGTTGCTTTTCACGTCAACACAAATGAGATTTCCACTAACTAAACTGTCCGATGTTGGGAAATAGCAAAAAAAGTTCTTTTTTTGAGGCACCGTAAAATCAACTTTCTTAAAAGGAAGGTCTTCGACCAAAGTTCGCTGTTCCTCTCCCGATGAATTTACAACTCCTATTATCCTCTTTGATGAATTGACATCATATTTTTTGTATATAACTCTATCACCAAAAACATCCCATTTGGCAACATCGGCATTCAGAGCAAATTCACGAGCAGAGTTGTCTTTGAGGAAATAGGTATAATACTTGCCGTTATCATTGACTAAGGCTTTTTCATTTTTTGGGTGCCAATCAAAATCCCGAACCTTTACAAAAGGATACGCACCCAACGACTTGAGTTTTTTTCCTTCAAAATTTGTTGAAAGAACTTTTTGATCATTATAGAACATAAGTTGGCTTGAGCCAGTCAAAACCACACCCTTCACCTCTCTGTCAAGCACTTTTGAGATAACTGCATCACTGGGACTTTCAACCTCTTTTTCATCATCATCTTCATCATCTGAAAATGGGTTATCAATACTTAAACTAGACGAACCTTTTTCAGACAAAAAAACCTTGGAAACAATCAAGGCACTAATTGCTATTGCGAAAATAATAGCTGAAACAATAAATATTTTCTTTGTCATTTTTATGTTTTGATTTTGTTCTAAAAACTTTTATGTTTTTGCTAAGGCCCTCTATTAGTCATAAAGTCTCTAGCAGGAGGAACGGAATCAATCGTTCCTCTAACAAGATCAGGGTTAACAACAAAGAGGATCAAGTAGGCTATAAGGGCAATAATGAGACCATAAATGGCATTAAAAATCATATCCTTAGCATTTCCCATCTTGGCAGAATTTCCCGCAGAACTAACAATATAGACAAATGCACCAAAAGAAATCATAAATATGGCCAAAATGGCAGCCACTGCGATTCCAAACCCATACAAATCTCCAAGATATTCAATAAAATTATTTCTTCTTGGAGCACCAGGGATGGGCTCTCTTGTTACATAACTCCCAGCAAAAACAACCATTGGAGCCATTACAGAAATAGCGCTCAGAAAAACTAGGCGTACAAATTTATATATTTTTTTTGTTTTCATTTGCTATTCATTTAGCTTCACTGCATAGGAAACTCCAAACAAGATACTCCAGACCAAAACCATTGCAACAGCAAGTCGAACAATAAAAATCAAGTATTGTGGAGCATTATGCAAAGAAGATGCAAGAAATTTTTGCAATGTTCTGCTTCCAATTGGAGCTGCCTCAAACGTGGCATCAAATGCAACCTTAACATTCACATTTGTGTCTTGAACAAGCGTGTGACTGTCTCTTATTGCCCAACCTCTTTCCAATAAATCTACACTATCAACCAACTTTTCAATTCTGCAGGCTACTTCAAGTCCTTTTCCCCAAAGACCATCATTCACGAATGAAATTGTTCGTCTATCAGGACTAACTGTAAGATTCAAACTTGGATTTGTTACAACAAAATCAGGTACTAAGGCAATTCCATCATACGCCTGTATCCCATTAATATACCACTGAATGTTCACTTCCGACCAATCTAGATAACTTGGAATCAAGGAGTCAACAAACAACGACACAGTTTCTCCTGCTGCAGATTCATACACAAATTCTGAGGGAGCTCCATCATATCTTTCCGTTGGGGTCAAGTTTGCACTTCCTGAAACAAGCACACCAACAGGATTAAATATAGAGAATATTCTCTGAGAAATTATATTTGTATTTCCAATTCCATTGGCCGTGGCAGAGATTGTGCCAAGAGATTTTCCTGATCCAAAAACTGGAAAGAAAACAGTATCTTCATAGACATTACAACCAGAACTCATCAAACACTCTAGAGGAGGTTGCAATTGCTCATCGTTGAGTTGCCAGGCAAACATTTCCGCGGAAGGCGTTTCTGCCCTAGCAGCGACAACTTCAAAAGGATACAGGGGACAAATATCTCGATATACACCTGCTGCACAAATTTCATCACCAACAGTCCATGTACCTCCGTTGTTAAAAGCCCTGAAAAGTCTCAAATTCATGTCATTTCGTGTTACAGTCATCATCACTTCGTCAATCGCACCAACAGGGAAATAATCTTGCTCCAAATCCAGCTCTGCTCCACCGACATAATCCTCGTGTTGAGAAACAACCACATTCACCTTCAACCAAACCTTAGTTTCTCCAGACTCAAAAAGATCTGAAGTCGGAATAAACTTGATTTTTTTGACTCCCAAACCTTGATTGAAAGATTCCCATTCAACCGCTCCTGTCATTTCATATGGACACTCAAAAAGATCATCTGCAACACATTTGCGAACTCTCCAGTTGTAGTACAAGAAATCCTCATCAACATTGTCATTATTCACGCCTGCTGTAACGGTTATGATATCCGAATTCAAAGAGTCAATGCTATCATATTGTGGGTTCTTTGGAGCGTAGTCAATTGCTGGCTCCAATAGTTCTTCGCCCTTTTCATCTATAGAGATTGATTCTTTATAACCGAACCCCGCCCTATCTCCTTCTCCAACGAAATCCAGATGCGCCCACATAATTTTGTAATAGGCGTTGGTAGCTCCATCCATGTTAAGAGCACCATCATCTTCAAGCTGCTCCAGGATATCTTCATCCGACTCGTTTGGATCTAGATGTATACAGTGTCTCTGTAGACTCTCTTCGCAGGCATCATAGGCAGCTATTCCATTATTTTGCTCGGTTAAGTCTGTCGTTTCAGTGCCCTCTGTTGTGATATCTACAACAGTAGTTCCAGTCGTGGCACCAGTCACTGGGTCTTGGGTTCCTGTTGATGTTTCAGTTCCTGTTGTTGTCTCTTCTGTTATTGTCTCCAGATCATCTTGAAGACAATCACGACATGCAGCCAAAGCTTCATCTCGTGTTCCCGAACCACCGCAAGATATCGAACCATCAGCAGAAGAAGCGAGAGTTGACCATTCGCAATCAACATAGTTATCAAAGTTCATACCCCCTTCATTGATAGTCGACAAAGAAGTTCCTTCAATAACAACTCCCACATGATCACCGGCCCGATAGGTCCAGGTAAATTCTTGCTGACCGAGACCCATAATGTCCAGCTCGTCACGAATTCCATCACCATCAGTGTCTGGATTAGTTGGATCAGTATTCCAGCATCTTTCCTCATCTGCACTAAAGTTACCATCTCCAGTTATATGACCTCCACAATTTGGCCATTCATGCTCACAAGGAATGATCATGTCCCTTCCCGAATTACCATCCTCTCCTGATCCAAATTTGTTTCCAAAATTGTGAGCGTAACAACGAGTTATGGCACTACTAGCAACGATCATCTTGGGAACATCCCACAAAACATCGGGACTGTCATCATACTCTCCCGTTCCCCAGCCTACCTTGGCTCCAACCCCATCATATCCGCCAAAAGGACCAAAACCACCGTCGCCGTCAGTATCCGCCGAATAATCCTCACCGAACAATCTTGGATCGTATTTTCCTCTGGCAATAATCCCCATCGCCTCCTGCTTTCCTTCGCTTAAGGTATTTGTGAAATTCCCGGCAGCATCCGTGTGCCTAATGTACCAAGTGTAATAAAGATCGTCTATGTCATTTCTAAAATATTTTCCTATTGCCATTGCGGTCACTTCTTGCCCCTCCGATGGGTTCGTTTTGTCAAAATGCATATCAATTTCTGGGGAAATCCCTTTCTTTTTGGCTCGACGCAACATGTCCTTGTCATATCCATAACGATTTTCCATACATTCAGCTACTGCATTCAGGTCCACAACAGATCCCTTGCTTGCGGTGATCACACACTGTTCCCTTCTTTCTTCTTCATCATCAGTTCCTGCGCCCCCATCGCCTACTCCTCCTGCTGCAAAAGCCATTGAACCGAAAAACATAAAAATTGCTCCGATCAAAATAACAGGAAATGTAAATAGACTGTTTTTTGTTTTTTTGTTTTTTTTCATAGTTTGTTTTTTTCAAATCCAGGTTTAATTAACTGAAATTTGATAGTTGATATGCAAAAAATAGATCGACAAACAAAAAATGTGCCCAGGAAATTATTGATGTAACAATAATTGACCTGCTTACCAAAGCAACAAACCCAAGCATGGCATTAAAGAATAGTAATAACACTATCTGAGGCCAAGCACCCACCCAATCAGAAAATCCACCTATATAGACATCATATCCAGTGGCAAGAATTGACTGAAAAACAATTGCACCAACCATTCCCAATACTCCCACTGCTGACTTCAAGATAAAACCTCTAAAAAAGAACTCTCTGGCAAAGATCACAAACGGCATGACAACAAGGTCAACGAACAACAAAAAGCCAGTACTTCCGAGAATCCACCTTGAAACAGTCAAATGCCCTCTCCAATTCAATTGTACCACAAGAAGCCACATTACAGCAACATAAATCAACACAGCAGTCAGACTAATAACAATTGCTTTTATTGAAACATCAAGTGACAAAAAATATTCCTTGAAAGTCTTTTTCCAAAGCTTTTTGACTATGAACAGAGGAGTGAACAAGAAAAACACCATTGATAATAAGGCCCATTCCCAAACCCCATCTGTTTCAATCTTCGACAAAAAAAACTCAATGAGCAATGTGATAACCACAAACCCGATCAGCACCAAAAGCAATTCTGTTTTCTTTTTATCTGCAATAATAAACATTTCAAAATATCTTTAATTTTTCTTTTCTCAAAATCAACTCTTCTCAAACATCAAAAACTTTTTGCAATTCATCCAATTCCTTTCGAGCCTCCTTTTTTCTTTTATTAATCACATGATAGGTGTAAACAACACTGGCAACGCTCATTGGAATCTTGTTCACAAGAGGTATACAATCAAACATAAGAAGAACAGCTCTGAGTAATTTTAATTTCCATGTTCCATAACCCCAAAGCATAATGAACAAAATAGGCTTAAAAAATAAAGTTACCAACCAACCAGCAACAGGAATGATGTCAATAAAATCAATAACAGTAGCAAAAAATAAAGCAAGCTTGAGAGCGGATCCCTCTCCTTGTTTCAATTCGTGTCTCAATTTGAAACCAAGATTCACAGCTTCAATTGGAGCCCTGATCTTTGAACCAGCAGCAACTCTTCGCATTGTTCGAGCGGTATCTGCGTAGTTTCCATATTTCTTATTTTGTGCTTCTTTTTCAGCAGAAAAATCACTTGCCATCTCTTTCGCAAATTCCATTCTGTGCAAATTACGATTACGCACAAGTTGACTATAATATTCTTGCTCCTGATCCATATTAGTTTTTTTAGAAAACTACTTTTTTTCCATTTCTACCTCAGTTTCTTTTTCTTTTTTCTCACGCTCGATCTTAAGTCTTTGGGCTGGATTTGTTGTGATTATTTTGTCCTCACCATATGATGCAACCACCTGAATAGCAGCACGCTTCAATCCAGCAAAAAAGATCCCCTCACCAACACCACAATCCATGAGCAAATACTTTTCTCGGTCAGTTAAATAAAATGTGTCTGCAATAACATCAATCGCAGACTGAGACTGCTTCATCAAAAGTTGAATTGATGAGTTTGAAACAATTGGCTTGCCATATTTTGAAGCCATGAAGTCCGAAATATCTTGGGTTATAGTTGAAAGTCCACCATAGTATTTTCTTATTCTTTTGGCCACAGAAAACAAAAACCTAGCCGCGTCTTCGTGTTCCATCATTCGCCAAGCCTCATCAACAACAATCATTCTTTTCTTAATATTCATTCTCACTTCTCGCCAAATGAAATTCAAGATCATATACATAGCAATTGGACGAAGCTCTTCTTCCAAATCTCTGATGTTAAAAACAACCAATCGATTGTCCAATGTGATATTCGATCGCTCATTCAAAAAACCAGAAAAAATACCTTTAGTATACTTCTCAAGTCTTATTGTTAGATCTTCCGCACCCTTCATATTTCTGAGAATTTCATACAGGTCTGTCAAAACTGGCACAGTCCTAGCAGAAAGATCCTCAATTAAAGTGTTCTCTGTAATATCACGTACGGCATATGCCTCACGGATACCCTGCTCCAAAATAGACTCTTCTTCTGGTGTGAGTCTTCCGAGCATAAGCTTCAAGAGGCCAAGCAAGTTAGCCACATTTGAACGATAAATTTCCTTCATGGATCGATCCTTCTCCTCCGACAAATCAAAAGGATTGATATGGTGTTTTGTGTTCAAAGAAATATTGAGATAGGAACCACCAATAGCTTCTGAGAGGTATTTATATTCATTTTCTGGATCAATTACAATAGCATTGATTCCCAACATCATCGATCTAAGAATTTCCAATTTTACAGTATAACTTTTTCCAGCACCAGACTTTGCAAAAACAACCATATTTGCATTTTCCATCGTGAACCGGTCAAAAAGAATCAAAGAGTTGTTGTGTCTGTTGATTCCGTAAAGGATTCCTTGGTTTGAAGTTACATCAGCAGAAACAAAAGGGAATGTTGTGGACAAAGGAGAGGTGTTGAGTGCATTTCCGTTTCCAATTCTATCCTTTCCCAGAGGAATACAAGAAACAAAACCTTCTTTCATTCTGAAAATCGCTTTTTTGGTGTAGACAGATCGAGCATTAACCAGGGATTCAAGCATAACACAGTTCTTTTCAAGTCTCTCTTGAGTTTTGCCAAACACATTGAAATAGAGACCAAACTTGAAGAAACGCTCAATTCCTTCCTGCAATTGGTCTCTCAATTTTTCAACGTTGTGATATGCCATTTCAAGAACAGGATCTCTGGTTAATCCTTTTTCAGCCTCAATATTCATCTCTGACTGAATTTGAGTAACCTTCTTGCGCAACTTTTTCAAAATCGCCCCTGTGTCAACAGGATATATATACATCGCAACATCCATAGGCAAATCCATTCCAATTATTGGATTCATCCATCCCATGCTAAGAGAGCGTGGATATGCTGCAACGAACAATGTTCGACAATACACGTCACCTATTTGCAAATGAGAACTGGAAACTCCCATTGCTGAAGGAGAAATAAGATCCAAAACATGAGCAAGGCCTTCTTGATATAACTTTTCTTGCTCAAGAAGGTCATCTGGCACCTCCTTTGATTGCTCAAATTCCTGGACTCCTTCAGCCCTTTCTTTGGCCTTTTCTTCTTGTTTTTTTGGTAATAATTTTGAAAGTATACTTGGCATTTATAAAGCTTTAACTATAAAATTCCTAACGAATCTCCTCAACACCAAGAGATTCAAGTGCTGGAATTGAGGTGTGTTCAAACTCCGAAGGATTATAATAATTATAATAGAGTTCAATAAGCTCTTGTGTGTTCAACTGAACCATTCGAATTCCTGTTCCGCTCAAAGACTCCTTGACCTCATCAACCCTTTGAAGAAGTTGGTTTTTATAGGTTTCATATTCTTCTCTTTTTTGATAAAGCACCTTTCTTGCCTTAAACGAAGCAGTGAACCTACTGAAAAATCCACCTTTTTTTGACTCCACAACATAAAAAGGAACTACAACATAAAACAATTTTGACATTATGTTTGAGACACTAACCAATTCCTTCACAAAAACCAAATAATCTTCTATTTGTCCTCTCATGAGCGTATTCCTTTCTATTTCTTTCTTTTTCTCAAGCATCTGCATATAAGGTTTGATGTTGAATTTTCTTGTGCTAATCAAGATCTGGAGCGGAAAATCCAGAGCGTTGAGAAATCTTTGATAACCAAAGATAATTGCTTCTTGTTCTGTGTCAGACTTCAAATCAAAATTCACCGAAGAAACCGCCAAAACTACTCTGAGAGAGCCATCTTTCACAACAACCACACCATCCTTTATCTCAGCAACATTCAGATATTCCTGCATGCTTGTCCCTTGGTGATCCTCCTGTTTGTTTTTATTGTTTGTCAAAAAATCAAGCGCCATATTTTTGTTCTACTTTTATTTTATTTTTAAACCTAAATTTTGCTTTGTTTGTCTAATACGCTTGCGAAATCATCCACCTTTTTTAGCTCTTTCTCTTTCATAAATCTGTCGATCCCAGCCTTCTTTCTAGTTGATGTTTTGTGTTTGGCTTTTTGATCTTTTTGTTCTTTTACCTTTCTCTCCCAAACCAAAACCTTTGGACGAATCAAATACTTCGCATTGCTAACCAAAAAAGATAAAAAGGGGATCCCATAGGGCTTAACAAATGCAAATGCTAATGCTAATGCGCCTATAATAAAAACCCAGACAAAAAATATTGCGGGAATGGCGACTTGCCAAATAAAAAAAAGAATAACCCCGCCAAGAGCAAACCAACCTAACTGTTTTGCTGTGAGTTGAAAGGCTATTTTATCTTCAATACTAATAAATTGTGGAACATTGAAACGCATATAAATTCAACAATAGAAAACAATAAAAACAGACCACTAAAATCAAATGTCCTTTTTCAGATCAACAACATGTTTCATTTTCTGTGGATTATTACTCAAAGCAAAGTCAATTTTCTTTTCGTTTTCTTTTTGTGCAGTTATAGTAGTCTTGTTTTCCAACTTCTCTTGGCTTCCTTTCTGAAATGAATCTGTATCTATCTTTTCCAAATTATCAAAGGGTGAACTTTTTCCATACCAAGTTATTTCATGAGGTTTGTTTCTGATTCGTTCATCATCTGGATCTTCCTCACCTATCATTCTTTCAAAAGATTCCTGTTGTCGTCCTTTTGACTCCTCATCCCCCTGTTTCAGGTCACGAGAAACACCCTCAAAGTTTTTTTCATCTCCTTTTTTTTGATCGATTGCTTTTGTAGAAGACTCTTTTCTTTTCTCAACTTGACCGTTTTTTTCCACATGAGAAACTTTTTCAAAGAAAACCTCCTGGGAACCCTTGCTCACAAGAATTGTCTCGTCCAGGTCATAGGAACGAAGAACAAAGGACAACTTGTCTCTTTCTTGAGTTGAAAGAAGTTCAGTGTTTGCAGATTTATACAAGTAATCACTTCGCTCAAGATTGTCATGAGCTTGCGCACCTTTGTTTTGAATATAATCTTCCAACCAATTTCTGATCGTTGGCTCAACAGACTTCTTTTCTAAATCAACTTCTATCTCAATAAATCCCTCTGTTATCTCTTGCCCTCCTAGTTTTTCAAATTTTTTAAGCGCTGGAATTATCGGTAATTCTTCAGAATCCGCTGCGATCTCTTCTTCCCCTCTTTGCTTTACTTTTTTTGCAATTCGATCAACCTCCTTCACAAACTCATCGAGCCTGGCTGATTCTATTGCGATCTTTTCCTGAGCTCCTTTCTTGATCTCACTCTTATCAATTTTCTCCAAATAAACATTCCTCACCATACGAGAAATTTCTCCTATCTTGTTTTGATCATTTACACCAAAAGAATTGGACACCCTTTCAATGCCCTTTCGAGTTTCAGAATCTAAAAGTCCATACCTGATTGCCCTTGGCAATGAAATAAACTTGCGAGTGAGTTCTGTTCTTTCTTCTTTTGTGTCTTTTTCTTGTTCAAAGTTTACACTTGCAAAATATGGACTAGCTTGCCTGCTTGATACTTTTGTTTGTTGATCCATCTTCGTTTTGAAAAAAGCATAACTATTTATATCCAACACATCCTGTGTTTTTTGATTTCGAATTCTGAGCTATCCGATAATATCCAATACTCTTTGTAGTTTTTCTGGATCACTAATTTTATCTGTTGCCTTTTTTCTAGCAGCACTCTTAACATCAGAAGTGGCTGAACCATACTTGTTAGATAAATGTTTGGCTACTATAGCGTTGTCAAAAAATTCCCTTTTTTCGTCAGCAAAGTCAACAGCACCTTTGTTTGCCATGTATTTATCCAATACAGCCGCTGCTGTCGTTGGATCAGCACTGGAAAGTGCGTTTGCGTCAGCATGACCCAATTCACGTGCCTTTGTATTGAGATCATAATTAATCACCGAATTGAGGTTTTTCTTCTTTGCTAATTCATCAAATTGATATTTTATTGGTTTTATCTTACTTGTTGCACTTGTTGCCTTTTCATAATCATCCTGACTTCCAAGCCATCCTTTTTCAGCAGCAAGTTTTGCAGCTGCAGCTGCATCATGCTTATCTTTACTGCTAATATTACTGATCACCTCATTCTTGGCCTGACCAGAATCTTTCATTTTTTTATAGCTCTCATTGGTCTTGTCTCTGTCAAGTTTGTCAGTTTCGCCAGTCATTCTAGCCACTCTTTCTTCAGATTGCCTCTCACGTCCTTTTTTTGTCAAGGTTCTAAGTCTACTATCGCTTTCTGAAAGCTTTTTCTCTGCTGCCGTTCTTGCATCACTTGCATAATTCTTTCCATACTTATATCCAGCATATCCCATAGCCCCAACAGCACCAGTTCCAGCTATTGCTGAATATTTGAGCCCTTTGTTCATCCATTCACTTCCTCTTCTCATTAAACCACCCACAGAAGACCCAGCCCTTTCGGCCATCTTTCGAGATGTATCAAAACCATAAAATAATAAATAGATGGTTGCTGCAAATGGGATAATGTGTCTGAAAAAATTAATTGCAAAACCACTCAACCCTTCACCAGACGAAATTGGTGTTTGATTGATGCCTGGTATTGGGGCAGCTATTGTTGCTATGGTCAATGCATTTACCAAAACCAGAGCTAGCCACAAGAAAAACAAGAGAACGGGACCAAAAAACGCCCAGTATACCATTTTTTCCAACCAGCCTTTGTATAAACCGCTCAAAAATGTTCCTGGCAATACAAGACAAAAAAATGCAAGTGGTGAAAGTACGATCAAAACCCAAAAAGCGATCAATCGAATAAGTAGAGCAAATCCCAAAACGAACAAGGTTGTCGAAAAAATCATAGTAAATATAATCTCGTTTATCGTGACCACCAACATTCCCTCAGTGCTCTGGCCTACATTTCCTGCCCAGAGACTAGAGAAACTCATTCTCTCGGCCATCAGCTCAGTGTAGCTTAATCCTGTTGTTGTGATATTTCCCATGAAAAAACTCATAGCCAAATTCGAAGCATCAATAATGAACAATGCAATAGGTTTTGAAAAGTTGACCAACAAGGCGCTAATCACCACCGACAACAAAAGCTTTTTATCACTGAACTTATTCACCCGCAAAATTGTTGCAATTGCCAAGAATATCAATATCAAGACATAGAACATATTTACAAAATCACGCACCAAACCCCAACCAGTGTTTAGCGCGGTTCTTGCCTCTGGAGAAAAAAAGACGTTACTATACATCGCCTCACTCAGCATTAAGTCCACGGTGTTCATTGAAACCGTGAGTAACACAGCTGTCAATTTCCTGAGAAGTATCAAAGGAATAGAAACAATTGCTATTCCTATCTTTTTTATGCCACCCAAAATAGGAGAAACAATTTTGCTAAGGATCTTTTTGGCTTCATCTGTTATAGTTCCCGTACCTTGCGCCTGTTCTCTTCTTTGCCCTTCTCCAGCTCCAGCCACACCAACAAAGCCAAAGGAGCAACTCAGAAACACACCCAGAAATAAAAGTGCTAAGATGCTTTTTGTTTTGTTTTGTTTGAAAAACATTTTTTCAATTGAACATTAATAGTTTATACCACTATAGACTTGATCAAGAGCGCCATTAACTCCATTCGTCCTGCTTCTTTGAATTCTTCTTTCTTTATTTTTTGCTGGTTTTGAAACTATCTCTATTCCTTGTTTTGAAAAAGAAACCAAAGACTGAACAGCCATAGTTGCAATGATTTCCTGCCAAGACCCGGCATTGTTAATCATTTGAATTGGCATCTCCTCAGAAGCTGAAACCAAATCCTTCATAACTGAACCGGGAACGACTTTATTCCCATTTATCACTGTTGCAAATCCACCACCAGCAACAGCCTCTGCTTCATTTGCCACTGCTTCTTGCTCAAATCTTGCAGAGATCATGTTTTCAGTCTGAAAAAAAATGTCAACTGGATGAGCCCCACCCATTTGCATTTCCAAATACTCCTCTTTCCCACCACCAACAGTTTGGTCAAAGACATCTTTTCTGGGAGTTGGACTATTTATTCTGTGCTCAAAAAGATCATCCGGCATAGATGGTTCCAATTCGTTTCGAATTGCTATTTCGATCATTCTCAACTCACCCCTTGTTTCAGGAGAAACTCCACCTGTTTGCATAACTCGAAAAAAGTCTGTCACATAATTATCAACATCTCTTTGAGATGCACCAAAAATAAAATCTTCATAGTTAGAAACGACACCAGATTTACCCGTCGTTCCTGCTGCAAGACTCCTCATCTTTCCACTAACTGATTTTCCGGCAGACTGCTTCATTTTCTGCAAAATCACTTTCTTGATGCCATACAAAATCTCATCATACATAGTATCCACGGTATTTGCCTTAAAGTTCTCAGACCAATAACCAGCCCTTGCCTGACCTCCAGAAAACATCAAAAAGGTTACCAATAAAAATGCGGCAATTATTTTCTTGTATTTTTTTTGTTTTTGAAACTGCATTTTTTGTCTATATTATACAAAACTTGACTGCCCCTTTATTTAGAAAAAGGAACCTGCACCAACTTGACCTTGATAATCCCCTGTGTTAATCGTGTCAATGTCATGTTGCTGTAACACTTCGTTCACTTGCTCACTCAAACTGTCAGCTTCCATCACAACACCCTCGATTTGACCGATCAACAGGTTCAATCCAACAGGATCGTCTCTGTCAAACACAAGATTTTCATCTTGTTTCAATATGTGTTGAAACAACGACATTGCAGTCACATGAACATCTTTGAGAACATATGGTGCCTCGATTTCCTTGAGTTGCTCAAAAATATCCTTTCCATCTTCTTTCATTTCATTTACCCTTGAGTCATCTCCCTCATCAATATCAAGACCAATTTCCATGATCAGGCCCATCAAGTCTCCAGTCAAGACATCTTGATCTCCAGAAACGTAATCATAATTTTCGGTGAGAATATATCCGATTTCAATTAAGTATTCTTCCACTTGTTTTTTTTCTTCACTAAGAACTTCTTTGGCATCCTCATCTTCGGACGGATCAAGAATGTTGAGATCTTCTTCGTCGATCATTTCCATCTCAGTATTCATCAAACCACTCTCTTCGAGAGTTTCAGCAACAAAATCTTCTATATCATCGTCAGTCAATGAGACATCTCCATCTTCATCGTCAATACTAACCACGCCTTCTTCGGTGAGAAATGCTTCTTTTAAAATATCAATTTCTTTCCCCTTGGATTCTTCAATGATGTTCTTATAAATATCTGTCACATTCACCTTATCTATCTCTTCGCTTTCCTCGTCCTCACCAACACGATCTCCCGGGGCCGGGATAAGAGGATCATAGCCTCCATCAACTTCAACCCCATCACCATATCCATCACCGTCTGTGTCTGGATTGTCTGGATCAGTTCCACGTGTCTCCTCTTCAATGTCTGCGAGACCATCATCGTCTCTGTCTTCAAAATTATTCAGCTCATCATCCTGCGCGAATGAAAAATTGAGCCAAGCAAAAAGAAGTATCACTGCAAAAACAGAGATTTTCTTGTTTGAATATTTTTCAAAAATTTTTTTCATTTGTTTTTATTTTTTTGGTATCAAAAAAATGCGAACTTTCACAAAATCATCAATTGAAAACAGTTGAATGTCTCTTGTGTCCAATTATACCACAATTATTTTTTGTGCAAAGTTTTTTCAAAAAATCATCAACACTAAAAGCATACCATAAATTGTCACAATTCCCAAAACCCACCAAGGCAAAGTTTTTGGTTTGTGTTTTTGGTTTGTTATGACCCAATAACTGATTCCACCAAAAAGAACAGCTGGCAAAAAAAGAGAACGTTCGTCAACAATCACAGGAGAAAGAACATAATTCACAAACAAAACAACACCCAAGAAAATTCTTGCATTTTCTTCTCCTAACACAACAGGAAGGGTCTCCACATCTTTTGCTTGATCTCCTTCTATATCCTTAATGTCTTTCAGTGGTATAAGAAATGCGTATGCAATGAACAAGAAAGAAATAATTCTCCAAGGAAAAAACTGCAAAGTTTGAAAATCTGAAATTAACAAATATCCTCCCAACAGAAAAAATAGTGATGCAAATGACGAAAGAATACTTGAGACAAGAACAAACCTTTTCAAACGAAAAGGATGTGAGGAGTAAACCCAAGTAACCAAAAGATATCCAACAATAATCAAGAAAAAAACCTTTGAAACAACCAAAGAAGACAGAAGTGCAAAAAGTGCAAAAATCAAACCAAAGTCAGAATATGTGCTTTTCTTGATCGCGCCACTTGTCAGTGGACGATCTTGATTGGATATTTGATCAATTTCAATATCCGCTAAATCATTGACCACAACAGAAAAATACCAAGCAAAAAAAATCGCCAATATTGCGTTGGCCAAAGCCATCATCTCAAAAAAATCAATGCCGAAGTTTTGTGGAAACCTCATCCAACCCAAACCAACACCCAAAAAAAACAAACCGCAATTAAAGATCATTTGAGGATAACGAACATTTTTCGCCAAGGCGAAAAACCACCTCCTACGGGAAACAAACAACAGAAAAACAGAAAACACAAATAATAACGGGTTATAGACCAAACCCATTTTATAGTGCAAAACAACTTTTATTCCAGAATTTTCAATTCCAAACAATTGCAAAGATGTTAAAAATTGCTTAGCAATGTCCTCCGCCTCTATTGCAAACAAACCAACACCAGCAAAAGGCAATATGACAAAGCTAACAAAACTAGGAAATGCACCCAAAATATACAAGACCAAATATACAGATATTGCACCAATGAAAAACCAGACAATTTTTCTTTTTTTATAAAAAACATACAACCCCAAACCAACAACAGTAATCAAAACAAGCAACCTCGTTCCCCACGTGATCCCGAAAGAAGGATTTTCACCAAAAAAAGTCAGCCCCTTAATTATGACCTCTTTCACACTACCAAAAATATAAAAACTCCAGTATTTTCGATCCCCAAATATAAGCTTATCAACGATAGGAGGTATAATGATCATCCACTGTCCCCAAAGCAAGACACTTGCCAGTTTCTCAATTTTTTCCTTCACTAAAAATCTCAAAACAACTAGCAAAACAATATAAGAAAAAAGAAAAAACAGAACTGTTCCAAAAATGATCCCCAAAAATTCATCAAATGTTTTTTGTTCAAAAGAAAAAACCAAAGATTCAATCAAAATTCGAGCAGCGACTATCCCACCAAAAGACACGATCCACGTTCTTATAGAAAGTGGACCTTTTTCAAGAAAGCTGACTATTTTGTCTATTTTTTCCATATTTATATATTTTCCTTAAACCCCCTTAACTCTTAACTCAGACACCACATCGCTCCCAAAAATTGAATTAACCTCATTGATTATCTTTGTTTTGTTTAAAATTGTCTCGGTTCTCCAGATAGACTTTTCGCATTGCAAAACCAAAACACCTTCACCCCAATCTGCCACCACAACATTGCCCTTACCAAGTTTTCCAAACAAATCTTCAACAACATCGTGAGTTGTTTTTTTGATGGTGTGTTTATCAAGTTTTACTTTTTTGGTGTCTGCAACTCTTTTCTCAAGAGCCTCCTGAAATGTTTTCATTTTTATGAAAAATTTAACTTTTGATAATCGGCATAATAACATATGAAAATGAGGTATCCTCTGTTCTCTCATCATTAAGACTTTTGAGCATAACTGGCGATTTTTGCTGGTTTAACTTTAACAAAACAAAGTCACCATCAAATAAAACACCGCCCAACCCCTCAAGAAGATATCTGCAATTAAATAATACTGAAAATTCAACGCCATCTATTTCAGCTGGAATTTTCGAAATATTATCACCAGTGTCAATCGATTGTGCAGCCACAATAAGATGTTTTTTGTCTTTTGAGCTTTTAAGTTGGACTTCCCCATTCTGACTGTTGGCAACCAAAGAGGCTATCTTTATCGCACCAATAAATTCTTCTTTGTTCAATTTCACATTTATCTCAAATGTTTTTGGCAAAACTTGTTTATATTCTGGATAGTTTCCGTTGATCAACCTTGAAATAACTTTCGTTGAATTCGTGGAAATAAATAATTGGTTTTGATCAATTGTAAATTCAACATGTTCACCACTAACAGCAATTCTTTGTAATTCCATAAGAGCTAAAGCTGGAACTATTATAGTTGATTTTTTTTCTCTGTAAGCGTCATAACCTTTAGTTATTGAATTTTTTTCAATATCCACTTTTAATTCAGTAAGTCGAAAACTATCTGTTGATGCTAGTGTAAGTTTTTCTTTATCAAACCTAACAAAAACACCATTCAATTCTTGACGAGTATCATTATGTGCTACAGAAACTAAAACACCAGAAATAATCCTTATCAAAACATCCGATAAAACCGAAAAAAATGATTCTCCTTCAACATCAGGAATAATTGGAAAATCTTTTGCATCTATTCCTTTTATTTTTATTTTATGATTATCAGAAGAAATTTTTAATTCTAGATCTTTCAAGTCTCCAGAAACAACTTCATCTTTTATTGTATTCAAAAAACCACCTAATATACGGGCAGGAATGGTAACTTGCCCTTCTTCTTCTATTTTTGCCCCTATATAAACTTTAACTGCTATCTCAAGATTAGTTGAAGCTATTAACAATCTTCCCTTTTCAGTACTAATTAATATATTTCCCAATATGGGAAGTGTTGTTTGTTTTGAAACTATTCGTTCCACTTTTGCAATAGCCTCTCGAAGATTCATTGTTTTACAAGTAAATCTCATAGTAATGAATATAATTATTTATATATAAAGAATATTATTAATACTATTATAGTGTGAACTGTGTGGATAAACTGAGAGTATACCTTTCTTCAGCTAAAAACAAGCTGTTAAATATGTGGATAGTTTTGAAGATAACTCCAGGGAAAGATGTTGATGTGTTTGTGGATAAATTGAGTTTTCTTGTTTCAATAAAGTCATTCACAGTCTGTCCACATATAATTAACATATATATTAGAGTAATTCACAAGGTTTTCACAGGTTATGAACAGCACAAAATGGTTTTTAATAGTCAATAAACTTCTCTCGAATAAATTTGAGCTGATCTTCTAATATGGAGTTGTTTTCAATTTCTTTTTCAATTTTCTCAAAAGCATAAATAGCTGTTGAATGGTCTCTGCCTCCGATTGTTTGTCCAATGTCTGGAAATGAAAGATTTATATCTTTTCTCATTAAGTAAATAGCCACCTGTCGTGGTTTAACCACCTTTTTTTTGCGACAACGTGAGAATATTTCATCTATTTTAACATCATAGAAATCAGCAACGGATTTTAATATCTTTTTAGGAGTCAATTCTTGTTGTCTGTTTACGGAAATAACATCTTTTGTCATATCAACAACATCCGAAAGAGATGGATTGGTGTTTCTGAGTTGGTATGTGACTATAATTTTATTCAATGCTCCCTCAAGTTCTCTCACATTGTGATAAATATGTTGAGCTAAATATTCAATAATCTCATTGTCTAGTTCAAATTGTTTTTCTAAAAGCTTTTTTCCAATGATTGCAACTCTTGTTTCGAGATCAGGTTTTCCAACATCTGCCATCATTCCACCTTCAAACCTTGAGCGAAGCCGATCCTCGAGTGTTGGGATGGATTTTGGTGCCCTGTCGCTGCTGAGAATTATTTGTTTTCCGTGTTGATAGAGTGATTCAAAGACGTGAAAAAACTCTTCCTGTGTTTTTTCTTTTCCTGCCAAAAACTGAACATCATCTAGAATGAGAATGTCGAGATCAATGTAATTGTTTTTAAATTCTTTAGCCTTTGATTTTTGAATAGCGTCAACCAATTCGTTTGTGAATCTTTCCATACTCAAATAACGTACACGAAGAGAAGGGTTGTTTTTGATTGCAGAATTTCCAGTTGATTGAAGAAGGTGTGTTTTTCCAAGTCCTACTCCTCCATAAATAAAAAGAGGATTATAGTTTGTTCCAGGTGTTTCGGAAATTGATTGACAAGCAGCGAAAGCCAATTCGTTATTTGCTCCAACAACAAAATTCTCAAACATATATCGATTGTTGAGGTTGTTATCGACTGAAGGTCTGCTTGAAGGAGGAGCAATTTTTGAGCTTTGTTTAGGCTTTTCTGGACTGCGAGTGACAATGGAATCAATGCTTTTTGAGGAGTCTTTTTCTTCAGTTTCGATTACACATAGTAGGCTGTTTACAGCTGGAAAATGATGTCTAACTGAATCAAGAATTCTCTGTTTGTATTTTTTTTCAAGCCATTCTTTCGCAAAAATATTTGGAACAGCAACAACAATTTTATCTTTTTGAAGGGTTTGAATAAATGTATTTTTGAACCACGTTGTAAAACTAGCCTTCGATATTGAAAGCTCCATTTCCCCCAACACTGCTTGCCACAGCTCATTGTTGGTCATTCGAATTTTGTTTACGTCTTCGATGGTTCTTAGTTTATATTATCATTTACAACAAATCAACAGTGAATTTGTGAAGAAGGTGTTGATAAACTATGGAAGGCCTTGAATTTCAATTTTTAGAATCAAAAAAGGATCGGTCAGAATAGTTTTCGGGTCGATACTTTTCTCTGTTGAGAGGTATAAAATGTTCTACTTGTCTGTCAGCGGAAAGAATAATGATTTTCTCATGGTGCCTCTTTTCCAAGTTTTCAATTGTTTTGTTTTCTTTTTGTTTATATCTACAAATGCTAAAATAAACATTTAACTAAGTGAATTTAAATTTTCAAGCTACTGTCTCTGCTACCAATTAATACTCTTTTTAAGCTTATTTATTGAGTAACACATATTTTTTCACTATCAAAATAAAGCGAGAGGAGCCTTTTATCAAGCAACGAAAATAGCATTATGTCAATGATATTTGATAAAGTTATGCATTGTATTATAATAACTCAATTTAACGATGTTTGTAAGCCATAAAATTGTTAACAAAAGAAAACGATGATGATATAAAACATCATCAAAAAGAGGTACTCTTTTTTAGTTCCCTGCTAAATCATAAATGTTTTCTACAGCAATCTAAATTTATGTAGTGACAATAAGATTCGAAAGAGGTAGCGCTGTGATTGTTTCACGTGAAACAATCAACATATTCCTGTCAGTCTCGAATATAAAGCATTTATTGTTTGCAAAATAGAATATGTTCTATCATATCGGTTATTGATGTTAAAGTTGTTTCACGTGAAACAATTATCACAATGCATGTATGTCAACTCTAAACTTGATAGCTTGTGGATGATGATATGAAATGTTTCACGTGAAACAATCAGACAAACAGAATCGAATAATAGCACTAATTGAGAATAGGTGTTGTGGCTGATGAGTTTAGCGTTTTAGCTTAAACAAAGGATAATGAGAACTAAACTTTGTTAATAAACTTGAAACCGAATAAAAACCTTACCTAAAGCAAGCTAAAATTGCTTTAGATAAAGGATGAAAAAATAAGCAAAACAGAACCATCTTTCTCCTAACAAATGTTTCACGTGAAACAATCAACATATTCCTGTCAGTCTCGAATATAAAGCATTTATTGTTTGCAAAATAGAATATGTTCTATCATATCGGTTATTGATGTTAAAGTTGTTTCACGTGAAACAATTAT
>JAYEIQ010000006.1:0-8351 GCA_034660175.1 Patescibacteria group bacterium | reverse complement strand
CACAATGCATGTATGTCAACTCTAAACTTGATAGCTTGTGGATGATGATATGAAATGTTTCACGTGAAACATTTATAACGGTACAGAATTGATCTAAAAAACCACATCCTTTCTAAGCCTTTTAAATAAGGCTTTTGTTTAGGATAAACTTTATTAACAAAAATGAAATGATCAAAATAATCTACTTTACATAAGCCAGAAAGCCTTTTACAAAAGTAAACAAAAAATGGGTATTTGCGCTATTTTTATATTATTGAAAATGTTTCACGTGAAACATTTTCGAACCAGAGCAAGGAAAAGTTTGCTTTTTAAAAAATCAATAAATTGATCATTTCTTGTTGTGGTAGAAAACCAATAAATTGAAAGTGTGCTTTATTGAAAAGTTGTTAATATTTTTAATAGCATAAAACTTCTTGTGGATAACCTGTGAATGTTTCACGTGAAACATTCAACACAATGCATGTATGACAACTTTAAACTTGATAACTTGTGGATGATGATATGAAATGTTTCACGTGAAACGACTTGGACAGAGGATATTTATAGGAGAGATGAGATTTGGGTGTAGCGAAAAGAGTGGTTGATCGAGAAAAGCTATTAAGAAAGCTTTTTTGAGGTAATGAAGTTTATTAATAAAAATAAAAAGTCTCAAAAAGGTGTCTTTAGCAGAACATAACTGGCTTTAGATAAAGGGCTTAAAAAAGTGTCAAAAAGCTCAATAGTTGTCTTGTAAGATGTTTCACGTGAAACAATCAATGGAGAATATATAACATAGAAAACACTTGACACAACTTCTAAAGTGTTGCATAACAAAGATTGACGCAACTAAGCTGTTGGTGTATACATAATATGAGGAAGAAAAAGCAAAAATCGCTTATTTTGGGCCATTAGCTCATTTGGTAGAGTGCTCCCATGGCATGGGAGAGGTGACCGGTTCGATTCCGGTATGGTCCACATTTCTTAAGGAAAGTAAAAACATGATAAAATACGTCTTGCAATCAGGTGGATTGCAAAAAAATTCTCAGAAAGTTGCGTTATTTTTTAATGAAACAGTGAAAGGTCTTGGGCCCAAACCAAAGGTTTTGTTGTGCTTTTTTGCTGAAAAAAGAGGTAATTGGGAGGATAAAGTACAGCAATATTCAGAGAGGTCTATGGCTTTGTTAAAGGGAAATGTGCAGCCAAGTTTTGAGTTGGCACTACCTGCTGATGAGTTTGAAGAACAGGGGAAGATGTCTGATGTGGTGTAATATTTATGGAGGTGATGATGAATCGCTTATGTTGAGACTGAGCTGTTTTGATTTGGAGCAACTCTGGAAAGACAAAACAGTTGCAACAATTTCTGCAGGAATAGATTCAATAGCTCAACATTTTTGGACTTGTGATTGGCGAAAATGCATGGATGGTTTTGGTATATTGCCAACCAAGGTCATTCCACACTATAATTCAGACTATTGGAGTGAAGACCTTCAAGGTCCTGTGGATTGGCAAGATGTCCAAGAAGAGTTGAAGAAGTATGGAGACAGGTCTTTTCCTCTTCATTCTCTTGAGGAAGGGGAGTATATTGTGATTGAAAAATAGTCTAAAGTGTGTCTGATGCCCCCGTAGTTCAATGGATAGAACAAGAGGATTTTTACCCCGTTAATGCCCCCGTAGTTCAATGGATAGAACAAGGGACTCCTAAGCCTTAGATGTAAGTTCGATTCTTACCGGGGGCACGGCATTATTTTGGGGCCTAAGCCTTAGATGTAAGTTCGATTCTTACCGGGGGCACACTTAAATATTACACAGAACTTTTAGTGGATGACAGAGAGTGTTCGATTTTACCAAAACAAGTCGCTAGTCGCTTTGTCTAAAGTTGTCAAAAACGAATATTATCTGTCATTGCTTGATCTGGTCGCGCAAAAAAATGAAAAGACAATTTGATAAAATTCATAATTACATTCATCGACATCGCTATGATTTTTTTGTGTTGACATTACTTGTTGTTGTGACGGCGGTTCTTTTTGACAATAGGGCAAGCTTTGAAGTTTTTCAGAGCAAAGAGTCTTTTGAAAGGTTCATTGATGGTTTTGGTCATTGGGGACCGATAGTTATTATTTTGTCGATTGCATTTGAAGTTGTGGTTGCGCCAATTCCAGGTTATGTTCCCGCGATCACTGCGGGTTTTGCGTTTGGTCCAATTCTTGGTTCGGTCTATGTATACTTGGGGAATATGATTGGCACACTCGTGGTTTTTTTCTTGGCTCGTAAATATGGAAAAAAACTTGTTGAGCATTTTGTGGAGAAGAAGAGATTGGAAAAATATGCAAAGATGATCAACAGACATGAGAATTGGCTTTTGTTTTTTTATTTTATCCCAATAGTTCCGATTGACATCATCACAGTAGCCTTTGGACTTTCAAAGATTCACATAAAGAAATTTATGACGGTTGCCTCGATTGGATATGTTTTGTATTCTGTTGTCTCAACCAATTTTGGCGATTACGTGGCCACTTTGTGGTTCTAGTCGGTGTGTGTCGATGTTTGCTTATTGTGCTTTTATATTGCCATGCTAATTTAATGTTTTCACCAACGTATTGTTATTTTCTTCTTTGACCTAATCGGTTGCGTGTGAAAATGACAACAAGTTGGTTAAAAAATAAGGTATATAGTTTTAGCAAAAAAGTCATGAAAGAATTTCACTCTTTTGAAAAGAAAGTATTAAAAGACCAAAAAGTTGAAAAACGTGTCAAGAAGAAAAATGACGATGATACAAAAATGTCACGTCGGAGCTTTTTGAAACTTGGTTTTGCTGCCGGTGCCACAGTTGCGACAGGTGGGGTTGCAAGAGAGTTGATGAAGATAGCTGAAAAAGATGAAGCGGAAAATAAAGCGCAACCAAAAAACAAAATTGGAGATGATGTGACCAAGAGCGAAGAAGCAGAGGTTGAACAAGGAGAGTCTTCAGGTGTGCACGAGGAAAAAACAGAAGAAGAAAATGAGAAAGAGGTGCTGAGTTCAGTTGAAAAAATTGAAATGGGTCTCGGTGATGTGGATCCAAACGAAACAGTTGAAGTGAAAGTGAAAGAAAAAGGAATGAAAGGTTTGGTTGAAAAGAAAATGACTCTTGAGCAGTGGGCCAAAGTGAGTGGGAAGAGAAAAAAACTCCAGAAAGTGAAAAGAATTTATCAAGGGAGAATTAAGAAAATTGCGAAAGAAACAGGACTTATTCCGGAATTAATTGTGGGAGTCATCACACAAGAGTCAAACGGAAATCCAAAGGCTCTTTCAAAGAAGGCAGTTTTCAGCAAAAGGCAAAACAAATATATCAAGGTACCGTTTGCTCGTGGATTGATGCAGATCACACCAGACAAGAAAGAAAAATATAAAATGAACGACATTTTTCATCCGTATGAGAACATACTTGCTGGATCAAAGCACCTCAGAGAATTGATTGACATGTATGATGATTTGGAGAATGCCATATCTGCATATAATCTTGGGGTGACTGGGCTGAGAAGGCGAAAGGCTGAAGGGTTCGACCCAAGAGAGCATCATTATGTGAAGAAAATAAAATATCTTTCAAGTTTGGCGCAAGATAACAAGATATAGTTGTTGAAAAAGCCTTACCAGGGGCAAATATTAGTTGTAAAAAAGAATAAACATTGTTAGTGTGCATAAGTGTGCAGACGAAATATTGTTTTTTGATCATGAAAAAGAATATTCCACAACCAGTTTTGAAGACAATTGAAAAACTTGAAGCCCACAGTTTTGAGGTTTTTGTGGTTGGAGGGTGTGTGAGAGACTTGCTTTTAAGTCGAGTGCCATGTGATTGGGATGTGACCACAAACGCAAGGCCAGAGGAAGTTTTGGAAGTATTTCCGGATGGAAAATATGAAAATAGATTTGGAACGGTTTTGGTTCCTGAAAAATATCTTGGTGCAGACGAAGACAGCAAGGGAATTGTGGAGATCACAACATATCGAATTGAATCAAAATATTCAGACAAGCGTCATCCTGATAATGTAAGGTTTGCCAAGACACTACAGGAAGATCTTTCCAGGCGCGACTTCACAGTCAATGCAATGGCACTCAAGGTTGTTGGCGGAAAACACGAGATTGTTGATTGGTTTGAAGGGCAAAAAGATTTGGCTGACAGGAAGATTAGGGCGGTTGGTAATGCCAATGAGAGATTTGATGAAGATGCTCTGCGAATGATGAGAGCAATTCGCTTTGCTTGTCAACTAAGATTTTCAATTGAAAAAGAGACGTTTAAAGCAATCAAGGTGAATAAGGAAAATTTGAGTCATGTTTCCAATGAACGAATCAGAGATGAGTTGGAGAAAATAATTTTGTCTGGCAAGAGTGCGAAGGGGATTGAACTTTTGGTTGAAACAGGGCTTATGGATTTTGTGATGCCAGAATTGCGCCAGACAATTGGAGTGAAACAAAATCGTCATCACTATCATGGACCATTCAACACTGTTTTTGCTCACATGGTTGCTTCGCTCGACAAGTGCCCATCGAAAAAACTTGAAGTGAGATTGGCTGCTTTTTTGCATGATATAGGTAAGCCAAAAACAAAGGAAGGCGAAGGGGAGATGGCCACTTTCCATTCCCATGAATATGCTGGTGCGCACATGGTGCGAAAAATGCTTGAGAGACTTAAGTTTCCACGCAAAGTGATTGACAAAACAGTGCTTTTGGTTAAGAACCACATGTTCTACTACAATGTGGATGAAGTGGGAGAGTCTGGTGTTCGCAGAGTTGTGCGCAAGGTTGGATTGGAGAATATTGATGATTTGATTGATGTGCGGATTGCTGATCGACTGGGGTCTGGAGTGCCTAAGGCAGTGCCATACAAATTGAGACATTTCAAGTATATGGTTGAAAAAGTAAGCAAGGATCCGATAAGTGTGGGGCAGCTCAAGCTCAAAGGTGATGAATTGATGAGTGGATTGAACATGAAGCCTGGACCAAAAGTGGGAGCAATTCTGGAGGTGCTTCTTGCAAAGGTGATTGAGCAGCCCAAATTGAACAATAAGAAAGATTTATTAAACATAGCAGAAGAACTGAAGAAACAGGATCTTAAAAATTTGCGCACGATGGCAAAAGAAAGGATTGAGAAAGAGCGCAAAAAAGAAGACAGAAAAACAAGAAAAAAGTATTGGGTAAATTGACGGAGACTTTTCAATTGGGTATAGTTGACGAGTAGATGTTTTTTGAAAAAAGGGCCCGTAGCTCAGTGGTTAGAGCAGTCGGCTCAAAGAATTAATCTAAGTTGTGTTGTGGATTGTGAAGTTCTGAGTGGCAGTTGTGATATATAGCAATGCATTTCTTGATTTCTTTATTGACCTTTTAGTATTTGCGGTTTGATAAGGACCTGATATCAAGTTTAAATGTTTTGTTTTTTTGGGTCTCTGTGGTGAAAAGTGAGAACTGAAAGATTCTTCTTGTATTCGCAAATAGAACAGTTCGAAGACTAAACGTTTTTTGCGTCTTGTTCCACGTGCCTGTTGCGTTTTATATGATTGATGAGCTTTGTTTTTACAAGAGAGCGAGCAAAACATTGTTTGTTTTTCTTTTAAAGGGGATTCACAGATTTTACAGGTTATGATATTTTTCATAACATTGTTACAACACAATATGATTGTTTTTCTAAGGGCTGCTGAGGGAGTAATTTCTCAGTGAATATTTGTCAAATTCGGGGAAGCCTAAAGTCATTAATGACTATGGTAATCCCGAGCCAAGCCTTAAATATTTTTTCAAATATTTAAGTAAGGTGTAGAGACTAGACGGCAAACATCCTAACTTGATTGGGATGAAGGGATAGTCCAGCTTACAAACTTGAAAAAGGTCGTGAAAGCGATGGTGAGAAGCATAACCGATTGGTCGCAGGTTCAAATCCTGCCGGGCCCACCAAGACAGTTAAAAAACAAAAGGCAAAAGGTGAAAAGTGGAAATTAAAAAAGCTGCAAGGTTTTTCTTGTAGTTTTTTGTTGCCGAAAGTGAAAAATAGTGATAACATATCACCGTGAAAGAAAATAACAAAAATAACTCACCTTTGGCAGATAGATTGAGACCAACAAAGCTGGGAAACTTTGTTGGTCAAGATGAATTGGTGGGAAACAAGTCCTTTTTGCGCAGAGCAATCCAGACAGACGCAGTGCCGTCGATGATTCTGTGGGGTCCTCCTGGAAGTGGCAAAACAACACTAGCTTCGATTATTGCAGAAAAAACTAATAGTGACTTTGTGCAGTTGTCTGCAGTGACCAGTGGAAAGAAAGACTTGGTGATGACCGTTGAGAAGGCAATCGAAAAACAAAAACTTGGCAAAAGAACATTTCTTTTCATTGACGAGATTCATCGTTGGAATAAAGCACAACAAGATGCCCTGTTGCCACATGTGGAGAAGGGGATCGTGACATTGATTGGTGCCACAACAGAAAATCCAAGCTTTGAAGTAGTCTCGGCTTTGGTTTCACGATCACGAGTTTTTGTTTTGAAAAAACTTTCTCGTGCGGACATTGCACAAATTTTGCGCCGAGCAATCAAGGAGGTTTCCAAAGAAAGGAAAGTTGACGCGGACAAAGATTCCTTGGCCTTGATTGCCAATCTTTCAAATGGAGATGCTCGCATGGCATTGAACACCTTTGAAGTTTGTTTGAGTCAAAACAAAAAAGTAACCGGCAAATTGGTCAAAGAAGTTTTGCAGAAGTCACATTTGCTCTATGACAAAAATGGCGAAGAGCATTCCAATATTATTTCAGCTTTGCACAAATCGATGAGGGGTGGGGATGCTAATGCGGCAATCTATTGGTTGGTGAGAATGTTGGAGGGAGGGGAGGATCCTATCTATATAGCTCGTCGTCTTGTTCGCTTTGCCTCGGAGGATGTTGGTCTAGCAGACAATCATGCACTTGTTTTGGCAAATGCAGTGTTTGAGTCTTGTCGAAACTTGGGGATGCCCGAGTGTAATGTGCATCTTTCTCAGTGTGTGATCTATCTTTCCAAGACCAAAAAAAATATCCTCGCTTATGAAGCATATTTCAAGGCAAGGAAGGACGTTGAAGAGTTTGGCAATCTATCTGTGCCACTGCATATTCGCAATGCTTCAACAAAGTTGATGAAAAACTTGAACTATGGAAAAGGTTATAGATATTCTCCCAAGGAAGACAGCAGTGACCAGCAATACTTGCCGGATGAATTGAAAGGAAAAAAGTATATTTAGACTTGGAGTAGTTGGAATATCATTGCTTCACAAAATTTTTCAAACAGGGTTTTCGCTAATCGCTAAACTCTAAAAATTTATTGTTCAGCAACAATACTTCAAAAAACTTTTCTAAAAAAGTTGCAACTGTTGCTCCTCGCCATTTTCTTTTTTGTCTTGCAATGTGTTTTCTTCTCCGGTTGTGATATGTGGTTTTGTCGGCTTCTTTTCTTTTTCCTTTTCAATGACCTCCAACACTTTGGGGATTTTTTTGAAATCTTTCTTGAGAACATCGCGCAGACTGCCATTGTATAATGCTGCTGCTGGGTGATAGCAAGGGAAAAAAACAACGCGGTACTCACTTTCGGCAACTATATTTGTGGTGGCTTTGATGTTTTTGCGCAAAGCCCTGCCGTGATCTCTTGATATTTTGGCATTGGGCAAAAAGCGCCCCAAGCTGTGACGACCAAGAGGAATGATCAGTTTTGGTTTGATCATGAAGATTTGTTTTTCCAACCAGGGCCAACAAGTTTCAATTTCGGCAGGCAATGGATCGCGGTTTGAAGGTGGGCGACATTTGACCACATTGGCGATGTATATTTCTTGGCGGGTCAGACCAATTGATTTGATGAGCTCAGTTAGGACTTTGCCAGCTGCTCCAACGAATGGGCGACCTTGCTCGTCCTCATTCTTGCCTGGGCCTTCACCAATGAACATGATCTCGGCATTTATACTTCCTTCGCCAGGAACCACGTGGATGCGTCCTTTGGACAAACCACATTTGGTGCATTGTTTCACTCGTGTCTCAAAATCTTTGAATAAAGCTTCTTTTGTGGGCATGGTTTTTTGTTTAGGTGTTTTGTGTTTATATCAAAGCACATTTTGCATGAAAACTGAAGTTGAGTGCATCTTGCGATGATGCAATGGCAGTGGTAATGTATTATAATACAAACACGGAGAGGTGCCGGAGTGGTTGAACGGGGCGCTCTCGAAAAGCGCTGTCTCGCTTTGCGGGACCGGGGGTTCGAATCCCTTCCTCTCCGCCAATTTTCACTTTTTGCGAAATCGTAAGAGGTTGCCTCGGCGCAAAGCGCCTCGGCATGGTATTTTTCCGCTATTTTAAAGGCATTTTTGAAGTCGCACGCCAGCGTGTGGTCGGCAA
>JAYEIQ010000005.1:0-47976 GCA_034660175.1 Patescibacteria group bacterium | reverse complement strand
ATTTTTCCAAAGATGATACTGCTCCTGGCGCAAATTCCATTCACGGAGATACGGATAGCAAGACGCCTGATTTTGTTTCAACAACTTCCGGTTCGGAGGATTTTCATTTGCAATCAACATCTGACGCTATAAACGTTGGTACTGATTTGTCGGGAACTTTTACTGACGACATAGACGGGGATACTCGTCCCATCGATGCTTGGGACATAGGAGCAGACGAAGAGGTGGAGATCAACGTACGTATACGCGGAGGAGTGAAGATCGACGGTGGTGTGAGGATTGAAAAAGAATAGCCCGCAGGGTCACATCGCTGAATGAATATTCAAGTAACTTAAGAAGCTTAGGAAACTTACGAGCTTCGCAAAAGGGAGACAAAGAAAAAAATGCAACCTTATAAAAAACTTTTTACTTTCTGGTTTTCTGTGATAATCTATGATCGGACTGTTGAGTTTTGCAAGTTTTGGATCAGAAGCTGGAAATTGAAAGAACAGATGGAAGGCGCGGCACGCAGTGGAAAACAAAACATTGTGGAGGGCTCTGACGACATGGGTACGTCATTGAAAATTGCCATCAAACTGACTGGAATCTCCAAGGGATCTCTAGAAGAGCTGATTGGTGATTTTGAAGACTTCCTGCGTCAGCGGAAAATGGAGCAGTGGAAAAAAGACGATCCGAGAGTTTTGCAACTTCGAGCGCAAAGTGCGAAAATCGTAAGAAACTTAAGTGGCCTAGGAAACTTAAGAGAGCTTGAAAAGCTTTCGCTTCCTCAAGCTCAGGAAGAAGCTGCCAATTTTATGCTCACTCTTTGCCATCAGGCGACTTTTCTGCTTCATCGACAGGTTGAAGCGCTTAAACGAAAACATCAACAGGAGGGTGGATTTACTGAGAAGCTTTATAGGGAAAGGAAGAAATTTAGAGGTTATTAAAAAACTTAAACCACCTAAAAATCTTATGATAAATAAATTACTCTTTTTTGCTTTGACGCTCTCAATTTTGTTGGGGGTTTTCTTTGCGTCCGAGGTGTTGGCTGAGGCCGAGGTTCATGATAATAAAGTGGATGTGTATCCCGTGCGGATCTATATGTTCCATTCAGATACTTGTCCTCATTGTTATGATGAACTTGAATTTTTGGACAAAATTCAGCAGCAATATCCAAACATTGAGTTGCACGATTTTGAGTTGACTTCGTCGATTGAAAACCAAAGCCTGTTCAAACAAGTAATCCAGCTCGAAGGTCTTTCCGGCGGAGTTCCTGTCACGATCATTGCGGATCAAGTGATCGTTGGTTTTGACAACGAAAATGGAGTTGGCAAAAAGCTTATTGGTTTGATTGAAAAATATTCGGTTGAGCCGGGTATTAGCTGGCTTGATGAAGTTTTTGGTTTTGGGGAATTGAATGACGACTCTAAAATCTGTCTTGAAAGATCATATTTTCCAAAAGCATTTGTGAAAAAATGTGAATCTGATTCTGTCTCAGACGATGATTATTTCAATGAGAATGAGGACAAGGAGGTCAGTGTGTTTGGGAAAGAAATTTCCCTTGGTGATGGAGCATCAGTTTTTGGTTTGGGTGTTTTGCTTGGATTGGCAGATGGCATCAATCCTTGCATGTTTTCTGTGCTGTTATTTTTGTTGACATACTTGTTGGCCATTGGTTCAAGGAAGAAAGCTTTCAAGACAGGGCTTGCTTTCACTGCAACAACATTCGTGGTCTATTTTTTGCTCATGTTTGGGATCATCAAAGTGATTGATGTTTTTGCAATTGAAAAATATGCACGAGGAGCGATCATCGCAGTGGCTCTAATTGCCGGGTTGATCATGGTGAAAGATTTCTTCTTTTATGGAAAGTGGATCTCACTTGAGATTTCTGCTCGTTTCAAACCAACAATTGAGAAACTCATCAAGCGTGGAACGATTCCAAGCGCAATTTTGTTGGCTCTGGTCTCAAGTATTGTTGAGTTGCCTTGCACTTCTGTTCTGCCCTTGGCATATGCAGGTGTTTTGACCAGCCGTGATCTGTCCCCATTTTGGCCGCTCATTTTGTATAACACTTTCTTTGTTTTGCCTTTGCTCTTGATCATTGTCTTAGTGACATTTGCATGGGCAAAAGTGGAGAATTTTGAACAGATGAGGGTCAAATATCGCAAATATATGAGGTTGGGAGCAGGGATTTTGCTGATATTGTTGGCAGTGGCGTTTTGGACTGGCGTCTTATGATTCTAAGTTATAAATTTCAAATTTTAAATCAATTTTAAATATTGAAATTTTAAAATATGGAGAAGGAATATGATCTGGAAGAGAGAACAACGTTTTTCAGTGAGAAAATTATTGTTTTTTGTGGAGGAATTAAAAGAAGTACGATAACAAACCCACTCATAAGCCAATTAGTCAGAGCTGCAACTAGCATTGGCGCGAACTATTGTGAAGCAAATGGAGCAAGTTCAAAAAAAGATTTCAAAAATAAAATTCACATTTGCAAAAAAGAAGCTCAGGAAACAAAATATTGGCTAAGAGTCATATCAACTGCTGATCCCAAAAAGAAAGATGAGGCTAGAGAGTTGTGGAGAGAAGCGCAGGAACTCTTGATGATATTTGGAAAAATAGCCCATTCATGCAAGGGAAGCTAATTTTTTGGAATTTGAAATTGAAAAATTCAATTAAAATTTAGAATTTTAAATTTAAAATTCTGTGCCAAGCAAGGTTTGGCACAGAATTCAAAATAGGTTATAATTGTATCGATACTGAATAAATCAAATGACAGGAGGACTGTTATGATTATTGGACACATATAGTAGGGGCTTTAAAACCAGTCTTGTGGTTGCTTGTTTTGAAAAAAATGGAAATAAAATATAGTTCAAGAAGTTAAAAACAAAATGTCCAAAGAAGATTACATCATAGCGCTTGATGTGGGCTCTTCGCATGTGCGAACTGTTGTTGCGCAAATAATAGTCGATGAAAAGCCACGAATTATCGGTGTTGGTGTTGCCAGTGCCAATGGAATTCGTCGTGGTGTTGTCGCGGATATTGAGGAGGTTTCAAATTCGATCACAAACTCAATTGGGCAAGCCGAGAAAAATTCCGGAGTGAAGATCGAGAGTGTCTATGTCTCGATTGGTGGTGGTCACATTGAATGTGAAGAAGTCAAAGGCGTGATCGCAGTTGGCAGGGCAGATAGTGAAGTTGTGGAGGGGGATGTTGAGAGAGTTATTGAGGCAGCACAAGCAATCAGCCTTCCGCCAAACAAAGAAATTCTTCACATCATTCCTCAGAACTTTCGTCTTGATGACCAAGAGGGGATCAAGGATCCGGTTGGCATGAACGGTGTTCGTTTGGAAATGCAAGGATTGGTGGTCACTGGTTCAACCCCACATATCAGAAACATTTCCAAGTGCGTTGAATCAAACGGCTATGACATCGATGGTTTTGTGATTTCTCCACTTGCAGCTGCAAAAGCAGTTCTCAGTAAACGACAAAAGGAACTTGGTGTTGTCAGTGTTGACATTGGAGGTGGGACAACATCTATGGCAGTTTTTGAGGAGAGTGAGTTGATTCATATTGCTGTGTTGCCGGTTGGAGCAAGTCATATCACCAATGACATCGCAATTGGACTGAGAACATCAATTGACGTTGCAGAAAAAGTTAAGCTCAAATATGGCAGTGCTCTTTCTGAAGAAATTGGAAAAAATGAGCAGATCGATCTGGCTGGGATTGATGTAAATGAGGAAGGTAGTGTTTCACGAAGACATGTTGCGGAGATCATTGAAGCTCGAATCGAGGAAATCTTTTATTTGGTTGAAAAGGAATTAAAGAAAATTGGCAGGAGTGCTTTGCTTCCTGCTGGTGCGGTGCTTACAGGTGGTGGTGCTTGCATGCAAGGGTCGGTTGATCTGGCAAAAGAAATTTTGAAACTTCCAGCGCAAGCGGGATTCCCAATAGAATTGACCGGACTTGTCGATAAAGTTGATAACCCAGCATTTTCAGTCAGTGTGGGAATGATCGTTTGGGTAGTTGAAGAGACTGCAATCTCGGCGCCTTCCTCAGGTTCGTCTGGATTTCTCTCAAAAAGCGAGCTTTTCACAAAAGTTTCATCAGTGAAAGACTCTGCAAAGACAATGAGAAAGTGGTTCGGGAAATTTCTTCCATAGTTGCAAACATGAATTGTAAATTGGAATTAACTAATTAGCGGGGCGGTTGACGATTGCCGTGCTTGACTATTTTTATTGTTTTGCTAAGCTAAATAACCGATTATTTTGAAAGATATCAATCGAAGTCAAATTTACGTTACCAGTCACAAAAACACATGGGAGAAGTAAAACCAGATATTGAAACATTTGCACAGATTAAGGTTGTCGGAGTTGGTGGTTCAGGCTGCAATGCTGTTAGCAGAATGATCGAATGCAAACTTAATGGTGTTGATTTTGTTACAGTTAATACCGATGCACAAGATCTACATCACAGCAAAGCTGAAGAAAAAATTCATATTGGAAAAAATCTTACTCGTGGTCTTGGTGCTGGAATGAACCCAGAAATTGGGCGTCAGGCAGCGGAAGAAAATCGAGACGAGATCCATGAAGCTCTCAAGGGAACTGACATGGTTTTTGTTGTTTATGGCGCTGGAGGTGGAACTGGTAGTGGTGCAGGACCTGTGATCGCAGAAGCTGCCAAAGAAGCAGGTGCTTTGACTGTGGGAGTTGTGACGAAGCCTTTTGCTTTTGAAGGAAAGCAAAGAGCAACAATTGCCGAAGAATCATTGGAAAATCTCAAAGACAGAGTTGACACTTTGATCTCAATTCAAAATGACAAACTTTTGCAAGTGATTGACCGGAACACCTCATTGGTGAGTGCTTTCCGGATCGTTGATGATGTTCTGCGTCAAGGTGTGCAGGGAATCTCTGATTTGATCACAAAGCCGGGAATTGTGAATGTTGACTTTGCTGATGTGAGTGCAGTGATGCAAGATAGTGGATCAGCACTGATGGGAATTGGTGTTGCTTCAGGAGAAAGCAGGTCAACGCAAGCTGCAAAGTCTGCAATCAATTCTCCTTTGCTTGATGTTTCAATCGATGGTGCAAAAGGAGTGTTGTTCAATATTACTGGTGGTGAGGATCTGACTATGATGGAAGTGAATGAAGCTGCAAGTGTGATTACCGAAAATGTTGATTCAAATGCGAGAATTATTTTCGGCGCTTCAACTGATGAAGGAGTGAAGAAGGGAGAGATAAAGATCACCGTTGTTGCTACTGGGTTTGAATTTGATTTCTCATCGCAATCTCCAATGGACAGAATGAAACGACAAAAAATCAGACTTGATTCAGATGATTCAGTTTCACTCGCATCCGAAGGAGATGTTGTTTCTGTGAGTCAAGGAGTTGGCACAGAAGAGAAGAAAAGTGCCATGACTTTTGATGAAGATCTTGATGTTCCAGTGAAAAAAGAAAAGCAAGAAGACTTCAATAAAGCTGATGTTTCAAAGAAAGAAAGCTCTGATGAAGCCGATGATTTGGAGATACCTGCTTTTATCAGAAAAAAACTTGGGAAATAGAGGGAAAAAAGTGTAAAGATATTGACATAATTCTCAAATAGTTTATACTGATTCAGTCACTGATAAACTTCAGTGTTTGTGGACTTGGACAAGTTTTCTGAAAGAAAACTTTTAGCCTCGCGCTTGAAGTTTTTTTATACCTTATTTTAATAACTTCCCATCCTATTATATTTAGAGATAGGATTAACGAGACAAACGTGCCGACAATCAATCAACTGAAGAGAAAACCGAGAAAACCAATCAAGAAAAAAGCAAAATCACCTGCTTTGATTTATGGTTTCAATACGATCAAAAACAAGCCTTCTGATTTTTCATCTCCGTTCAAAAGAGGTGTGTGTGTGAAAGTTTTCACGCAAACACCGAAGAAGCCAAACTCAGCTCTGCGAAAGGTTGCCAGAGTTCGACTTTCAAACGGAATGGAAGTGACAGCATATGTTCCTGGAATTGGACACAATTTGCAAGAGCACTCAATCGTTGTGATCAGAGGTGGTCGAGTTCCAGATCTTCCCGGAGTTCGCTATCACGTTGTGAGAGGTGTCCTTGACAGCGCTGGAGTTACAGATCGTGTCAAAAGCCGATCCAAATATGGAGCCAAGAGACCAAAGAAAGAAAGCAAGTAACAGATTATAGAATAATTTAACAGTATGCCAAGAAAAAAAAGAGTATATCGAAAAAGTTGGAGACCAGACACAAAGTATAACTCACTGATCGTGGGACGTTTTGTGGGCCTTTTGATGCAAGGCGGAAAACGGTCTATTGCTGAGGGAGTTATACATGACTCATTTGATGTTATTCACGAAAAAACAAAAAAAGGTGGACTGAACGTTTTCGAGCAAGCTATTAAGAATGTTTCTCCTCTCATGGCTCTCAAGGGAAGACGAATTGGTGGTGCAAACTATCAAGTTCCAGTAGCTGTTATAGGTGATAGAAGAGTTACTCTGGCTATGAGATGGATCCTAGCTGCAGCAAAAGCTCGCAAGGGCAAGCAAATGGCCGAAAGATTGGCAGATGAACTGATTGATGCTTCTGACAAAAAAGGAGCAGCTATGAAGAAGAGAGAGGATACACATGCAATGGCCGAAGCAAACAAGGCTTTTGCACATTTTGCATAAAATAAACATTGTCCTATAGGATTTTCAGGCCCATAGGATCTATTATCAAAAAACTATGGCTCGAGAATATCCGATTGAAAAATATCGAAACATTGGCATCATTGCTCACATTGATGCTGGAAAAACAACAACCACTGAGAGGATCTTGTTCTATACTGGAATTTCACACAAAATTGGCGAAGTTCATGAAGGTGAGGCAACTATGGACTGGATGGAGCAGGAGCAAGAGCGTGGAATCACAATTACTTCTGCTGCAACAACCTGTTTCTGGCGGGATTGCCAAATAAACATCATTGACACTCCTGGTCACGTGGATTTCACAGTTGAAGTGGAAAGATCCCTGCGTGTTCTTGATGGTGGTGTTGTTGTTTTTGATGGAAAAGAAGGAGTTGAGCCTCAAAGTGAAACTGTTTGGCGACAAGCTGACAAATATGAAGTTCCACGAATTTGTTTCATTAATAAAATTGACAAAGAAGGTGCAAATTTTGAAACAGCATTGAGCTCAATTTGGGACAGACTTTCTCCAAATGCTTTTGCGATGCAATATCCGATAGGCGAAAGTGGAGAACACAAAGGTGTTGTGGATCTGCTTACAATGAAAGCAATTGTTTTTGAAGGAGAACATGGAGAGAGTGTGGTTGAGCAAGAAGTTCCAACAGAGTTTGTGGAGACTGCCCGGCAATGGAGAGCTAAGTTGGTTGAAAAAGTTGCAGAAACTGATGATGTTTTGACAGAAAAGTTTTTGGAAGGACAGGAAATCTCAATAGACGAACTCAAGGTAGCAATACGTAAAGGGACAATTGGTGGTTCTTTGATTCCAGTTTTTACTGGAACAGCTCTCAAAAACAAAGGAATTCAACCCGTGCTTGATGCTGTTATTGATTATTTGCCATCTCCGATTGAAGTTCCTGCAGTTGAAGGAACTGATCCAAATGACGAAGAAAAAGTGATTACGAAAAAATCAAGTGATGATGAGCCATTTTGTGCATTGGCATTCAAGGTTGCAACAGATCCATTTGTTGGGCAATTGACATTTTTCAGAGTCTATTCTGGAATTCTCAAGGCTGGCTCATATGTTTTGAACTCTTCAAAGGGGAAAAAAGAACGAATTGGAAGAATTTTGAAGATGCACTCGAATCATCGTGAAGAAGTTGAGGAAATGCAGGCAGGTGGTATTGGTGCGCTTGTTGGAATGAAAAGCACAACAACTGGTGACACTCTTTGTGATGAGGAAAATGTGATCATTCTTGAAAATATTGAATTTCCAGAACCAGTCATTGATGTTGCAATTGAACCAAGAACAAAGGCGGATCAAGAGAAAATGGGAACAGCTTTGAAGAAACTTTCAGAGGAAGACCCAACTTTCAGAGTCAGGAGTGATGAAGAGACGGGTCAGACTTTGATCAGCGGAATGGGAGAATTACATTTGGATATCATTGTTGATCGAATGAAAAGAGAGTTCAAGGTTGAAGCGAATGTTGGAAGGCCTCAAGTCGCATATCGAGAGACCATTCGTGAAATGGCCGAGGCTGAAGGAAAGTTCATTCGACAGTCTGGTGGTCGTGGTCAATATGGTCATTGTTGGCTCAGAGTTGAACCAACGGGAGAAGGAAGCGGCTTTGAATTTGCTGATGAAATAAAGGGTGGATCAATTCCGACTGAATATATTCCGGCGATTCAAAAAGGTGTTGTTGAAGCAATGGAAACTGGAGTTTTGGCCGGGTATCCAATGGTTGATGCAAAAGTGACTGTCTATGATGGATCTTTTCATGAAGTTGACTCTTCTGAAGCAGCATTCAAGGTGGCTGGTTCTATGGCACTCAAAGCTGCATCAAAAAAAGGAAAGCCAGTGATCTTGGAGCCTGTTATGAAGGTTGAAGTAATCACTCCGGAGCAATTTATGGGAGATGTTGTTGGAGACCTTAATTCGAAAAGAGGTCAAATTGATGAAATGTTGGATCGTGGTGAGGAATCTGCTGCTGTGAAAGTAATCAAATCTCAAGTTCCACTTGCGTCGCTTTTTGGATATGCGACTCAACTTCGTTCAATGACTCAAGGACGAGCGAATTATTCAATGGAATTTGATCATTATGCGCAGCTTCCAGCAAATGTGGCCGAAGAATTGAAAGAAAAAGGAGGAAAATAAGCTCTAACAATTTAAAATCACACAAACAATGCTTTCCGAAGAACTGAAGAAAGTTATAAAATTGTCCGGAGGGAAAATCGTTATTTCGCAAGGTGAACTCAGTGATAGCTATGTTGTGATGAAGTTGAATGAGTATTTGAAAGAAATCGAGGATAGGACTGTATTGCCTGACAAGAATGACAACTTGGCTGATCTTGAATTGGAAGATGAAGATCTTGAATTCAAAGATGTTGAGGAAGACCAATTTGATGATGCTGGCGACAAAAAGGACAGCTTGACAAACGAAGAATTGATGGATAGAATTAACGCTGACATCGCCATTTTGAAGGAAAGAAAGTCTGAGAATGAGCTAGAAGAAGTATTTTCCAGTGAGAAAAAATCTCAGGAATTGGACTATGATTATGTTCGGGGCTAAAAATGTGTTAAAATTTGAACTGAGAACTTAAATCATATGTTCTCAATTCGTTTTGGAGCCTATTTTGGATATTTGCTTTCTATCGCAAATTCCAAATTGTGGCTAAAAACTTTTCAGAGTTCGTCGAAATAGAATCACTATTTTTTCTCACTTTTCAACAGTTTTTATCTCACAATTATAAAATTTTCGCAACGAAAAAATATCCGAAATAGGCTCTTAATATAATAAGTTAAAAATCGTGCCCTGTGGTGGCTAATCCACATGAGCACAGAATCAAAAAATGGCAGAGGAATTCAAAAGAGACAAGCCACATGTTAACGTTGGAACAATCGGACATGTTGACCATGGTAAGACTACTTTGACTGCGGCAATCTTACACACACTTCAGGTCGCAGGAAAGCTCGAAGATGCAAAGTCTGTTGATGAAATCGACAAGGCACCAGAAGAAAAAGAAAGAGGAATCACAATTGCGACTGCTCATGTTGAGTATGAGACAGAAAATCGTCACTATGCTCATGTTGACTGTCCTGGACACGCAGATTATATCAAGAACATGATCACTGGTGCTGCTCAAATGGACGGAGCAATCTTGGTTGTATCAGCAACAGATGGACCAATGCCTCAGACAAGAGAGCACATTTTGCTTGCTCGTCAGGTTGGTGTTCCGCAGATTGTTGTTTTCATCAACAAAGTTGACATGGTTGATGATCCTGATCTCGTTGAACTTGTTGAAGAGGAGATTCGAGAACTTCTCACTAAATATGAATTTGAAGGAGAAAACACCGCGATTATCAGAGGATCAGCTCTCAAAGCTCTTGAGGCAAAAGATCCAAACGATGACGCTTTCAAGCCTATTCATGAGCTTCTTGGAGCACTTGATGAGAAGATCCCACAACCAGAGCGAGATGTTGAAAAGCCATATCTCATGCCTATTGAGGATATTTTCTCAATTGAAGGTCGTGGAACTGTTGTGACTGGACGAATCGAGCGTGGAGTTGTGAACCTCAATGACGAAGTTGAAATTGTTGGAATTCGCGACACTCAAAAGACAACTGTGACTGGAATTGAAATGTTCAACAAATCACTTAATCGAGGCGAATGTGGTGACAATGCCGGTGTTCTAATTCGAGGACTCAAAAAAGAAGATGTTGAGCGAGGACAGGTTCTTGCTGCTCCTGGTTCAATAACTCCTCACACGGAGTTTGAAACAGAGGTTTATGTTTTGACCAAAGAGGAAGGTGGACGACATACTCCATTCTTCAAAGGTTATAAACCTCAATTCTACATTCGAACAACTGATGTGACTGGTGATGTGACTCTTCCCGAAGGAACTGAAATGGTGATGCCTGGTGACACTGTGAATCTTGGTGTCAAACTGGTTAATCCTGTTGCAATGGAAGAAGGAATGAGATTCGCTATTCGCGAAGGTGGAAAAACTGTAGGTGCTGGTGTTGTAACAAAGATCAGCAAATAATAGACTGTTTTAAAACTTTCTATAACCCTATGTTGTCATGTGGGACTATGAAGGGCAAGAAAAACAGCCTCAAAGTGATCTGTACCCCAAAAAGTGGACACGAAAGTGTCTGCTTTTTGTTTGCTATTGCCCAGAAACCAATCACACAACTCTTAACAATAAATATATCCCTATTACCATATACTAGTATATGGTAATATATAAACCAAGGGAGTTTTTGTAGTTTGGTAATTCTTAAAAACAAAAAAATGTCAAAAGTAAAGTACTATTCAGTTTCAAAAAAAGAGAGATATCAACTTGTTGGTGAATTCTTTGATATTGTTTATTATTTGAAAACAAAAAAGGAAATAATTGATTTTTTTATTGGACTTTTGACAACAAGTGAGTCTTTGATGGTAGCTCGAAGAATTCAAATTGCTAAATTGATCATTCAGGGGGAGACATACGAGAAGATAAGAAAGAAACTGGGAGTTGGATGTCAAACTATTCAAAAAGTGGATCGATGGTTGCATGAAAGAGATGGTGCTTACTTAAATGTTTTGGAAAATTACATGAATAGAGCAGGTGGAAAAGATAAAAGAATGATAGCAAAGACCTACAAGCCAAAGGAATTACTGGATCGTTATCCACAACACAAATTTCTGAAAAAAATGTTGGGATTGTAAAGATAAAAACTAATTGCACGATAAAAGAAGAAAAAATTTCATATACTAGTATATGGGAAAGTAGTATGAGGGTGTTTGAGAGGGCTACTATTTTTGGATGAATATGATAGTATATAGGAAAAGTATGTACTTACATATGTATGTAAGTGCGAAATTAACTCAAAAAAATTGATAAATTTACTCGAAAACTAACAAAAACATCAACTCATAGTATGTATTTGATAATCCCAAAGAAGATAATTGAAAAATACGGCTGGATGGAGAGGCAAAAAATGACGATTGTCGACAAAGGGCGGGGAGTTGTAGAGATAAAAGATTGGAGGAGGAAGTGATTAATTTTAAATTTGAAATTTTAAGTTCTAAATGAATTTTAAAGCTTAAATTTTTAAATGTCTTATTGTGGTTGAAAAGAAATATGATTTAGAGGAAAGAACAGCTATTTTTGGTGAAAATATTATTATTTTTTGCAAATCTATCAAATAAGATACAATTACTATATCGGTTATTAGTCAGCTAATTAGACCAGCAACAAGTGTTGGAGCTAATTATTGTGAGGCTAACAGAGCAAGTTCTAAAAAAGATTTCAGAAATAAAATTCATATTTGCAAAAAAGAAGCTCAAGAAACAAAATATTGGTTAAGGATGCTGTCAAGCGTATCTCCTGAAAATAAGAACAAAACCAGTGAGCTATGGCAAGAAGCGCAAGAATCGTCAATGATATTTTGGAAAATCGCTTATTCGTGTAAATAAGATGTTTTAAAATTTGAATATTTAAAATTGAATTAAAATTTAGAACTTAGAATTTAAAATTCTTTTCGTGCCCAAAAAATCTAAAAAAACTTTAGTTCTGATCGATTCCAACGCGCTGATCCATCGCGCTTTCCATGCTTTGCCGCCACTAACAACGAAGGGTGGCAAGCCAAGCGGTGCTGTCTATGGTGTGGCACTGACTCTTTTGAGTGTGTTTGAAAAATTCAAGCCAGATTATGTCATTGCTGCATTCGATCTGAAAGGAAAGACTTTCCGTCATGAAAAGTTCAAGGAATATAAAGCGAAGCGAGTCAAAGCACCAGATGAGCTCTATGAGCAGATTCCTGTCGTTAAAGAAATGATGGGGGCATTTGGGATTCCGGTTTATGAAAAGAAAGGCTTTGAGGCTGATGATGTGATTGGCACAATATCTAAAGACAAGAAACTTGATGGCGATATTGAACGGATTATTGTCACAGGCGATATGGATACTCTGCAATTGGTTGATGATGATACCAAAGTTTTCACTTTGCGTCGAGGAATTAAAGATACATTCATTTTTGATGAGAATCAGGTGCGCAATCGTTTTGAATTGAATCCAGATCAGATTGTTGATTATAAAGCGTTGCGAGGAGATCCGTCGGACAACATTCCCGGTGTTGCCGGTGTTGGAGAGAAAACTGCAACTGAGCTTTTGAAAAAATATAAAACTCTTGATGGAGTGTATGGGAACATTGAGGAAATTGTTCCTGAAGGGGTCAAGAATAAACTAAAAAAGGGTGAGGATGATGCATATTTAAGTCAGGAGCTGGCGGAGATTCAACTCGATGTTCCAGTTGATTTTCAGCTGGAAGATGCTTTGGCAGATGACCCAGAGGGCAATGAAAATCTGATCGAATTTTTCTCTGAAATGGGTTTTCATTCTTTGGTCAAACGCGTGGGCGGAGGAGACAAAACGCAAAAACAATTTTCAAACCAAGTGACGATTGAATTGGTCGAAGACAAAACGGGAGTCGAAAAGATTGTCAAGGAGATAAAAAAAGAAAAAAAGTTCTCATATTGTCTTTTGACCGATGGAGACAAGTTTTTTGAATCAAAAATTTCTGGTTTTGGAGTAAGCGTTGACGGGAATAAAAGCTTTTTTGTTGATGTTATGTACGAAAACAGTTTAAAATCACTTTTTGAAGATGAGAGTATTGAAAAAATTGGTTTCAACGTGAAGTTTGATCTGGAGATGTTGGCGAAAAAATGGCTGAGTGGTGATGACGGAGAAAAATTGTCCGAGAATTTGTATTCAGACGAATCTGTTTGGCAGAGCAATGTTTTTGATGTTCAGATTGGTGCATATCTTCTGGGTTTGAATGCTGCAGAGTTGAGTAAGTTGATCTTGAGTGAGTTTGGAGCTGAGCTTCAAAATACAAACTCCTTTTCTGGTCAAGCCAATCTTTTGGCTGGAACAGATGAATCAAAAAAGAAAGATGTGGCAGAAAGGGCAAGCTGGGTTTTGAGATCGGCATTGGATGTTCGTGAAAGGATGAACAAAATATCAAAACAACAAGCAAAAGATGCAACGCTTGGAAACATTTGGGAGAAGATGGAAAAGTCTGTTGTTTCAATTTTGGCAAAAATGGAAGTTGCTGGGATGAAAGTTGATAAGAACATTTTGAAAAAGGTTTCGGAGTTGGCTCAAAAAGAGATTGGTGAGTTGAAGAAAAAAATTCACGATCTTGCAGGAGAGGAATTCAACATCAACTCTCCAAGTCAGATAGCCCAGATTTTGTTTGAGAAGCTTAAAATTCCCACAATTGACATCAAGAAAGGGAAGACTTGCTTTTCAACAAACGCCGAGCAGTTGGCAAAAATTCGTGATGCTCACCCGATTGTTCCTCTTATCGAGAAATACCGTGAATTTTTCAAGATGAAGTCGACATATGCAGATTCACTTCCTGATTTGGTGGAGAGTGACGGGAGAATTCATGCTCATTTCAACCAAGCTGTTGCGGCTACGGGAAGATTAAGTTCGTCTGATCCCAATATGCAGAACATTCCCAAGCGTGGCAAGTTTGCGGATTTGATGAGACAAGCTTTTGTGGCTGATAAAGGGAAAATTTTAGTTAGTGCTGACTATTCCCAGATCGATTTGCGTGTTGCAGCGCATCTTTCGGAAGATGAGAAAATGGTAGAAATATTTAAGAATGGAAAAGATATTCATACCTCAACAGCTGCATGGGTGAATGAAGTTTCAGAGAAGGAAATTGACAAAGTAAAAAGAAATGAAGCGAAATCTTTGAACTTTGGAATTCTCTATGGAATGGGGCAATATGGCTTCATGCGTGACAGCGGTGTGAGTGGAGAGCGAGCGAAGTTTTTTATCGAACATTACAAGAAGACATTCGCAGGACTGACCCAGTTTATTGAGAAGACCAAGGAAGATGCCAGGAAGAGTGGCTTTGTTGAAACAGAGCTTGGACGAAGAAGATATGTTCCGAATATCAAAGCTTCAAACGCAATGATTCGAGGTGCTGCTGAGCGTGTCGCGGTGAACTTGCCAGTTCAAGGATTGGCAGCTGACATCATGAAGCTTTCCATGATCGCAGCAGAGGAACATTTGAAAAAGATAAACAAGGAAAAAACAGTCGCAAAAATGATCCTGCAAATTCATGACGAACTTGTTTTTGAGGTTGATGAGAACTTGGAAAAAGAATTTTCATCTGCGATAAAAAAAGTGATGGAGAGTGTCTATGAATTATGCGTTCCATTGACGGTCGATGTGACAAGCGGTAAAAATTGGAAGGAGTTGTAGATTAAACTGTGTTCAAAAAGAAAATGAAAATTGCGGTTGATGTTGATGATGTTTTGACATATACAGGAGAAAAATATATTGAGTATCATAATAAGAGATTTGGAACACATTTGCGTCCAGAGGAGTTCTATGATTTTGATTGTCTGAAAAGATATGGTTTCTCTTCCAAGGAAAGATTTCGAAGAGTTCTTGAGTATGTCAAAAATGAAACACCAAAGATGAAACCAGTCAGTGGGGCAAATGAAGTTTTGCAGAATTTGAAGAAAAAGCATGAATTGATCGTAATAACAGGAAGATCGAATGACATAATGGGCAAGACTGAGAAATGGGTCAAAGTGCACTACCCAGATGTTTTCTCTGATTTCATTTCAACAAACGTTCATCACATAAATGGAGGCAAGGACAAGGGTCAAATTGCCGAAGAACTCGGCGTTGATTTGATAATTGATGATTATATGGGCTATGCAATAGAATGTGCAAATCAAGGGATTGGAGTTTTGCTCATGACTAGACCTTGGAATGTTTCAGAGGAAATTGAAAACAATTTGATTGTTAGAGTTGATTCTTGGGAGGAGATTGCTCAGAAAATTCGATAATATTATTCAAAATGCCGGAATTGCCTGAAGTGCAAACAGTCGTGAGTGATCTGCGTAAATCTATCAGAGGCTGGATGGTCGCTGATTTTTCTTCTCTGTGGGAGAAAAATGTTTCTGCTGGAATGAAAATCTTCAAAAAAGAAATATTCGGTGCAAAGATCAGCGATGTCAAAAGGAAGGGAAAATACATTTTGATCGAATTGGACAACTCGAATGTGATCGTTCTTCATTTGAGGATGACAGGAGCGTTGATTTTTGACGATGAAAGGTGCAATTATGAAAAGATAGGTCATGTGAGACATTGTTGGGTTTTGAAAAAAGGAGAGAGAAAAAAAGAGTTGCTGTTTTCGGATGTGCGCAAATTTGCCACGGTAGATCTGTTGTTTGGTGAGCAGAGAAAGGGCCCAAGGGGTTTGCGCATGTTGGGAGTCGATCCACTTGGTCAAAAATTCACTGCTGAGTTTTTGGGAGACCTTGTTTGTTCGTATCCAAAGAGAACGATCAGAAGTATTTTACTTGATCAAGACAAGATTTCTGGAATTGGAAATATCTATGTCTCTGAGATTTTGTTCGCTGCGAAAATTTCGCCGCTGAAAGAGACTGGTAAGTTAAACGAAAAAGAGGTCAAAATGCTTTGTAATAGCACAAAAAAAGTTCTGAAAAAAGCAATTGAGTTGAGGGGAACAACATTCAGTGATTATCGTGATTTGCGAGGTGAGCGGGGGAGTTTTCAAGATCGATTAAAGGTGTATAATAGAGAGCATGGAAGGTGCTCACGAAGAGAGTGCTCAGGTGTTGTTTTGAAAGAAAAAATTCAAGGAAGAAGTGCATTTTGGTGCCCGAAATGTCAGAAGTAGTCCATACTGTTTTTGAGTGAATTTTGGGTGCGGCATATTTATGAATTTTTAAGAAACAGATCAGACTCAGGTTTATATTTTCTCGTTGAAAATATTTTTAAGGTCCTAAGTGATAAAGTATTTTTAAAGAAAATAAAAATCCTCAGACAGTAAATTTGCTATAAAAAATTCATAAAAATAAAGCTAGTTAAGGATGGCTGTATAGATAGAAATTAAAAATAAAAATGAATCAGGATCAGATTTCACAAGAACAAATGGACGAACAAAACAATGATCAGCCACAGCAGATGCCTGGTGAGTATTTTTATCGTCCAGATGAGGAAAGAAAAGAGCAAAAGAACAAGAATCCATGGATTGTGATTTTGATCGTGATCGTTTTGATTGTTACGATTTTTGGTTGGTGGTTTTTGAGGTTAGGTGATGAGAAAAAACGAGGTACACCAATTGAGATCAACAACGAAGATGATGGAAGACTTGATCAGAATGCTCTCAATAAGGGAGAGGTGAGTCCAATTTCCGGTCTTGCTTGTGAAAATTGGAAGCGCAGACCATTGGCGATCATGCAACCTGCAGATGTTGATGCTCGTCCTGCAGCAGGATTTTCACAGGCAGATATGGTGATCGAGATGCCAGTGATCACTGCTGGGATCACGCGTCTGATGGGAATTTATATTTGTGATTTACCAACTGAAGCTGGTTCAATGAGAAGCGCGAGACATGACTTCATTCATCTCGCAAAAGGTCTTGACGCAATTTTTGTTTCCTGGGGAAGGTCTGAGACTCATGATGAAAGCGATTCTATTGGTATGGCAAAAGGAATTTTGAATCGACTGGAAATTGACAACATTAATTGTAATGGTGATGCAGGAAAATCTGCGAACGAATGTTCCAAGGGAGCCAGTGCATGTTTCAGAAAAGAAGGATTTGCCAGAGGCGTGGATAGCGGGTATAGTCGTCCAGGGCTCTTGTTTGAGTGTGCACGAGAGTTTGGATATGAAACGGAAGGAAGGCTTGGAGGTTATGCTCACCAAATGGATGTTCCGCTTGAAAGCAGAATAGAGAGAGGTCATCTGAGGGTTGGCTATGCTGGGAAATATGCTGTGGAATATGACTATGATAGAGAGACAAATTCATATTTGCGATCTTGGGGAGGTAACCCTGATATTGATCGAAACAACGGGAAAAGACTGGCACCGAAGAACATTGTGGTGATGATGGCAAAGAGTGAGCAGACAAAAGATGATTATAACAATGTTCAGCTTGGTGATCCTTGGTATGATAGCAGTGATTCAGGAGAAGCCTTATATTATATCGATGGTCACGAGATCAGAGGGAAATGGAAAAAGGACAAGTCGAGAATTGACTCAAAATTGCAATTCCTCAATAATAGTGGCGAAGATATCAAATTTGTTCCAGGACAAATTTGGGTTCAAGTTCTTGAGCCTGGACAAAAATTGAAATGGAAAACTGACGAAGATGTCTAGAGGTGGTTGAGAGAATTGTTTTGATGTGGCGTTTCCTCGGAGGGGAATGCCATTTGTGCTTTTTTGTTCAATGAGAGTGTTTTATTGTTATTACTTTGTAAAAATCTTTAAACAAGGTTTTCGCTAATCGCTATACTCTAAAAATTTGTTGTTTACCAACAACAATCAAGCATAAAAAGATATTTACTTTTTTTGATGCAAAAAAGTTAAAATGTACATTTTTGTCCAAACAAGTTACTAGTCACGTTGTCTAAGGTGGTCAAAAATATACATTCTCACTTTTTAATACACTCATGATCATTTTTGTTTTTGGAAAAGAATCATATCTTGCTCTTGAGAGGTATTTGCAACTCAAGAGGGAGTTTTTTGAGAAAAACCAGACAGCTCATCTGGACGAGTTTGATTTGGCGGAAAATTTTGATTTGGGAGAAGTTTCACAGGCTCTGAGTGGCGGCGGTGGGCTTTTTGCTCAAAAAAAGTTGGTTGTGTTTAAAAATGTTTTTTTCTCGAGTGATTCAAATAAGAAAACATTTGAGGAGGTTTTGATTGGTTCCGGGGCTACAAAAGATGAAAACGTTTTTGTTTTGATCTATGAATCAGATTCAAAATTGGTCAAAGGTGGATTATTGAAAGTTTTAAAAAAAGAAGCAAAAGTTGAGGAATATAAACAATTGAAACCACCCGAACTTTCAGGTTGGATTCAACAAAGAATCGCTCAGCAAGGAGAGGGGATAAGAATCGAAGAAAGTGCGATTGGGAGCTTGGTTGGATTAAGTGGTGGAAATTTGTGGCAGATCAAGAATGAAATTGACAAGCTTTGCAGTTTCAAACAAAAAGGTGCCATATCATCTCAAGATGTCGAGCTTTTGTGTCGAGGAAAGACAAATGTAAAAATATTTGACCTTGTTGATGCAATTGGCCAAAATAACAAAATGCAGGCGATCAAACTGAAAGACTGGTTGATTTCGCAAGGGGAAAACGAATTCTTTGTTTTCACAATGATCGTTTCTCAAATCAGAAACCTCATTAAAGTTCAGCAGTGCAATGACAAAGGCATTTTTGATGAGAAGCAAGTGTCAATAAAACTTTCAATGCATCCGTTTGTTGCAAAAAAGAGTCTTGCACAGCTTAGGAATTTCTCAAAAAAACAATTGAAAATGGTCTATCAATTGGCAGCAGATTTGGATTTGGCAACAAAAAGAGGTGAACAGAAGATGGAAGAGGCTTTGGACTATATGATTGCAAAGATCTAGTAGAAGTTCTATTTTCGGAGCATTTTTTTGTCGAAATCTCTGTCTCTCACTCACTGTTTTTTCAATTATGTGATCGCAAACTTTCAATATTTTTTTGCTCAAACATTGTCTTCTCACAAAAATTTTCAAACACTGGTCGCTACATTTTTTGATTTGAATCTCAATATTAAGCAACTTTCGTAGCTACTGAGTAATTATCCAGGTTAACTGTGCTCCATCTAAAAATTTGTTGTTCTTAGACAACAAATGAGCAATTTCAATTTTTTATTTTGTATTGTCATTTTGCATTTTGAGTTTAATTATCAATGCTATGCAACTAGATTTACTAAAGGAAAATGGTGAGGATTCAAAAACACTAACTGTCTCCGAATATATTGATCACATCAACCAGCTTGTTTCGTTGGAGACTGTTTTGGTTGAAGGTGAGGTGAGCAACTTTCGTGACATTCCCGGGAGAAATTTTTGCTATTTCGATATCAAAGATGACAAGGTTTCTGCAAAATGTTTCCAGGGTTTCTGGCACAGCAAAAAAGTTGATTTTTTAAATGGTACAACCATCAAAGTTCTTGGTCATCCGAATTTGCAAAGAAATGGAAGTTTGGTGATTGATGTGAGGGAGGTTTTTTTGTTGGGAGAAGGAGAGTTGATGAGAGCATATTTGAAACTTAAAGAGGAGCTTCAAAAAGAAGGTCTCTTTGATGAAAACATGAAAAAAGAGTTGCCACTTTTTCCTAAAACAGTTGGATTGATAGCTGGGAAAAAATCAAGTGCATATCATGATGTGATTGCAGAGCTTTCTGAAAGATGGGGAGGGGCTGATATTTTTTTTCACAGCTCAAAAGTTCAGGGACCAAGTGCCAAGAATGAAATTATTTCAGCTATTAGACGTTTCAATCAAAAGATGCCTGTTGATGTTTTGATCGTTGCACGTGGAGGTGGTAGCATGGAAGATTTGCAGGCTTTTGATTCAGAGGATGTTGTTCGAGAGATTTTTGCGTCAAAAATTCCGATTATCAGTGCAATTGGACATGAAGATCATTGGACATTGAGCGATTTTGTTTCTGATGTTCGTGCGAAAACTCCAACCAAGGCAGCTCAGGTTGCTGTGCCTGATCGAAATGAGATCTTTCAGCGACTGGATTATTTTTCAGAAAGGACAAGTAGCATTCTTGATCACATGGTGAAAGAGAAAAGTTCGAAATTGGTAAATCTTGAAACAATTTTAGTTTCAAATTTTGAGAGAATATTTCAAGAGAGAAAGGTGGCTCTGGACGACTTTCAGCGAAGCGCTTCAGTTCAGCTTAAGAAACTTATTCAAGAAAAAACAAGCACTCTGGAAAACTTTGAAAACCTTTTGAAGGCGCTGAACCCAAAAAATGTTCTGCGCAGGGGCTATGGAATTGTTGAGAAAAATGGAAAGCGGATCGTCAATCTGAGCCAGGTTGAACCTGGAGATGAGGTCAAAACGGTGTTGCATGATGGGAGTTTTACAGGTAAAATACAAAAAGTAATCAGGTAATTTTGTTAAATATAGATTGAAAAAATGCCAGAAAAAAAATCATTTGAAGATGTTTATTCTCAGATAGAGCGAGCAGTCAAAAAGCTTGAAGAAAGTGAGCTTTCAATGGATGAAAGTATGAAGCTCTATGGAGAAACTTTGAAGAAAATTGAAATAGCTAAAAAAATGCTCGGTGCAATAGAAGGGAAGATCAAAGAGATTAAAATTTAGAATTCTATAAGATATGAAATATAAAACTACAATTGGCATGGAAGTTCACGTTGAACTTGCAACGAAGAGCAAGATGTTTTGCGCATGCAAGAACGGCATGGGACAAGAGACAGAGCCGAACAAGAATATTTGTCCTGTTTGTACGGGACAACCAGGGGCCTTGCCGGTGCCAAATGCTCAAGCAATAGATTTCGTGGTTCAAGCAGGTCTTGCTCTCAATTGTCACATTGCAAAGGAATCTAAATTTGATCGCAAAAATTATTTCTATCCAGATCTGCCAAAGGGATATCAGATTTCACAGTTTGATCAACCAATTTGTCAAAATGGATATTTGAGCTTTGAATTGGAGGATGAAGACGGAGAGAGTGAGTTGAAGAAAATTCGAATTCACAGAATTCATCTTGAGGAAGACACAGGCAAATTAATTCATCAAAAAGGAACAAGCGACACGCTTGTTGATTTCAATCGTGCCTGCGTTCCTCTAATGGAGCTGGTGACTGAGCCAGATGTCAAATCAGCGGCAGAGGCAAAGAAATTTTGTGAGGAATTGAGATTACTTTTTCGATACATAGGGATTTCTCCGGCTGATATGGAAAGTGGACAGATGCGATGTGAGGCGAATGTTTCCTTGTATGAAAGAGGAAAAGATCCACTGTCTGGAACGAAGGTAGAACTCAAAAATCTCAACTCTTTTAAGGCTGTTGAGCGAGGCGTTGAATATGAAGTTAAAAGACAGACACAGCTTCTTGAAAAAGGTAAAAAGATTTCTCAGGAGACCAGAGGTTGGGATGAGAACAAAGGTAAGACTTTTTCACAGCGAGAAAAGGAGGATGCACATGACTATCGATATTTCCCAGAACCAGACATCTCTCCGTTTTCACTTGATGATTCCTATGTTGAGAGTATTCGTAAAAAACTTCCTGAACTTCCTTCTCAAAAAAGAAAAAGATTTGCTGACCAGTTTGGTTTGAAGAAAGAGAGTGCAGATGTTTTGGTTTCAAACAAAGGCATTGCTAATTATTTTGAAAATGTTTCTAGTGAACTTGAGAACTGGATGGGCGAAGAGGGACACAAACTCGATGAGAAAGAAAAAACCAAACTTCACAGATTGGCAGCAAATTATATCAACACTGAACTTTCAAGAATGCTTGTTGAGGCTGATATTTCTATGGAAGATGCCAAAATCACTGCAGAAAACTTTGCAGAGCTCATCAAGATTGTCTATGAGGGAGAAATTAATTCTTCAGCTGCACAGACAGTTCTGGCTGAAATGTTTGTCAGTGGGGCAGACCCATCGTATGTGATTGAGGACAAAAATTTGGCGCAAACCTCTGACGAGGGAGAATTGATTGGTGTTGTGGATAAGGTTTTGACCGAGAATGAAAAATCAGTTGATGACTATCGCGCTGGAAAAGAAAACGCCATCAAATTCTTGATGGGACAAGTGATGAAGGAAACAGGTGGTAAGGCGAATCCACAGATGGTAAAGGGAATTTTGGAGAAAAAAATCAGGCAATAGTAAATGAATGCAAATTTGTCTTGGAATACAAAAAGCAGCTTGTAACTTGTTGAGTTTCGGCTGTTTTTTTGTTCTTGTAGTATTTTAATATTTCAATACTGACTTTGAGATTTCTGCCATTTTGCAAGTTTCAATTCCTGGTTCCGAAGGAAACAAATGATAGATTTGAGAGATAGACGTATCAGTTATTTTTGAGATTTTTTTATCTTTATCGAAATAAAATTGTTCTCATAGAATGATCGGAGTGTTTCCAGGACTTTTATGTTGGCATCGGTGAAGATCTCAATGTTCTGATCTGGCATGAAGTGATTTATCCGTTTCCCATTAATACCATCCTAGTTGTTAGGATTCAGTAAATACCAATGTTCATCAGTCGGAAAAGGTGGTTTTTGGAATTTTCCATGTGCTATCTCTTTTCAAATAGATCTAATTATTCTTATAACTAGTTGCAAGGTGGATGAAACAAATTCTGCTTAGTGCGCTAAAAATTTATAAAAAAAGATGAAAATATCTAATAATTTATTCAAAAAAGTTGGTGCAGTAACATTGGCTTTCGCCTTCATGTTTGTTCTGTCTCCAATTGTTTTTGATTCATAGGAGATGTCTTTTGTTGGAAGATGTTCGTGGAAGGCAGATACATGAGGTGAAACTCGATATGGAATGCGAGAAATATGTTTCCAAAAAAGTAATGATCAAGCTCTATAGGACAAACATTATCACAGGAGAGGAAATGATCACAAAACACAATAGGAAGTTTGATAGTGACGGTATGGTGACTTTCGGAGTTGGTCACTTGAATCATGGAATGTTGTATGAGTTCAAGGCAAAGATCAAAAAGCAAAGTGATGGAGACTATTCTGACAAGTCGAAGAAAAGACTTGGTAACACCAAATATATTGGTTAGAAGCAGCCTGACTAGAATATGAATAAAAAAACAATTCCGAGGAATCGGGATTGTTTTTTGGACATAAATCTTTTTGTGTGCTCCCGGCCGGAGTTGAACCGGCATCGGTCAGGTTTCGTTGTCATTTGAAATCCTGCATGCGTTGTGTGAACCTCCTGGACCGCCCTACCTCCTTGAAGGCGGGAGCATTAGCAATTCAACTTTTGAAGTTAAATTATGAAATTTTAACAGCTTAGCGATACCTGTCAATAGCGATTTTGTCAAGAGTGATTGACAAAATTTTGGATGTCCTGGTTGCTTTTTGGTGTTTTTCCCATTGATTAAATCGATAAATAGGGTTATTATTGGTGTGTTGAGGCACTTTGTGTCTTGGGTTTGTTGTAAAAGATTATAAAAAAAAGACAAAAATGATTACTTCTGATGAGCTGAGACAAAAATATCTTGATTTCTTTGAAAGTAAAGATCATGCCATTATTCCTTCCTTTCCAGTGATTCCGGAGAATGACCCAACTCTGCTTTTTATCAACTGTGGAGTTGCTCCTTTGGTACCTTACTTGATGGGTGAAAAGCATCCCAAAGGGAATCGCTTGGCTGATGTGCAAAAAAGTATTCGCACAATTGATATTGAAGAAGTTGGAGATGACACACACCTGACTTTTTTTGAAATGTTGGGCAACTGGTCAATTGGTGACTATTTCAAACAGGGAGCGATTGAGTATAGCTGGGAATTTTTGACTGATGAAAAGTGGTTGGGATTAGATCCAAAAAGGATCTATGTCACAGTTTTTAATGGAAATGAAGATATTGCTCGTGATGATGACTCAATTGGATATTGGAAAAAGCAATTTGAAAAAGTTGGAATTGAGGCTGGAATTTGTGAAGAAGATGAAGATGCCAAAGATGACTCGAGAATTTTTGCTTTAGGCGTGGACAACTGGTGGGGGCCGGCAGGAGAAACAGGACCAACTGGGCCATCTACAGAAATTTTCTATGACACACGACCTGAGGAAGGCTCACTCAAAGGAACGCACGAGCAAATGGTTGACAATTTTCGTTTGGTGGAAATCTGGAATAATGTGCTCATGGAGTTCGACAAGAAAGAAGATGGAACCTTTGAAAAATTGGCAAAACAAAACGTGGACACAGGAATGGGATTGGAGCGAACGCTTGCTGTACTCAATGGTGTGGAAAATGTCTTTGCTACAGATGTTTTTGTTCCGATAATCGAAAAAATTGAACAGCTTTCAGGGAAAAAATATAATAGCGGTAGTGATGCTGAAAAAAAGGCAATAAGAATTGTTGCTGATCATATCAAAGCAGCAGTGATCATCATTGGGGATGGGGTGGAACCATCAAACACCGAAAGAGGCTATGTTTTGAGACGAATTGTCCGTCGAGCAGTGGCAAAGGGGCAGGATGTTCTGGGAATAAGTGACAATTTTGTTGTGGAGATAGCCAGGGTTGTGCAAGGGATGTACAAAAGTGTTTATCCTGAAATTATGGATGAGAAAGTTTTAGTTGAATTGGTCAAGGAAGAAGAAAAATTTAGGAAAACAATAGAAGATGCTTCCAGGGAGTCTGATAAATGGTTTAAGCTTGCCATCGAAAACAACTCAAAAAAAGAAGTCTCAGGAGATGTTGCATTTAAATGGTTTCAGACCTATGGTTTGCCACTGGAGATGACAGAAGAAAAAGCTAATGAAGTGGGGTTTTCTGTAGACAAAGATAGTTTTTATGAGGCTCTTAAAAAACATCAAGAACTTTCACGCACAGCAAGTGCCGGGATGTTCAAAGGTGGATTGTCTGACACTAAAGAAAAAACAACGATGTTGCACACTTCAGCTCATTTGATGTTGGCAGGACTTCGCAACGTGTTGGGTGATCATGTGCATCAAAAAGGTTCAAATATCAATGGCGAGCGGTTGCGGTTCGATTTTTCTCATGGAGAAAAGATGACAGATGAAGAAAGACAAGCGGTGGAAGACTTCGTCAATGGTGCAATTGAAGCAAAAATTGATGTTGTGATGGAAGAAATGAGCTTGCCTGAGGCCAAGGAAAAGGGAGCAGAAGGAGCGTTTGAGAATAAATATGGTGATCAAGTGAAAGTGTATTCAATAGAAGGATATTCTTGCGAGATTTGTGGAGGGCCACATGTGAAAAACACTGGAGACATCAAAGGAAAATTCAAGATCTCAAAAGAAAAAAGTTCATCAAGCGGTGTTCGCAGAATCAAAGCAGTCATTGAATAAGAAATAAGAGAAAAATAAAAAATGTCAAAAATAATTACAGACGAACCACCGTTAGATGGCTTGGCTTCGCCAAGATCTAACGTGGCAAGTAAAAATATGAAAATTGAGACAAGTGAAGAAAAAATAGAGGAAGTGCTTGATCGGGGTGTCGAGCAAGTTTTTCCGGATCGTGAGTCGCTCAAAAAGAAACTGATGAGTGGTGAGAGGATCAAGCTTTATTGTGGCTATGATCCAACTGCACCAGCGCTTCATATTGGAAATGCTACAACAATGAACAAACTTTCTCAATTTCAAGCACTTGGGCACGAGGTAATTTTTTTGGTGGGTGATTTCACATGCACGATCGGTGATCCAACAGACAAATTAGCAATGCGCAAAAAGATGACACGTGAGGAAGTTTTGAAGAACGCTGAGGATTATCAAAGGCAAGCTGGTGGGTATTTGAAATTTGACGGAGAGAATCCTGCGAAGTTCATGTATAATAGTGAGTGGAATGACAAGTTGACTTTCAAGGAGCTCATTGAGCTTTCTTCCAATTTTACAGTGCAACAGATGATCCAGCGTGATATGTTCCAACAAAGATTGAAAGATGAAAAACCTATTTATTTACATGAATTTTTGTATCCGTTAACTCAGGGATATGATTCAGTTGCGATGAATGTTGATTTGGAAGTTGGTGGAAATGACCAGATGTTCAACATGCTTGCAGGGAGAACTTTGCAAAAAGTTGTGAATGACAAAGAAAAATTTGTTTTGACACTCAAGCTTTTGGCAGATGAGACAGGAAAAAAAATAGGTAAGAGTGAAGGAAATGCTGTTTTTTTGGATCAAGAACCAGAGGACATGTACGGAGCAGTTATGAGCTGGACGGATGGCACAATTGCAATTGGTTTTGAGATGGTTACGGGTGTTCCAATGACTGAAGTTGTGGAGATTCGCAAGGCGCTTGAAAATGAAAAAAATAATCCGCGTGATCTCAAAATGCGACTTGCTTTTGAGATGGTCAAAATTAATCACGGAGAAGAAGCTGCACAAAAAGCACAGGAAGATTTTATAAGTAAATTTCAGAAGGGGGATGTTCCGGAAAATGTGCAGGTAATAGTCGCGACTATAGGTGCGACTTTAGTAGCGACTATCGTTGAAGGGAAGCTAGCAGAAAGCAATGGTGATGCAAAAAGAAAGCTCAAGCAAGGTGGAGTTGAAATTGATGGGCAAAAGATTTTGGATGTAAATGCTGAAATCACCAGAGACATGAATGGAAAAGTTTTGAAAGTTGGAAAAAAAGATTTCAGGAAGTTGCGAATTACAAATTAAGTACGAATATACTAACAAAAAAAGATGGCAAAAGACATCAAAAAAACAATCCAAACAATCAAAAAGGAAGCACTGAAGACAGTTAAGGAGGTGAAAGATCTTAGATCTCTTGAGAAGGCAAGAATTCAGTTTTTGGGAAGGAAAAGTGAGTTGGTTGGAATTCTTAAGGAGTTGAAGAATTTGCTTGATGAGGAGAAGAAGACAATTGGACCATTGGCAAATGAAATGAAACAAGAAGTTTCTGAGTTGATCAAAGAAAAAAAACACATGATTGAGCAGGAAAAAAATCTTGAAAAAGAATGGATAGATGTGACTATTCCTGGACAAAAAAGGAGATTGGGACATTTGCACATTATTTCTCAAGTTCAAAAAGAAATTGAGGATATTTTTACTTCAATGGGATTTGAGATCGCTGATGGTCCAGAAATTGAAACCGAGTGGTATAATTTTTCAGCTTTGAATGTTCCTGCTGATCACCCAGCTCGTGACATGCAGGACACCTTTTGGATCAAGCAAGCGATGGAGAAAAATGGAAAAAAAGAGAGAATTTTGCCACGAACGCAAACGTCCAATGTTCAAATTCATTATATGGAGGATCACAAACCTCCACTGAAAATAATTGTTCCGGGGAGAGTCTATCGTAATGAGGCAACAGACGCTGTGCATGAGCACACTTTCAATCAATTTGAAGTTTTGGTTGTAGGTGAGGATATTTCTGTCGCAAATTTCAAGCATATTGCAAAGACATTTTTCAGCGCTTTCTTTGGCACGGATGTTGAAATTCGCTTGAGGCCCAGTTATTTCCCGTTCACTGAACCGAGTTTTGAGTTTGATATTTCTTGCACTGTTTGTGGAGGCAAAGGATGCAAGTCATGTAAGCACACAGGATGGTTGGAGGTAGGAGGTTGTGGAATGGTGAATCAGCGTGTTTTTGAGGCTGCAGGGTATAAACGAAACAAGTGGCAGGGGTTTGCTTGGGGATTTGGAATTGAGCGCCTGGCCATGATGAAACACAAAATTGATGACATTCGCCTTTTTGCAAGTGGAGACTTGAGATTCATTAAACAGTTCTAATTTTGGTTTATGTTTATCATTTTGATTATCTTTGTGGTATTGATTGTCGGTGGTTTTTTTATTTTAAAATTTGAATACAAAAAAATGGAAAACAACAACTTGTCCGCAAAAAAAACAGAGCAAAGGGTTGACAAAGACGAGGAAAAGAAAAATCCCGCCTTTCACCTCTTTTTGTATTTGGTGGAGTTTTTGTCCTTAGGATTTTTGGTTGCGGGAGAGATAATCGTCTTTTTTCAAATGATAAATAAGTATATTCCTGATCCAGAGAAGCTCAACTTGGATTACTCATATGTTTATTATGACAACGATGCTTTGAAGTTTGGTTTGTCGGCTCTCATTGTTGCTGTGCCAATTTTCTTTTCCATTTTGATGTTGATCGAGAAGAAGCTTGGAAAAAATGAAATTGACCCTGGTTCATTGGTCAGAAAGTTTATCACCTATTTAGCAATGTTTGCTTTCTCAGCAATGGCAATTGGTTCCTTGATTTCGCTTTTGTATAATTATTTTGATGGCGAGTTGACAGCAAGGTTTGTTTTGAAGGCTATTGCCTTCTTCCTTGTTTCGGTTGTGTTCTTTGGTTTCTATTTTTGGGAGATTCGCAGAAAAGAAATCTTGAAAAAAACCTTCATGCCTTTCTATTCCAGCTTGTTGTTTTTGGGGGTTGCCTGTGTTGTTTTGGGTTTTGTTGTGATCGACAATCCAAAAGTGACTAGAGAAAAAAGAATAGACAGAGAGCTGGTCAATGAGATGCGATCCTTCACATATGGAGTCAATGACTTTTACAAGTTGCACAAACAGTTGCCAAACAAGAACGAGCGAACATTGAATAGAACAAATGGGAAAATAACGTATAAGCCTGGAGAGGAAGATCTGTATGAGCTTTGTGGAGATTTTATCAGGGAGTCTGATGAGAGTGACAGAGACAGATTTTCTGGCGATTGGTTTCATGATTCAGGGGAACACTGTTTCACGTTTGATGCTTCGGTGAAGTCATATAGTGCATCTCCAATTAAATCAGAAGAATAAAATATAAATTATTTTAAATATCTGTAAATGAAATATTCATACAATTGGCTCAAGAAGTTGAGTGGAACAAAAAAAAGTCCAAAGGATCTGGCACAAATGGTTGCCCTGAAAGGTTTTGAGCTGGAAGAACTGGAAAAGATTGTGAACAGATTTGATAACTTTGTTGTGGGAAAGATCTTGGAATTGAGCAAGCATCCCAATGCGGATAGACTTCAATTTGTTCGAGTTGATATTGGAGGAAAGCAGATCAGTGAAATTGTGTGTGGTGCAAAGAATATCAAAGTAGATGACAAGATTCCCGTTGCATTGCCTGGGTCTGTTCTTCCCATGGGAAATTTTGTGATCGAAAAAACGAAGATCAGAGGCATTATTTCGAACGGAATGTTGTGCGCTGAGGATGAGCTGGGTCTTGGAAAAGATCATGATGGAATTATGATTTTGGATTCAGATGCGAAAGTTGGGGAGCCTCTGGCAAAAAATTTGTCGATTGATGACAGTGTTCTCGAATTTGACATTCTGCCAGATAGAGCGCATGACTGCATGAGCTATGAAGGAATGGCACGAGAAATCGCGACTATGGAAGGACGCAACTTCAAAGTTCCAAAATACATGTTGCAATCTTCGAAAAAAATGAAAGAGCTGGAAATACAAATCAAGGATAGTAAACTTTGTCCAAGGTATATAGGTGCTGTTATTGAAAATGTGAAAATTGAAAAGTCTCCCAATTGGATGCAGGCTGCTTTGGTGGCGAGTGGTATGGAGCCGATTAACAATGTTGTGGACATTACGAACTATGTGATGCTTGAGATTGGAAGTCCACTTCATGCTTTTGATTTTGAACAAATTCAAGACAATGGAAAGGTGTCTATTGTTGTGAGGGGAGCAGAGAAAAATGAGAAGCTCGAGTTGCTGGATGGAACCAATCTTGAATTGGACCAGAAAGATCTTGTGATCGCAAACAAACAAAAAGGGCTGGCGCTTGCTGGGATCAAAGGCGGGAAGGATTCGGGAATTGTGTCTGACACGAAAAAAATTGTTCTTGAGGGTGCCAATTTTGATGGTTTCAACATCAGAAAATCACGTCAAAGACATGCCTTGTTAACTGAGTCTCAAGCTCGTTTTGAAAAAGGTATCAGTCCTGCATTGGCTCATCGAGCAGTTGCAAGGGCTGTGGAACTGTTTGAGAAATATGCAAGCGCAAAACTTGTTGAAGTTGCTGATGAGGATTTTTCAGAAGCTCAAAAGCAAACACAAAAGTTGAGTCTCCCATCAGTGACAAAATTGCTAGGTCACGAAGTTGAGAAGAAGGAGATTGTTCAAATTTTGACAAATCTTGGTTTTGAAACAACGAGCATATCGAAGGATGAATTGGAAGTGGCTGTTCCATATTGGAGACTTGACATAGAAGGACCTGAGGACTTGATCGAAGAAGTGGGAAGAATTGTTGGATATGAAAAGATCGAAGAAAGGCCGATCCTCACTCCGATTTCAGTTCCTGTCAAAAATGAATCAAGAGAGCTTGAGTGGAAACTCAAACAATTATTTTCTGATTTTGGCATGAATGAGGTCAGAAACTATTCCTTTTATGGAAAAGCTGATGTTGAAAATTGTGGGATTGAGGATAAACATTTTGAGCTTGAAAATCCGCTCACTGTAGACCAAAGTTTACTTAGAAAAACATTGCTTGTGGGACTTTTGAAAAACGTTGCTCAAAATGCAAAATTTTTTGAAGACGTGATGTTGTTTGAGATTGGGAAGGTCTTTGATATGTTTGCGGGCAAAAAACCACAAGAAAAGCTCATGATTGCTTCGGCGGTGTTGCTCAAAGGGAAAAAAGATGAGCGACCATTCTATGTGCTCAAGGGTTGTATGGAGACATTTCTTTTCAAAGCTCTGGGAATCGAAGTGTTCTTTCGGAAGATCTCTGATCAGAAAGACAAGATTTTTCACCGAACAAGAAGTGCTGAGGTTGTTTTGGAGAAAAAAAGTGGCCAGGTGATTGGGAGAATTGGACAGGTAGAATCTGTTGTAGCAAAAAAATACGGAATTGATGGAAAAGTCATGCTTTTTGAAATGGATTTTGAATCTGTGAGGCAAAACTTCAAGGAAAATGTGATCTATAGACCGTTGCAAAAATATCCGGCTGTGTTGCGTGACATTTCCATGTATGCTCCAAATCGCATTGAAGCTCATGCAGTGGAGAAGGTGATTCGAGAGGCAGCAGGAAGTGATCTTTTGAAGGTCGATCTTTTTGATGTTTTTGTGGACAAGGCGAAAGACAAAAAATCGTTGGCATATCATTTGACTTTTGGCTCAGACGAGAGAACTCTTAAAAGAAAAGAGGTTGATGATCTGATAGGAGAAATTGAAACAGGGTTGGAGAAGATAGGCGTTAAAATGAGGAAACAATAAAGGATATTATCTTGGTACTTAATTATTCAATATAAACATGTCGAAAATCACAGATTTTCTGCGCAAGATCGGACTCTTGCACGTGAGTAAGGGGGACTCGGAATTTGACTCAAGGGAGGATCTCAAGAAACCTGAGGAGCAAAAATCACAGGAAGTGCCTGCACAAGAGGTGTCGAGTGAATCGGAGCTGGATAGTGGAGATCAAGACGCTCTTGAGAATAAATAAATCTTTTTGAATCAAACAAGCTCAGACAATCAGTCTGAGCTTGTGTCTAGAGAGTCTCTTTTCTATTTCACCTTGTTGATTTTTATGTCTTTATCGATTGTGATGAAAGTGGATGGGATGTCAGTCCAACAACCGCTGTTGTAGTAAATGATGTTTCCAAATCGTTTTTTTGTTGAGAGATGTGTGTGTCCACAGAAGACGTATTTTGCGCCTCGCAAACGTCCATACCAAGCAGCTGATTTGGCAACCTTTTGAGAGAGTCTTAACCAACCTTTGCTCTTTTTTTTGATGGCTCGACTGATGCGTCGATCTTTGAAGTCAATTTTTTGAATTCCAAGATAGATATATGAGGAGAATAAACTTATCAGTAAGTTTTCTTTCAAAAAACGATCGAACTGATGACCATGAATAGCTAGATATTTTTGTTTTCTATATTTCCAGGTGTATACTTTGTATACCTTGATGTTCAAAAAAGCTGACATGACCTTGGAAAGACCTTTATCGTGATTGCCTTCAACCCAGACAACTTCTGTCTTGGTGGAGATTCTCCTGAAATGAGCGAGGAGATCCCAGTGCTCTTTAATGAGATTTCCGAAGTTGAGATCGTCAAAAATGTCGCCAAGCAAAATTAATCGTTTAACTCTCCACTTTTGCATGATCTCCAAAAGTTTCTTGGCACGCGAAACACTTGTGCCGAGATGGACATCGGAAATTATTATAGTATTTGTTTTTAACATCTATTTTTTAATTATAGCATAAAAAATGTTCAAATAAAAAATGATCTTGCCAAAAACGAAAATTGAAAAAGAGTTTTCTGGAAGAGGAGTAGAACTCATTGTTGGTGTTGATGAGGCAGGGAGAGGACCCTTGGCTGGTCCTGTTGTCTCTGGTGCTGTCTGGGTGCATCCGGGGGCGCTTGATTTGAAATTTGAAGGTCGAGAGTTGATTCGTGACAGCAAATCTTTGTCGGAAAAGCAAAGGGAGAAAATTCACAAATTTTTAGTTGAAAATGAACTGTTCACAATTGGAGTTGGTGAGGTTTCTCATAAAATGATTGATCGGATAAATATTCTCAATGCAACTTTGCTTGCAATGCGCTTGGCAATTGAAGAAGTTGTGAGAAAAATTGAATCGTCGCAAACTCAAAAAGTTTGTGTTTTGATCGATGGAAACAAGAAAGTTCCAGGAGTGAGACATGAACAACATCTTTTTCCAAAAGGAGACAGGAATATTTTTTCAATTGCAGCCGCATCAATTTGCGCTAAAGTGTATCGAGACAAGATCATGAAAAAATATCATGAGCAGTTTCCTCAGTTTGGTTTTGATTTACACAAAGGATATGGAACAAAATTTCATATGGACCAATTGCAAAAAAATGGTCCATGTAAAATTCACAGAAAATCTTTTGCACCAGTGCGAGAATTATTATAAAAAAATATTTTCAGATAGCATAAGACCGACGGTGTTCCGTCGGTCTATGGTTAAAAGCTTTAAGAGATGTTTATTTTTGAATTGGCACTCCTCCAATCAGCTCAGTTTCCGCTACAAGTTGTCCGTCAACTGTTGCAATTGCTTCGCCCTTGAAAATGTCCTTTCTCATTTTCTTTTTTGTGACAGTGATGATCAGCTGATCACCAGGGACAACTGGATGTCTGAATCTTGCTTTGTCATAACCCATAATAATGAACTCTCTTGCTCTTGACCCAAGAATATCATGAATAATAAATGCCCCAGCCTGGGCCATTGCCTCGAGGATCAAAACTCCAGGGTAGATAGGTTTTTCAGGAAAGTGTCCTTGAAAAACTGGATCAGAAGCAGAGATGTTTTTGAGTACCACTATCGATTCTCCGGATATGATTTTCAGAATCGCATCTATGAGCAGAAATGGATAGCGGTGAGGTAGAACCGACAATATATCCGAAAAGGTACTTATTCTTTTCTGGAAAGCCTCTTTGTTTGGCATTACAAATACCTCCTAATTCAAATGGGTTTGTTGAAAGTGCTGATTATGAAAAAAATATATTTTTTTCACTAAGCAAGAAGGATAGCAAAAATAGTATTTTTAGTCAATTTATTTGATTGACACAAGGTGGTTTCTCGGATATTCTTATTAAAGATTTAATGCCTCGGTGGCGGAATTGGTAGACGCGCTGGACTCAAAATCCAGTAATGGCAACATTGTGAGAGTTCGAGTCTCTCCCGAGGCACAGTGAGCAACTCCAGAGATTTGAGGGTTGTTTCTTTTTTTATAGCAACAAACAGTTTCAACCCTTGCAATAAACGGTTTTGCGTGCTATCATTTCCTCAGTCTGTAAATGCCTATTTTGTGCATTTTCAGGCCCTTAAGACAAGAGAAATTGCAATTTAATTTCTCCTTTTAAATTTATGGAAAAATGCAAGCACCAAAGCAACGACAAAATTCATCTCGCACAAGACGCAGAAGGGGTGGTCATGGTATAATGAAAAAGCAACAATCAGTGGTTTGCAAAAGTTGCAACAAAAAAATTGTGTCTCACAGAGTGTGCCCTTATTGTGGTACATATAAAGGCAAAGAAATGATTGATGTGACGAAATCTGTCAAGAACAAAGCAGAAAAGAAATAGTTTTTCTGATAGAATTTTTGATTCAAAATAAAAAAAGATCATTAACTTCCAATCTATGGGCAGTCGACACCTTTCAAGATCAATTGCACTTCAGAGTCTCTATGAATGGGATTTTAATGATGACGATGATAGTAAAATTGATGAAATAATTGCTCACACCAAGACTGAATTTGGGCCAAACATCAAAAATGACGAATTTATTGTTCGTCTTGTCAAAGGTGTTTTGAAGGAAAGAAAAGCAATTGATCCAATCATTGAAAAATGTGCTCCTGAGTGGCCACTTGAACAGATTACTGTGATTGATCGCAACGTTCTTCGAATTGGAATTTTTGAACTCATGTTTGGAAGCTATGATGAAGCTCCTCCAAAAGTTGCAATCAATGAAGCTATTGAGCTTGCAAAAACCTATGGTGGAGAAAGCTCTGGTAGATTCGTGAATGGTGTTCTGGGAACTGTCTATAGGGAGATGGGTGAACCAATGAAAGATGATAGCACGGAGTCTGCACGAATAAGAAAGAAGAAAGAGTTTTCTGACGACAAAGGAAAAGAAGTTGAAGAGAAAAAAAGCAAGAAAAAAGAACAGAAGAAACTAAAGAAAGAGGAAAAATAGCAGTATCATTGAAAGAATAACAATTAATTGCGCTAAGGTGAAAGTCATGAATCAGTTCATGATTTCCATCTGAGCAACACTTCTAACATGGAAATAAAACTAGAAGAGCTTGCAAAAAAGCTAAACGTTTCTTTTGGAAACATGGACATTCTTCAAGAGGCGATGACACATCGTTCTTACTTGAATGAGAATCGATCTTATAAAGTTGATCACAATGAGAGACTGGAATTTCTTGGTGATGCAGTCCTTGAGCTTGTGGTGACTGAACATTTATATAAAAATTATGAAAATCCAGAAGGGGAGCTAACAAATTGGCGAGCCGCTCTGGTCAACGGTGAGATGCTTGCCAAGATAGGTGATGAAGTTGGAATTGAGAGATTTCTTTTGATGTCAAAAGGCGAACGAAAAGACACGGGGAAGGCCAGACAATATTTATTGGCGAATGCAATTGAAGCAATAATTGGTGCAATTTATTTGGATCAGGGGTATGACTGCGTAAAAGATTTTATCGATAAGTATATTGTGTCAAAATTGCCAACCATTTTGAAAACTAAAAGCTATCTTGATCCAAAGAGCTATTTTCAAGAAAAGGCTCAAGAAGTTGAGCAGATCACTCCACATTATGAAGTGATTAAGGAATGGGGGCCGGATCATGCAAAAGTTTTTCGTATGGGAGTGTTTTTGGATGAAGAAAAGGTTGCTGAAGGTGAGGGTGACTCGAAGCAGGAAGCACAAAGAATTGCTGCTGAAAAAGCTTTGAAAGAGAAGGAATGGGAATAGTTTAAAATTTTTTATCAAAATAATCATACATTAGGATACAAATTTTACTCTAAACAAAAAAGACCCGAAAGGGTCGTTTTTTGTTTTGATGCTTGAATAGACTTCGAAAAGTCAATTCATAATATAAGGAACACAGAAAAATAATAGCAGAATCATAATAAATGTCAAGAGTTATTGACAAAAAATCAGAAAATAAAAAAGGTCATCACATTGCAATGCGATGACCTTTAACGTTGCGCGCGCCTTAAAAAAGGAAAGAACTTTGGTGAGTGCGTCATTAAACGCAACAGGAAAGAACTTTGATGGGCATAACCATCACCACTGGTCATGTTGCACTCATTATAGCGCAAATTAGCTTAATTGTCAAGAAATGCTGACATAAAAGGCAAAAATCGACTTGAAGTAGGGACTTGACAACAACCAAAGAGATGATATACTATCACTAGTGATAGTATATCATCAATAACTATAAAATAAAAAAATGTTACAAGAGCTTACACAAAAACAAAGAACGATCTTTGAGTCAATAAGGGAGATTATAGATCAAAAAAAAGAAAATCCAACGGCTTATGGTGTTCACAAACATCTTGAAGAGTGTGGTGTGAAAGTTGGCTCTCTCAAAGGAACAGTTCAGGTTGTTGAGGCATTGGAAAGAAAGGAATTGGTTGTGAGGGATGATAAGAAAATTTTCATGGTTGAAAATGATAATTTTGTTGATATGGAGAACATCTTTTCAATCCCAACTTTTGGGCTGGCTTCTTGTGGGGAGGCTTTGGCGTATGCCGATGACAACGTGGATGGTTATTTACAAATTTCAAAAAGTTTGTTTCGCAAGGAAGATCCAGCAAATCTATTTGCTGTTAAAGCGCTTGGAGATTCAATGGACAAAGATGAAATAAATGATGGTGATTATGTTGTTTTTGAAAAACATGAAAGAGGGGAAGATCTGGAGAACAAAATTATAGTTGCAGTGATCAACGGAATGGCAACAATTAAAAGATATCACAAGCTCCGTGATGGGATGATCGGATTGTTTCCAAATTCATCAAATACTTTTCACCAACCTATCTATCTGGATAAGAATGATCAAATTTCAATTGTGGGAATTTTCCGCAAGGTTCTTCCAGTTAAGTTCGTAAGTTTGTAAATTGGATGTTTCAGTTTGTTGATTTGAAAATGTTTCAGACCGGTACTGCTAGCAGTACCGGTTTTGTTTCTGTTTATGGAACATGTTATTATAGTTACGTAACATGCTACGTAACTATAATAACACATAAACACAACAAGATCATGAAAAAAAGAAAGTATACACGCAAAATAACTTGTGTGGGCAAAAGAAGTCTTTCAATCGTGATTCCTTCAGATATTGTTCAGGATTTGGATTTACGAGAGAGACAAAAGATGGTCATTTATAGACACGGGAAAAGAGTCATCATTGAGGATTGGAAACAAGAGAGTGATATTTAACTTTGTTGAAAAAGTTTTGATTGAACTTGAAATTGGAGGTATAATGAAAAAATGAGGGCGAAGCAGTATTTTGGCACTGTTTGGCTGTGTGTTGTTTTGTGATTTTATCAAAAGAAAATGTTTCTGAAAAAAATAGAAATTACAGGATTTAAATCTTTTGCAAAAAAAACGACATTAGACTTTTCATCAAGTGGTGTTTTTAATGGTGGAAAGGATATTGGAATTACGGCTGTTGTTGGTCCAAATGGTAGTGGTAAATCAAACATCGCTGATGCAATCAGGTGGGCAATGGGCGAACAGTCAATGAAAACTCTTCGAGGAAAAAAAGCCGAAGATATAATTTTTGTTGGTAGCGGGAAGAAAGCGAAACTTGGAAGCGCTCAAGTATCAATATATTTGGACAATTCTTCAAAAAAACTGCCACTTGATTTTGATGAGGTGGTGATTACTCGGAAAATTTATCGTAGCGGTGAAAGTGAATACATCGTGAATGGATCAAGAGTGCGTTTAATTGATGTTGTTGATCTTTTAGCAAAAGCTGGTGTTGGTCAGCGAAGCTATTGTATCATTAACCAGGGAATGGCCGATCAAATTTTGAGTGCTACGTCAGTTGAACGTCGATCAATGCTTGAAGAGGCTGCGGGAGTGAAGGAATATCAAGTGAAGAAGGAGCGAAGTCAGAGAAAATTGAAAAGCACAAAAACTAATCTGGAAAGAGTGCGAGAGTTGTTGGTTGAGATTGAGCCTCATTTGAGATTGCTCAAGCGCCAAAGTTCAAAAGCACAAAAAGGAGAACAATACAGGATCGAATTTAAACAAAAGCAACATGCGTTGTTTGGTTTTTTGTGGAGTGATTTGACAAAAGCAAAAGATTGTCTGAAAGAAGAGAAAGATGAGATTGGACGAGAAATGATGAAAATGCAACGTGAAGTGGACGATCTTATAGACAAGCTGAAAAAAGAGTCAAAAAATATTGTTTCGTTTCGTGATGAGATAGACAAATTTGAGATAGAGCAGTCAAATTTGAATCACAAGATTAACTTAATCGAGAGGAATTTGGTTATCGAAGAGGGAAAAATGGAGCTTGAGAAGGAAAAGGCAAAAGACATTGAGGAGATTGAAGTTGTTCAGGTTGGTGCTGACATGGTGAAAAAAAGATTGAGTGAAATCAAAACACATCAAGACGAGTTGATCAAGAGAATAACCGGCGTTGAGTCTTTGGAGGCATTACAGGAGCTAAAAGAGTATGCTCACGTGATAGCTCAAGAAATGTATGAGCTCTATGAGGCTGTTGTTCGTGGAAAAATGGAAAAGAAAAAGCCTCAAAACGAAATCGAAAAGCAAAGGACAGTCAATCTCAAAAAGGTTCATGAAATGATGACTCGTGTAAAAGAGCTCAAGGCTCAGAAAGAGGCGTTGGTTAAACAAAATGACGAGGTGAGAAACAAGATAAACATTGCAATCAAAAAAGACAGACATGAAAGAAAAGAAACAATTGAGTTTGAAGATAAGTTGCGCAGAAAGCAGTTTGAATTGGATAAAATCAAGGATAAATTCAATGAATCAAAGATCGGCCTGGTTCGTGTTGAAGTGAAAGAAGAAGACTTGTTGAGAAGAATTCAAACAGAAATGAATATAAGTCCGGAAAAGTTGCTATATAAAGGGCAAGAAGTGGATGCTTCACAATTTGAGCATGACATAAACAGGCTTCGGTTTCAGCTTGAACAAATCGGAGGAATTGACGATTCGATCATTGAAGAATTCAATGAGACAAGCAAGAGATATGAGTTTCTCAAAAAAGAGTTGGAGGATTTGGAAGAGGCCATGAAAAAACTTGGTGCAGTTGTTCGAGAGATGGATGCTAAAATCAAAGATCGATTTGATGAGGCATATAGTCACATTAACAAGGAGTTCAACAAATATTTCAAGATCATTTTCAATGGAGGAAAAGCAAAAATGAATAAGGTCGACGTGAAGATTGGTGGAAAAACAAAAAAGAAAGATGATGAAAATGGTGAAGAGGATGTTGTTGATGAAAAAGGTGCTGAGGAGAAAATTGAAACACAGGTGGGCATTGAAATTTTGGCTGAGCCACCAGGAAAGAAGATTACAAACCTTGGAATGCTCTCAGGAGGAGAAAGGGCACTTACGTCCATTGCCATTTTGTTCGCGATTATTTCACACAATCCTCCCCCGTTTGCATTTTTGGATGAAGTTGAGGCTGCGCTTGATGAGGCAAATTCAAAACGATTTGGAAGAATTCTAAGTGAGTTTTCTGGTCAAACCCAATTTGTCCTTATCACTCACAACAGAGAGACGATGAAAGAGGCTGCTGTGCTCTATGGCGTAACGATGGGTGATGATGGGATTTCAAAATTGCTCAGTGTGCATCTGGAGCAAGTTGGAGAGGAAGGAGAAATTAAAAGTTGATTTTGCGAGTATGATTAAGGAAAATTTTCCAGACGTGGTGTTTTATTCAAAGCTAGTCGAACAAATTGATGAGTCGGAAAGCGCTAGAATTGAAATCGAAGAGAAGCTCAAGGAAGCCAGGGAAATTGCTACTGACTTGGAGAAAGAGCTGGTTGAGATCGAAGGTGATAATGAATTTGTGTTAGCTGAGGGCTGTAAAGTGACCACACGGGACATTATTGATAGACTTCAACAAAATCTTGCTGAAGTTAAGAGGCAAATTGAAAAAATGGAAAATATGTCAGAGACAGTTTCTCGTCAAGCAAAAAAATAAAAGATCTAGAGTCAAGGATTAATAAAGTTTTACTCGAGTTACCCGCAGACAACCACAGACAAGAAGAATTGGGCATCAAAATGAGGATATCTATTGTTCACACATTGAATGCGATTGCCAGAGTGTATATCAATGTTAGAATTTTTCTCGCAATATTTCTTTTGTTAATTCCGGTTTTTGGTTTGTGGCATGTTGAGAAGGAATTTAAAAATCATCTCTATTGCAAGGATGGTTAAGAATGTTATACTTTTAAACTGCTATATTTTAATTCTTTTGGTGAAGATTATCTTGGACAATGGGATTATGAGTTTTTACCCTATAAAGTTGTGTGTCTCTTTGATGAGAAAAAGAAAAGGAAGGTCGAAAGTTCTTGGTTTGACAGCAGATATGATTCATTGGAAGCATTTTTCGAAATTTCATCCTGTGAATACACGATCAGATTTGGTGGCTCATGTGCTTTGCTATTTGAAACAATTCAGGTTAAAGGAGATATTCAAATTTATCTTCTATATAAACAGTCATTCGAGGAAAGCAACTTGATTTTGGATGTTGTCTCTAAAAAAATGGAGGAAAAGGAAAAAGAAGAACAAGAAAAAAATGAACAATGAAGAAGAAAAAAAATTTTATGTGATCACCACTCCTATTGGTAATTTAGGCGATATTACTCTGCGGGCACTTAAAACGCTCAAGGAGGTCGATTTGGTTTTGTGTGAGGACACGCGAGTGACAAGGAAACTACTGGATCATTATGGTATAAAAAAACCATTGTTGTCATATCATCAACGAAGTAAGCCTTCCAAGACAATCGAGATAATTGAACAAATTCGAGATGAAATGACGTTGGCGCTTGTGACAGATGCTGGAACTCCCGGAATTTCTGATCCAGGAAACGAATTGATTGAAAAAATCATAAAAGAGTTTGGAGAGGGAATTCAAGTTATTCCGATCCCTGGGCCATCGGCACTAACAGCTCTTGCGCAGGTTGCAGCAATCAATATGTCGAAGTTTACGTTTCTTGGTTTTCCACCTCATAAAAAAGGAAGAGAAACTTATTTCATATCCATGTTGTCGTCACACTATCCTTTAGTATATTTTGATTCTCCTCATAGATTTTTGAAAAATTTGCAGCTCTTGTCTCGTCTTGCAATCGAGCATGAACGCACAGTTAATCTTATTGTTGGCAGGGAACTGACAAAAATGTTTGAACAAGTCAAGAGAGGAGCGATTGATGAAGTTGTCAAATATTTCACAGAGAACGAGAAGAAGATTAAAGGGGAGTTTGTTATTATAGCGGATATTGATTTCTAAATTTTTTTAGGTAGGATTTATTTCAGGTGCTTAGTAGCCTTTGAAAATTTATTATTGTATTCTTGCCGAAGTTCCGTTGCTGTTTTTTAAATGAAGCTTCACTATCACACAAAAACAACAACGAATTTTCACGTTCATCAATTATTATATTTGTATTTGATTTGTAATTAGCGATATCTAATGAAAATAATTCAGAAGAGAAAAATATTTTTTGCCTTATCTGCAGTGCTTGTTGTGACAAGTGTTGTCTTTTTGAGTATCTGGGGTCTCAATCTTGGAATTGATTTCAAAGGAGGGACATTGTTGGAGGTTAAGTTTGCGGATAATCTTCCATCAGGTGATGAGATCAAGCAGCCACTTGAAGAGTTTGATTTGGGTAGTTTGACTGTTCAGGCCTCTGAAGATAGAACTGCTCTTGTGAGATTTTCTTCCGATGATGATTCAGTGAATGACAAGGTTCTAAACAAAATCAAGGATTCTTTTGAAGGTTCATCAATCGAACGAGTCGAGTTCATAAGCTCGACAATTTCTGACGAACTTCGAAGCAAGGCTATGACAGCTATTGTGATCGCGGTTGTTGCTATTGCGGCATATATTGCCTGGGCATTTCGTGGTGTTTCTCGACCAGTTGAAAGTTGGAAATATGGCGTTGCCGCTGTGATTGCTCTTGCTCATGACACTCTCATAACAGTTGGTGTGTTCTCATATCTTGGACAATTTCATGGCGTTGAAGTCAACATTCCCTTTGTCGCAGCTCTTTTGACAATTCTTGGGTATAGTGTCAATGACACGATTGTTGTGTTTGACAGAGTGAGAGAAAATCTTTCCAAAGCAGGCGCGAAAAAAGATTTCGAAAACACAATAAACAATTCAATTATTGAAACGCTTAGTCGTTCGATCAACACTTCTTTGACAGTTGCCTTTGTGCTTCTTGCAATCATTTTCCTTGGTGGTGTGACAATTAAATTTTTCTCGGTTGCAATGTTGATCGGGATTATTTTTGGAACATATTCATCAATTTTTGTGGCAAGCGCATTGCTTGTTGAAGTTTGGAAATACAAACAAAAAAATACATAATATTTTACCGTTGTGCCAAATTGAGAATTGCATTAGTTCATGATTATCTTGTTCAATATGGAGGGGCAGAAAGAGTGCTTGAAGCGCTGTGTGAAATTTGGCCTCATGCACCGGTGTATACTTTGTTGCATAATCCTGACTCAGTGCATCACAGATTTGACAAGCAAACGGTCAGGACGTCTTTTTTGCAACGTATTCCTTTCGCAAAAAATCATCACAGAGTTTTTCCACCATTGATGATGATAGCAATAGAGCAATTCAACTTGGACTATTATGATGTGGTTTTGTCTGATTCTTCCAGTTTTGCAAAGAATGTGGTGACGGGACCGGACACTCTTCACATCACATATTGTCACACCCCAATGCGTTATGGATGGGACGACTGTCAATATTATACTCAGGAGTTCAGTTTTCCAGCGACAATCAAGAAGTTTGTTCCTCCACTTATGAATTATATTCGCATGTGGGATTATTTTTCGACGAATGGAGTTGACAGGTTTGTTGCAAACTCAAAATTTGTTTCGACGAGGATAAGAAAGTATTATGACAGGAGTGCTCATGTGATCAATCCTCCTGTGGATGTGAACACATTCCATCTTGCAAAAGATGGAAAAGTGGAAGACTATTTCTTGTTGGTTGGAAGGATGATGAAATATAAGAAGATGGATTTGGTGATTGAGGCTTTCAATGAAATGAAATTACCTCTCAAGCTTGTTGGGAGGGGTATGGAAATCAAGAGATTGCAGCAAATTGCAGGACCAACAATCGAATTTTTGGGAAGAGTCTCAGAGGAAAAATTGAGGGAGGTGTATTCAAAAGCTCAGGCCTTTCTGTTTCCTCAGGAAGAAGATTTTGGGATTGTTGCCATCGAAGCACTTGCCTCTGGAAGACCAGTTATTGCTCTTCGGGCAGGAGACATCGTTGAACATGTTAAAGAGGGGGAAAGTGGAGTTTTCTTTGATGAGCAAACCAAGGAAGGAATCATTGACGCTGTGCGTCGTTTTCAGAAAATTGACTTTGATAGTGGTTATATTCGTGATACAGCTCTTCATTTTGAGACAGAGAAGTTTAAAGGAAAAATGAAACAGTTTGTGGAGCAAGAGTATGATAAATTTAAAAACAAAGATTTTTCGAAAGAGAAAGAATATCCAAGTAGCAATTTTCAACTAAATAACATTAAAAGTCAGCAAATAAAATAAAGAAAATGAAAACACTAAAAGATGTCAATTTGAAAGGGAAAAAGGTCGTTGTAAGGGCTGAATTTAATGAGCCAGTAGAAAACCGAGCCCTTGCTGACGACACACGAATTTGTGCAACTCTTCCAACGTTAGAATATATTTTTTCTCAAAAGCCCGAAATTGTTGTGATCTTGTCTCATATTGGGAGGCCAGAAGGTCAACGAAGTGAAGATTTATCTAATAAAATTATTATTCCGGCATTGGAGAAACTGACCAAACGGAAAGTTGTGCTGGTTGAATATTTAAAAGACTTGATGAGTTTGATATCAGCGTCTGGTCTCAATTCAGATGCAATATATTTGATGGAAAATATTCGATTTTGGAAAGAAGAGAAAAAAGGTGATCCTTTATTTGCTAAGAAAATAGGAGAACTTTTTGATGTCTATGTGAATGACTGTTTTTCTGCAAGTCATCGTGATCATGCTTCAATTTCTTCAGTGCCGAAGCATTCAAAAGAGAAATGTGCAGGACTTCTTTTTGAGCAGGAATTGAGAAATCTTGAAAGAGTTAGCAAGCAGCCTAAGCATCCAGCTGTGATGGTAATAGGAGGTGCAAAAATTAAAACCAAGTTGCCAGTTATTGAGAACCTCAAAGATACTTATGATAAGATTTTGGTTGGAGGTCTCATTGCCAATGAGGCACTTGATCGAAAAATTGAGTTGGGTAAAAAAATTGTTTTGCCCATTGACTTTGCTCCAATTGAAAAAGAAGATCAGCGTCTTGACATAGGTCCAAAAACGGTTGAAATTTTCAAGAAAGAGATCAAGGATGCGAAGACAATTGTTTGGAATGGTCCGATGGGGAAATATGAGGACGCTGAGACTGCAGAGGGATCAAAAAGTGTCATGAAGGAAATTGCGCAAAACTCTGACGCTTATCAAGTGGTTGGAGGAGGAGAAACCCTTGAGGTTATTGATGAATTTGGTCACTTCTCTGATTTTGATTATGTCTCGATGAGTGGCGGAGCTATGTTGGAATTTTTAGCAGGTAAGGACTTGCCAGGAGTTGTGGCGCTCGAAGATTAAGACTATAATTGACAAAATAGGCTGACTTGTTACTATGCAGTTTGCCCTTTTATTATTTTTTATATGAAAAAACAAAACGCCGACCACTATATCTTTGAGGTTATTTTTAACAAGATACCAGGTGAAATTGAAGAAATTGAATATTGGATCGACACTGGAAGAAAAGCATTGAAGGCTGGTGATTTTGAGATATTGGCAGAAAAATTTCACAAATTTGAACCTCATGGACTTTCCGGGGTTTGGCTTTTGGGGGAGTCTCATTTATCAGTGCATTCCTGGCCAGAGGAAAAAATTGTTTTCATTGACCTATTTTCTTGTGGAGATCACATTCAAGCAGAAAATGCATATAAGCATTTATTACAATTGCTGACAAAGATCGGAGGAAAAGCTCAAAATGTTAAAAAATTGACAAGAGGATTTTGTTTTGAAAAGGAAAATGGGGAGTAGTCCCTGGTCGCGCCCAAGGCGCAACCGCGGGCAGGCAAGCGGTGAAGATAAGAGTAGATGTCTATTGTTTATCATTAGATAAGCGAGATCAACTTTGGGGAGTAGCCAAGTGGTAAGGCAACGGGTTCTGGTCCCGTGATCGGGGGTTCGAATCCCTCCTCCCCAGCATTATATACAAAAACAACACTTATGAAGTGTTTTTTGTATTTACTATGCTGTTGAGGGATTCGAACGGGCAGCAACGAACGAAGTGAGTGTCGCTGGAAGCGAGTAGCTTTCAGCGCTGCCCTGGACAACGAGCACTGACGAAGTCAATGTGAGGCGATAATCCCTCCTCCCCAGCACAGCAGAACAAGGAGAGACAGAAACGTCTCTTTTTGCTTTATCTAAGACAAAAAAGGTTGGTTCGAGGGTAGGAATTTTGGTCTTCAGGTTTTCGGCGTCTTCCATGAACCAATTAAACGGCTTTTTTAGCTTAAGCTTGGCTATTTTCTTGTCCTTCAGAATCTATGACTGAGAACTACCTGTTAATTTTCTCATAGTTTCCCATAAGATTTTCAATAATCTTCAGATCAAAAATTCGAAACTTTACTGCTTGAATGTAGTGCTGTTAAGTCAACATTGACAAAATGATAATTTATGGTAGCCTTTTCTAAGGTCAAATGTCTTTCTATTTAACCTTGATTCGTACTTTATAATTTGAAAGGGGGTGATTTTAGATGAAGCAGAAAGGTGCTAAATTGGTACAAGCCGAAAAAAGAGGTGTCGCAAGAGAAAGTAAGGAAAACGAGCGTTACTACGGAAAGTTCTTTCCAAAAAAAGCTTATGTGGATGTTTCCGGCTATGGCGTTTGTAGCTACGGTGCTTGCAACGATGCATGTACCGATGGCGATTGAGATCTCTAAAACAACCTGAGGGAAAAATCCAAGCATGGATTTTTCCCTCCTTCTTTAATAAAGGCTTTGAAAATGAAAGGGGTATCAGAAATGATTGTTCCAAAAATGACCTATATTCTTATGTCGTCTGGGTTGGATTGCAATCTTGCTTGCAGGTATTGCTATCATGGTGTGGTATCGTCAAAATTGGAAAAGGCTCTTCCGATGTCGAGCGAAATCCTTTCCAAGATCATCAAAGGAGCATCTGAAATTTCTCTAGATTCAACTTTTCTTTGGCATGGCGGAGAACCTCTTATGGCGGGACTTTCCCATTTTGAAGAAGCTATACGCTTACAAAAAATGACTTTGTTTCCGGGAAAGGTAATTAACATTCTCCAGTCGAACATGACTTTGATGTCTCAAAGAAGAGCAGAATTTTTTGTTAGAAATGGATTTCGGGTCAGTACCAGTTTGGACGGTAGCAAAGAATCTCACAATGCAAACAGGATTTTCCCCTGGTGGGTTTGGCAGTTACGACCGTGTAATGAAGGCTGTTTCCTACTTTAACAGTCTAAATTCTCCCGTAGGTTCAATTTGTTTGGTCACAAAAAGCAATGTTGATGATCCGGATAAGACTTACAGGGAGATCCTTCAATCAGGTGTGGAAAGTTTTAACTACCATATTTGTGCTTAAGACGAAGAAGAATTAATAGATGTAATGCCAAAACCAGCCGAAGTAACGCAATTTGCCAAGAGGCTTTTTGATCTCTGGCTTGAAGCAGATGATCCGTCATTCAAGATTAGAAACTTCAGGAATGTTATTCGAGGCCTTTGTGGTGGCAGTCCTTTGGAGTGCTCTTCGAAAATTGGTGTCTGCAGGGCTTTTATTGCTTTTGACTCGAATGGAGACGTTTATCCGTGTCACAGGTTTGTCGGGAGAAGGCAATTCGTCATTGGGAATGTTTTAGAAAAATCACTTAAAGATATTTTCACTGGCTCGCTCGCAACAGATATCTATTCTGAAATGGCTGTTATCCCAGAGAATTGTCAAAATTGTGAATGGCTGAATGTTTGTGGTGCCGGATGCTCTTATGAGAGATTGATTGGAAGCGGATCTTTTGGCGCTGTCAGTTTTGATTGCGAAATAAAAAGGCCTCTATTTGAGCATATCAAAGAGAAGGTGAAACATCTCATATAGACATACCCCATAACTGTTCATTCAAAAAGAGCTGTTACAAGAAAAACTAGAACAAATTCAAGATGCTCACTAACTAGTGAGAAATAAAAAGCCAAGAAATCTTCTCTTGGCTTTTTTTCATTAGTTTATTATAATTGAAGTATAAAAAATACAAGCAAAGAGTATGCCCGAGATCGTTTTCCGGTATTCTCGTCCTTATGATCTTCATTGGGATGAGTGGAAAAAACAACAACCGAATATAAGTCAGCGAGAGCTTTTGGAGAGAGACGCTGTTTTGGAGGTTGTCAATGAAGTGGAAGATAATTGGAGAATTACAGAGGTAGATGTCTTTAATGAAATTTCAAAAATCCTGGAGCTGGATTGGCAGGAAGAAATCATTCCTTGCTATATTGTTAGCAATGCTCGGGCGCTTTCCGATCCGCTGACTATTGGGATTAACGAAAGAAAACCGGAAAGGCTAATCGAAACCCTACTACATGAACTGACTCATCGCATTTTTATTCAGGAGGGGAATCGGGAAAAAACAAGAAAATCGTGGGAACAGATCGAAAACAAATATCCGGATCAAAACAAAATTACCCATATCCATATTATTTGCTTTTCTTTACTAAAAAACCTTTATCTGAAATTTCTCGATCAAGAAAGGCTTATGGAAGAAATCAAAAGGTGCGAAAAGAATGACGAGTATAGGAAAGCTTGGGAGGCCGTTGCAAGGAAAGACCATGCAGAAATCATAAGAGAATTTAAAGAGCATTACAGATAAATTCTCATCTCCCAACTAATGCTTCAACCTTCTCCAACTGTCCATTAATTTTCTCATAGTTTCCCATGGTATTTTCAACAATCTTTAACTCAAAAACTCGAAGTGTGTCTCTGACTCCCAGCATTATATATAAAAACAACACTTATGAAGTGTTTTTTTGTTGGTTAATTGCGGAGAGGGATTTGAAAGTTGGACTGAGCAAAGCGAAGGAGTCGGGGTCGCGAGCGTTTGTGAAAAACGAAGTTTCATGAGCAAGCGACTTGTGACCGAATCCCTCCTCCCCAGCAGAGAA
>JAYEIQ010000004.1:0-97619 GCA_034660175.1 Patescibacteria group bacterium | reverse complement strand
TGCACGAACCGCCACAACAAGGACGTCCCATGTTGGCACGATTTTGCTTCTCTGACGAAGCAACGACCGCCTTTGCTTGGAACTTACTCCAGTCGCGTTTCAGAGCTTTTCCTCCTTTCTTGCCTATCATCCTTAATCACTCTTTGGGTTGAAAATTCACCATGAATTTTCATTTAACTTTATTGACCCAATGGAGCAATAAAAGAAATAGAGCTTGGAATTTGGATGTTAAAGAACTAACATAGAACCTTATCATTACCCCCTCTCTTTCTTTGTCAATAGCGCAAATCGCTGTCATCTTCAAAATATGAAAGCGCCTGCAACACAATGATCGCAAGCGCTAGGATTGTTCCCCTGATCAATACTCGATCTTTTTCCAAAGGTCATAGTCAATTTTCCTTTACATGTCGATTAACTTGATACAAAAATTTATAGATTCTTGAAGAACCAAAGGATTGACCGGTTTTTTGAGCAAAAGTTTGGCTCCGGCACTGATCAGATCAGAACGCTCTTGACGAGTGAACGAGCCGGCAATTGCCATGAACATTTTGTCCGGATAGATCGCCTGGACTCGCTTGATGAAATCAATTCCTTCACACCCATCCATGTCTCGATCAAATCTCTTGCCAACGATCAGAATGTGACTTTCTTCGACAATCCTTTCAAAGTCTTTCGGACCATAAGCAAAAAGTGTCACCACAGAGATCCTGGAAAGATCGAATGTCCTTTGAGCCATGTCGGCGGTCAATTCAGCAAAATAATTCTCAGTGAATCGCTTTTGAGGAATAACACCAACAACAATGTCTTTTTTCGATTCTTGCATTATCATATTACTCCTTGTTTTTTTCGTTTTCTTTGGTTTCTTTCTTATGAATGTCTTCAATAATTCTGTCCAGCACCCAATAAAGATACTCTTCGCTTATGGGTTTTTTCAGCAAACCCTCAACTGCGAAACGAATCTCCTCAGGTGGCTTGTAGCCCTCAATTCCCGTCATCATTATGGGAACAGTCGGGTGAGAAATGATGTCCAATAATTGGACCAGCTCCTCTCCTCCCATGAAAGGCATTTTGACATCTGTGAGAAGCACATCGATGTATTTCTCATTCAAAATTGGAAATGCTTCCCTGCCATTGGATGCAACAAGAACTTCACATCCAATTCCTCTGTCTTTGCAATAGTCTTCAATTGCCACGTGAAGAACCGCCCTCACTCCATCATAGTCGTCCACAACCAAAAAAATGATTTCTTTCAAAACATACCTCCTAGTCAAAAGTCGTTTGGATCTATATTTCGATTATTTGCTCAAATGATAAGAACTGATACTTACGGGTCATTATGCAACAAACTACCATTTTTATCAAGGATTGTTTTTGGCCAAAATAAAAGACGCAAGGTTCTGCGTTGCCATTTTTTTCGTGCCCAATGGACACTATCCACTCATGCACCAGTCAACAGGGTAGTTTTCTGCTGTTGCATTTTTCACAGGTTTGACCCTGCCATCACAAGAAAAGAACCTCAACTATGTTACTTCTGAAGCATCACCACCACCAGAGAAATTTCTTTTCGGAACCATTTTCCACAATTATGAAAATTTGAGTGAAGGCTTTTGTATAAAAACCGTAACTAGATATGCCGTGTTAGCTGATGTATTCCCTTTCTTTGTTTTCTGATAAAAAAACATGTTTTAAAAAATTTTCAAATTTCTTTTTCCATTTTGGACTCCTTTTTTATTATACTTGCTTATTTTGAAAGTTTTTCACCATATTTTTCAATAAAATAACGGACAGGAAACACAAGTTCTTTTTCCAACGCTTCATTAAGAGTGAGCCAAACAGGCCTTACTCCTTCGTCATTTATTTTGATACTATCAGTGCTTTCAATTTTAGTAACATAAAGATGCCATCTGTGATTGTCGGCTCCGCGACGACATTTATCTCCAATAACATCTTCCTCTGAAAAAAGTTTAATATTATCAGATTCAATTCCTGTTTCTTCTTTTAATTCTCGTTTCATGGCCATTTCCGCAATTTCTCCAGTGTCGAGATGTCCTGCTGGAATAGAAAAGGCAAAAGGATATATAGTTCTTTCAAAAAAAAGGGCTTTATTTTCAAAATTAAAAACAAAAATACCCACACTTTCGTGCCAATACTCATTGGTTTTTTTGTCTATCCACCAAACGATATTATTGTCAATAACTAAACTTCTTTCTGCGGTCTTACCACACGATTGGCAATAATAATATGTTAAGCCGTTTTGATAAGTTCTTTCGACTTTTTGTGAAAAACAGTGGATACAATATTGCCCCTCCTGTTTTAGTGAAACATTAGCCGGTATTTGCATAAAAGCTGATATTAAAATTCGGGTGATCAATTCATTGTTTTCTCAAATAGTCTTTGGAAAGTTTTTATAATTATAATACAGGGGCATAAAAAAGCCATCATCTCAAATTTTGAGATGATGGCCAAGATATGCTATGAATGTTATTCATTCAGAAGTTGCCACTCGGCAATAAGAAAAGGAATGACATTGTTAAATTGTTCCAACCTCTTAAGGATTATGGTCACATTACCAGATCCTACGCACGTCATTCTTTCATCATCTTGGAAATTCACCGGTTCCATGGTTGAATCTCGCGCCGGAGCAGGCTTGACCTGTCCCGCCGGATTGGAGGGCAACCCGATCCGGCACATTACAAGATCGGATGACCGGAAAAGACCGAGGGGATTTACTCGCAGAAACAACCTTTCTACACTTCATCTTAATTTTTTGCTATAATTACGTGTAAAGGTCGCTAGCGTTGTTTATGTTCCCACAAATTACAAATAATAAATAAAACAAAAAATATGTTTGAATCGATCTATCTGTCCATTTTAGCCGCTGGATTCGGTGGCGGAGCAATAAGAGGTCTGGTCGGCTTCGTTAAACACCAGTACTCTTACAAAAACGTTAAGTTCAATTTGTCCTATTTTTCAGCCATGATGTTCATTTCCGGAGTTATCGGACTGTTAACCGCTGTGACGATCAAAGAATTGGGTGTAACTTTCTTCGGTTTGGGCTGTCTGACTCCAGCTTTGGCTTTCGTGATCGGATATGCCGGCGGTGATTTTTTGGAAAATGTATATAAAACCATTCTCAAGAGACCATTCTTGTATTCCTCCCCTAAAGATTTGCTGAAAAAATAAAAAAGGAGGCTAATTTTCTTTGCGCCGGAGCGAGCTTGACCTGTCCCGCCAAATTGGAAGATAGCCAGGTTCCAATAGCCACTGGCACGATGTTACTTTTTCCCACACTTCTTCCATTCTTGTTATTTGACATTTTCTCATAATTTGCGATACTTAAGCAGGAGGGTAGCTCACATTGAAAAGGCTAAGAAATTTTTGAACGTAATTTATGGATTGGTTAATTAGCTGGCTATCACCAAAAAACAATAGAATATCAAGATGAATCTGCGCCACCCGTTTTAGGCGTGGTTTTTTGTTTACCCAGTTAAATAATTTTAAATTTATAAAAATAGAATGTATTATGTATATGTCTTATTGAAGGAAAAAGGATGGCAAAAAATATATAGGCTATACAAAAAATTAAAATTAAGATTTAAGCTACACACAAAAGGACAGGTTCCTTCAACAAAAAACAGACGCCCTTTGAAACTTATTTATTACGAAACTTGCATTGATCAACAGGACGCAACACATAGAGAAAAATACCTAAAAACTTTTCATGGAAGTATGTTCATTAAGAATAGGCTTAAGTCTTATTTAACTGGGTGAACTCCATTAAATATAGATTTAAATATAGATTTAAATAACAATTTTACATAAAGCCATCCCGGTTAAATACGATTCGCTTTGCCTTGCGACATTTAACGGGGGTAAAAAGGTCGAGGACGGCGGTCTTGAAACGTACCAAATAGCTCTCCTTTTAAAAAAGGAGAGGAAAATTAACAATTAGAAAATAAACTTAATGAAAAAAATAGTAAAAAGTTTGTCAATCATCACGGCTGTTGCCGCGATCGTCATTGGTGGAACCGTCGCTTATTTTAGTGATACTGAAACAAGCGTGGGAAACACTTTCACTGCCGGAACAATTGATATTGACATTGACGGAGAAAATCCATGGACAAGTAATTACAACATCGGTGACTTAAAGCCGGGAGAAGTTGGATATATTAATTTCCGAATTAACAATGTCGGAGAGAATCCAGTTGATGTTTCAAAGAGGCTTTATGGCTTCAGCTCTACTGACATAACAGATGATTCTAATGTTACTGGTTATGATTGTAGTCAGCTTGATTCAAATTGGAACTATACTGCATCTTCCGAGCCCGAGTGTGTAAAAGAAAATGGATCCCAAGTAAATAATGTTGAGTCACAAATCCTCTATGATCTGTCAGTGGAAGTTTATAATGGCACTGATCCTGATCCAATCTTTTGGCAAGCCATCTATGAAGCTGAGGCTAGTGAAACACTAGACGCCATTTACGATGATGGAAATAATTCTGTTGCTCTGGGAATGATCCCTGTTGGCGGTCATATGCTGGTAACTCAAAGTTATCACTTTGACTATAATGCCGGCAATGAATATCAAGGTGATGGCATGATGTTTAACATGGAAATTTATGGTAAGCAACTGACTGGAGCTGATGGTTACGCTTCAGTTGACTTGGAAAATAAGTCAGGTGCTCCTGATTGGGATGTTATATTAGGCGATGGCATTGAAGGAACTCTGAATTACAAAACCCAAGGTCCTGAGTTTGACTTCCGCTTCACCGGAAAAGTAAGAACCGCGGGAGAATATCACTTGCTTTATGTTGGACCAAGCAATGATTATCCCTGCACTGACAGCGTAGTTCTTGGAACCAGTAATTTCACAACTACAACCCCATCGACCATCACTGGCCAAGTCAAGACCGGCACCATTACCAATGGAAAAATTTGGTTGATTCCGACAAGTTCATACAGCGGAAGTGTAATGGGTTCATGGCCAGAAGCTGATATCTTGTTTGAAACTGGATTGATCTGGTACAACGAGACTGGTCTCTAAGAATTCCTGAATTGAATTCTTTCTTCCTTTCACCAAACTGGTTTACCAAGTGGGTTCACCCGATTTTGGTGTTTCGGGAGAGGCGTTAGGGTTAAACCCCTACGCCAGATAAGTTTATGCTGTTTTGACTTATTTGGTGTGGGGGTAAACTTTCACTTTTGTATAGATGCATCTATAGACCCCTCTATAGTAAGGTCTATTTCCAAAGACGGAGGGGGAAAGAAGTTGATTAGTTTTGTTATGAGAAAGACACTGATCAGAATTAGTTTGTTGATCGTAGCCGTAACAGCGGTTGGTTTTGTCGTGAGCCAGTCTTTTGCCGATGATACCGATCCGATTGAGATATCTGTCAATGGCCAGAAACCTTGGACGGAAACATTTACTTGGGACAACATTGAACCGGGCAATAATTTTGAAATTGAACTTGAGATCACCAATACAGGAGTAACTCCGGTTAAATTGTGGAAGATTATCAAATGCGTGGAATATAATGAGAATGAAATAATTGAACCGGAACAGGAATGGTATGATGAACATCCCGACCAGTCGCCAAAAAATGATCTGGATTCGGCCATTGTTTATGAGATGTATGTTGATGGCCAGCTGGCAATCTCCAAAAAAGCCGGCATTACTATGGACCAGATCAAGGACAATTATATGGGCTTAGTTAAATTGGACCAGCCGTTTGCGCCAAGCAATGGAGACGGTATGTTACATCCGGGAAATTCTGTAACCGTAATACAGCGTTATTATATGCACGAGGACACGGAAAATTGGGCGCAAAGCGATGCAATGACATTTGTGATGGAAATTGAAGCCCGACAGATAAATGCACCAGAACCGTTACAACAAATGTCTTTTATAGATAATAAATATCCCGGCTGGAACGCAACAGCTGATGAGAGAATGGGAATTTTGAAATATGATTACATGTCACCGGAACTCAATTATGATTTTTTGGGAGTTGGGCTTAATCCCACCAAGGAATATTGTTTAATTTATGCCAAGGATCCTTGGGGAGCGGCTAAGCCATTAATTGATTCGGGAACAACGGATGGCGATGGAAAAATAAATTTAATTGGTTCAAAAAGTTTGGGCAATTTGCCGTCAACAGATGATACTAATTATCCCAATGGAGCAAAGATTTGGTTACTGCCTTGCAATGAATATACCGGAAGCATCGGTTGGCCCCCGCATGATGACTGGCTTTTTGATAACTGGCCGGGATTGATAAATTATCGTCAAGGCGAACGGCCAAACGAAGAAATCAGTTGTGATTTCCCTGCTCCACCAGACCCACCGACGATTGAAAGCGTAGAAATAAACAGAGTTTTGTCTTCCTCTGACTGGACGGGAGATGCCAGAAATTATTCTTTGGCTGATGTAATTTTTTCCTATCTGACACCGACCAGCGAAGTCCTTATGGGAACACTTACTGCTGAAGGACTGAAGCCCTACACCACCTATCAAATGAAATTCATCGGCAAGCCGGCTTGTGATGGTGGTGATGACGTTGCCAACGAATATATTGGATATGAAGGCCGTTGGACAGTGCTGAACATTCCTTGCACGGGAGCTGGCTGCAATCGAACTGATGCGCAATATGAAGCCAACAGGGCAAAGGCTGACACTGATCCGACTAAAGAATGTATTGCGGGATATCTGGTTTGGGATTTCTTCACCACTGATGCCGGTGGTGATGCTATGAAAGTAGCAGTTACCGATAGCAGTTACCATGTTCTGTGGTGCAACGGCGGAACTTGCGGGGTTGCCAACAACAGCCAATTGAAATACGAACCGGAAGCTGGACTTAATTATCATTATTGTGATGCCGGAGATGTGGAAGGTCAAATTGAAAGAGGTTATTGCGGTGGGCTGGTTTTAGATCCTGCTACTTATGATCTAAAGATAGTTTTGACTGAGGAAAGTTTTCACCAAGCCGAAGGAACTTGGACATCCGTTTTGGAAGGCGATATAAATTTCAAGATAGAATAATAAAACATGATCAAAAGATTTTTCAAACTGATCTATTTTCTGTTCTTGGCTTCATTGGCAGTCATTGCCTTGTTTTTGGTGCTCTCTGTCTTCCCCATCAAAGGAAGCTACCAGACATTTGTTGTGCAATCGGGATCAATGGAACCGAAGATCAAGACCGGCAGCGTGGCAGTGGTCAAGCAGGCAAATAATTATCAAGTGAATGACATCATCACTTTCGGCCCGGCTGGCAAAGGAAAAACGTCAACTACTCACCGCATCATAGAGATCAAAGAAACAAACGGCAAAAAAGAGTTTGTCACTAAAGGAGATGTCAACAATGCTCCTGACCAGCGAGCCGTGGCACAAGATGAAATAATCGGCAAAGTGCTTTTCTCTGTTCCCTATATCGGTTATGCCGTCAGCGCAGCCCAAAAACCAATAGGTTTCGTGCTGATCATTGTCGTTCCTTCCGTTTTCATTATCTATGACGAAGCTCACAAGATCGGAAAAGAGATCAAAAGAAAAATAAATCATAAGAAAAGAACAAAAAAGGCAGAAGCAACCAGACAAGAAAATGACACCGTTTCAAATATCAATATCAAGGAGATCAAAACAACTGGAATTTCAGACGAGAGCAATAAGCCTCCGAACCAATAATATGAAAAAATTGTTTCGCTCAAAGATCAATCGCAGAATTTTCAAATCGATCAAAAGAATCGGGATGGTTGTGTTTATTTTGATCTTTTCGACCGGGATGATGAGGATGGGCGGAACCAACGCTTTTTATTACGATGAAGAATTAAGTGAAAGCAATGTTATTGCTCTCGGAACCCTGGATATGGAAGTGCTTGCCGAGAACAATGAATTGCAGAAACCTGAAGATGCCGGAAATATGCTTCCGGAGGATATGGTAACCAGAACCGCCACCGTAACCAATGTCGGAACACTGCCTTTTCAATACAATATTGCGTTTCAAGAAGTATCTTGCTCAGATGACCTTTGCGACAACTTGTTGTTGACTGCTTTGAAAAACGAAACGGAAGCTTATGAAGGTCCGCTTGACGATTTTGATCTGGACATTTTATCACCACTCGTCAGCGGTAACAGCGACGAGTGGCAATTCCTCATTGAATTGCCTGCGGAAACCAATGGTGATCTGGAAAACTTGGATTGCAATTTCGATCTGGTGTTCATTGCCTGGCAAACTGATTTTACTACTCCGGCTAAGGGCTGGATCGATGAAGAGTTTGTAGATAACAATAACATTCATACTGGCGACTGGTTCGTTGATCTTGGCGATGTGGTGATCAATGAAATCATGTGGATGGGATCAACAGAAGACAAAAAAGATGAATGGATAGAATTGCGCAACATGACCGATTGTGATATTGAAATTGGAAAATGGAGAATTGAAAACGCCAAGAAAAAAGGCAACACATACAAAATCCCCGCCAACAATACTATTCCTGCCAACGGATACTTCCTGATAGCCAATTTCCCTGAACCATCTGCCAATACTGCCCTCTCAGTCGATCCTGACGTGCATTCAGCGGGTTTATCGCTCGATAATGATGATAATGGCAACTTAGTGCTCACAACAGCCAAGAAAGATGGAAAAGTAGTTATTGACGAAGCGCTGGGCAAAAATGAATGGCCCGCAGGTATCAACAAAAGAGGAAATGACCCCCTCAGACAGTCGATGGAGAGGAACGATGAACCAGATGATGGACTCAAAGAAAACAGTTGGCACACTTGTGAAGACGAAGGGTGCACCAGCACAGATTATTGGGATTTTGAGGGAGATAACTATGGCACGCCAGGAGACGACAATCTTTCCGATGAAACCGCTAAAGCACAAGAAGAAATAAAACCGAAAGAAAAAGTGGCTAGTTCAACAACTGTTGCTCCAACTTACACCAATAAAGAAAACAATGAAGACGAAGAAGCTCCAGCTGAAGATGAAGAACCCGAAACCAAACAGGAAGACAGCACAGGAGATGTGAAGCGCGAAGATGACGATGATGAAGAACCGAATGATGACCAAGGGGACGAAGAAGACGAGGGAGAGGAAGACGCTGTTGACGAAGAGCTCAACAGCCAAGAGCCTGATAAAACTGCCAGAGTTGTCCATTTCGATTCCGCTCACGCCTAAACTGAAACAATTCAATTTAAAACAGCCTTCATTGGCTGTTTTTGATGCGACAAAGATTAATATTGTTGAAACACACTTGACAAATAATTTCAGCTTGCTATACTGTAGTTAATCTAGTAATAGATTAGTTCCCAAAAAAAACTGATCAACTGATCAAACAAGCCTCCAAGAAACATGCATGTAAGCACATGCACAACAATCATCACACAACGTTTCTTCGGAGGCTTTTATTATTTCTTCTAATCACCCACCCACCCCATAGGGTGGATTTTTTTATACAAAAACAGGACATTCGTTGATTTCAACGATTGCCCTGCTTCTTTTTTGATCTTTCTGATATTTAATTTTTGACAATCTCGAGAGTTTCGAGATCCAGTGTCAAAAACCCTCCACCAAATCCCAGCATGCCACCGGGCGCTGGAATGATCTGCACATCAAACTCCTTCATGAGAGATGGAACCATCTTGCGTTGCCGATAGGACTCCTGAACTGCCTTCGATATTTCACCATCAAATGCGATGTTAAGCAACAATCTCAAAGCCCAGCGAATCGGAAACAGAATTTTCCAGTTAAAGATCCTTATCAGCATCCTTACTGCAAAGAGCGTCATCTGTGCATGATAGTGACCGCAGAAAACCAGCGGAATTTTGTTTTTATCAACTCTGATCATGCTCGCCAACCTCTCATCCATCAAAGAATCCGGATCATGGATAAACAAAATTATCTTTCTCTCCCCTTGTAACTCCTTATATAATCTGTTGAGAATTCGTATTTTTTTGTTTTCAACGTTGAAATCTTTTGCTTCCTTTTCAGTCATTAGATATGGAATGAGAACAATTTGATAGTCACCAAGAGGAAACGATTGATACAGCGTGCTTGTTCCTGTCAACTTCTTGAAGTTCTTCGTGCTTTGCAAAGAAATTCCACCATCGGGATCCGTTGCCAAAGGTTGTGAGGATTTGTGATATCCCAACTCATGATTCCCGGCATTTAGCTTCATTTCAACATAGTGCTTCTTTTGAAAAGAAGCAATAATGTTTTTTGCCGATTGCACATCGGCATCAGAAACAAGCCCCTGCTCGTTCTTGGAATTCTCTTGCAAGTCTCCGTTGTTGATCACTGTCGAGAAGTCAAACGTTTTTAATGCATCGCTCATCCTCCTCATCACTTGAGAAGATCCTTCGCTCCCCAAAACTTGAATGATCTTTTCTCCAAGACTTTCCTTTTGCGTCTCAAATTTCTTTTCAGCAAAAGGAGTTTCATGCCAATTAGACGTTAAAAGTATTTTCATCTAAGCCCCCTTTTCTCTTCCTCGGTCTATAAATGATTGATAAAAACATCCACCAAATTTTCAAAAAACTTTTGTAAAATAACATTATATCACAAATAGACTTTTCTGTCCAGTATCACCTGATGAGCTTGACTTTTTTCCTATTTATGATATAATGTGTTTTTGAAATATGTTCCTAAAAACTCAAACAAGAGAGGTGTCTCATGGCAAAGTATGGATCGATTTTCGTTTTGTTGCTGATTTTGGCAATCACATTTCAACCAGCCAAAGCAGGTGGGATTCCCAAGAAAATGGGAATCAGCGTGATTCCAATCACGGAGTATCTTCAACCTTTTGGAGCAGTCGTTCTGCTGAACGAGAAAGACGGTGAACCACTGTATTCAGTGAAGATCACCGTCTTCAATCACAGCTCCAGAAATTGCATAATGATCGATTGGCTGGACACGGAGATCTCACCAACCCATGAAAAGTTCTTGAGACATGTGAATCATTGGTGGAGAAAAGCATTTCCAGCAACCAAATCGCATCTTGCGGTTTATGCTCAATTTCCTGAACCTGCCACAAAGCTCAAAATGCTCATGTCACTTGAGGCTGTTCCGCTGAAGCAGTGATCAACCTGCGTTCAAATAATTTAAAGCCATCCATTGGAATTCCTTTGGATGGCTTTATTGTTTGTTGTTTTGAGTTTAAACCGTTGCAGATCTGACAGCTCCGCTTGGCAAAAAGTGCTCTTTTTTTGTCTTTCTCTTCTTAATCAAAAAATGAGCGAGCAATACTATCAAAATTGAGATCAGAAACCAAAGAGTTGCGACATATTCGAAGATCCATCAGAAAACAACCGACACTGCAGTGATTGCACTTGGCACATCAAAAATTCGCATATCATTTTGATCTTTTGTTTTATTTTTTCCAGACAACAAAAAGCCGACCACTAGTGGTCGGCTTATAAACTCTATAAAAATAGGATTTCTATCGCTTGCTCCACTGTGGAGATTTTCTTGCTTTTTTCAATCCCGGCTTCTTTCTCTCTTTCTTTCTTGGATCACGTTTGAGATAATCCAGATCTCTGAGTGCTTTTTGGAATTCACCGTTATATTTCACCAATGCCCGAGACAAACCCAACTGAAATGCGTCTGCCTGACCGCTCTGACCACCGCCCTTGATGTGCGCAGTGATCGAAAAGCTTTTCTGCGTTCCTGTCACTTCAAGTGGTGCATTCACGATTGTGATGAGTTCCGGTGTGTGAAAGTATTCCTTCAGTTGCTTTTTGTTCACTTTGGTACCATGATCTTTCTTCACAGCAACAATACGAACCCTCGCAACCGCTGTTTTGCGTCTTCCAACCCCTTCAAAATATTGTTCTTCTTTTTTTGTCATAGAATTAAATCCGCGATCCAGTTAACAAATTATTTCTCTTTTGGAACTTCGATCTTTTTTCCATATGGATGTTTTTCATCTTTGAAAACACGAAGTCTTTTTAGAGCTTTTTGAGAAAGTTTATTTTTTGGGAGCATTCCCTCAACTGCAGAAAAAATGATCTTTGTTGAATCTCTCTTCACCAAATCTTCAAATGTTTCTTTATAGATCCCGCCTGGATATCCTGAATGTCTCCAATATATTTTTTTTCCCGCCTTTTCTCCACTCAAACGAACTCGATCTGAGTTGATCACAACAGCCCAATCGCTGCCTCCAATGTGCGGCTCAAAGTCCACTTTTCCTTTTCCGCTCAATACTCTTGCAATTTCAGTTGCAAGTCTCCCAAGAATCTTTCCCTTGGCATCAAATAAAACATACTTTGGCTGTGTTTTTTCGCTCATCGATTTTCCAAAAGGTAATTAAATTATTCGCTCTTTTTGTCATTTTCTTCTTTTTTCTCAACTTTCTTTGTTTCTTTCTCTTTCTTCACTTTTTTAACAATTTCCTTCTTCTTGCCTGCTTTGATTGGTTTTTCTTCCTGTTGCAACTGCTCTGTCCATTCGACAAGAGCCATATCAGCTCCATCACTTTTTCTGAATGGAAGTTTCACAATCCTGATATATCCACCAGATCTTTTCTCAAAAACCTTGCCCAATTCAATCAACTTCTTTGCAGTTTCATAGGTCACGTCTTTCTTCAAAAACCGAAGAACAACAGCTGTCTTCTCTTTGCCTTTGGCTTTTTTTGCTCGTGTGATCCTTCTTTCTGCAAAAGGACGCAATTCCTTGGCTTTCGCAAGTGTTGTCTTCATTCTTCCATACTTGGTCAAGCTTACCAACATCGTTCGCAGAAGCGCAATTCTCTGTTGTTTTGGTCTCGATAGAGTTCTTCCGATCTTTCTCTTTTTCATTTCGCTATATATTCAAAATTATTCGTTTGACTTGAGTGTTATGCCAAGTGTTCCAATCGCCTTTTTGATCTCCTTGATTCCTTTATCTCCCACTCCCTCCATCTCCTTCAATTCTTCCTCTGAGAGAACTTCGATTTCTTTGACATTTTGGATATTGTTTGTCTCCAGAACATTCAAAGTTCGAGTGGACAAATTTAGATCACTAATAGTCACTTCCTCTTCATCTTCATCTTCATCTTCATCTTCTTCTTTATTTTCTGCAACCTTATTTTCTGCTGTTGTTTCCACTCCATCTTCCATTTCAACCTCATCTTTAACCTCAGCATCTTTATCAGAAACAGTAGCAATTGCACTATATTGAGACATCAAAATCTCAACAGCTTGAGTGTATGCTTCTTTTGGAGTGATTGATCCATCAGTTACAACTTCCAATGTGATCTTGTCAAAGTCTGTCCTTTTTCCAATACGCATATTATCGATCAAGAAATTCACTCTTCGAACTGGGGTGTATACAGCATCAATTGCAATCGTGCCAATTTCCTTCTCTTCTCTGCTTTGCTGATCAACTGGAACATATCCAAGACCTTTTTCAACTTTCACTTCCATGTCAAGCTCAGCGGACGAAGAAGTCAGTGTTGCAACATGTTGATTTGGGTTCACAACCTCAATTTCTGAAGTTGTCTTGAAATCCTTTGCAGTTACCAATTTCTCTCCTTTTATCTTGAGAAAGATTGTTGCTTCGTCAACTCCATGAAGCTTGAATCTCACTAGTTTCAAATTGAGCATCAACTGAACTGCGTCTTCAACAACACCTTTAACAGTTGTGAATTCATGAGTAATTCCCTTGATTTTAACAAAAACAGCTGCATTACCAGACAAAGAGGACAACAAAACACGTCGAAGCGAATTTCCCAAAGTTGTTCCATAACCAGGATAACAACCTTCGATAATGAATCGACCGCTGTTCTCGTCTATCTGTTCAAATTTTGGTGATTTTGGAAATGATACTGAAAGCATTTTTTTGCGTTAATTAAAAATTATTTTATTTTTGATTAATTAAAAAAATTATCTTGAGTAGAATTCGAGCACTGCTGGCATGTCAACTGCCGCTCCCACTTCATCCTTGTCCGGAGAAGAAAGAATTTTCGCTGTCATGGTCTCTGTATCAAATGAAAGCCAACCTGGCAACTGATGCTTTTTCTTGATAATCGTTTGTAGTTCTTTGAAGTATGAATTCTTTATCTTCTGCTCTTTTACTTGAATCTCATCACCGATTCTCAATTGAACAGATGGGACATTCAATGGTTTGTTATTCACTTTGAACATTCCATGACTCACAAGCTGACGAGCCTGACTGCGAGAAACTGCCAATCCCAAACGATAAATGATGTTGTCCAATCTCATTTCAAGTCCAATTATAAGGTTGTCACCAACCACTCCAGTTTGCTTTTGAGCATCGCCTAAATGACGACGAAATTGTTGTTCTGATATGCTATACAATCTTTTCAACTTTTGCTTTTCTGCCAGCTGTTTTCCAAATTCAGACAATCCTCTGCCTCCACCAGTTTGTCCATGTGCACCAGGAGCATATGGTTTTCTCACAATTGCACACTTGGAAGATGCACATCGATCACCCTTAAGAAACAGCTTTTCGCCTGCTCTTCGACATAACTTACATTTTGATCCGAGATTCTTTGCCATTATTTTAGCCTTAATTGACTGTTATTGTTTGTTATCAAACTCTCCTTGGCTTCTTAGACCGACATCCATTATGTGGAATTGGAGTTATATCTTTAATCTTGCTAATGTTATATCCTTTTTGAGCTAGTGCTCGAAGCGCAGCTTCTCTTCCACCACCAACACCCTTAATGTAGACCTCGATGTCTCGAAGACCATATTTTTGAACTCTTTCATCAACATCAAGCACAACTTGAGTCGCAGCATAGGTCGTTGCTTTCTTTGCTCCCTTGAATCCAAGCAAGCCTGATGAAGACCAAGCCAGCAAATTTCCGTGCAAATCAGTCAAAGAAACAACAGTGTTGTTGTATGAAGATCTAATATATGCACATCCTCTTTGAACTTGTCTTCTGATCTTTTTCTTCTTCTTTGGAGTCTGGGAAGGTGTAGCAACTTCTTGTGTTTTCTCTTCCTTTTTTTCATCCTGAACTTCAACAGTCGCTTTTTCTTCTTTCTGCTCGACTTCTTTATTCACTTCCTTGGAAGCTTTCTTTTTTTCAGTTTTGTCTTTTTCCTGAACCATATTGCTGAATATTGATTAATTTTTTTACTAACAACTAAATTATTTCTTTTCGACTGACCTCTTTCCGCTTCCCATCGTAATACGCTTGTTGCCTCTGACGGTTCTGGTATTGGTCTTCGTTCGCTGGCCTCTGGCAGGCAAACCCCTAGTGTGTCGAGAGCCTCGATAACTTCCAACTTCTCTGAGTCTTTTGATATTCATCATTTTTTGTCTTTTCAGTTCTCCTTCCAAGGTGTAGTTATCTTCAATTTCTGTTCGAAGCTTGTTCACTTCATCTGCAGAAAGTTTGTTTGCTCGAACATTAGAATCGATCTTCACCTTATTGAGAATTTCCCCGCTTCGCGAACGACCTATTCCATGAATATAGGTTAAAGCAATTTCTATTCTTTTTTCATCAGGAATGTTCACCCCCGAAATTCTAATCGCCATTTTGTTGATATTTTAGTTAATAGCTACCGGATCAAATTATCCTTGTCTCTGTTTATGTTTAGGATTTTTGCAAATCACATAAACTCGCCCTTTACGACGAACGATCTTGCATTGATCACATCTTTTTTTTACTGAAGCTTGAACTTTCATCTTGAATGAATACTAAATTATCACAGTCTTCTTGTAATTCTCCCCTTGGTCAGATCATATGGACTCATTTCTATCTCAACTTTGTCACCAGGCATAAGCTTGATGAAATGAATTCTCATTTTTCCGGAAATATGCGCAAAAATAATATGACCGTTCTCAAGCCTCACTCGAAACATAGTGCTAGGAAGCAGCTCAGCTACTTCTCCTTCAAGTTTTACGATCTCTTTATCTTTTGCCATCAGGGTAAAATGTTTGTTATTTTGAATAAAAAATTCCAATCAAAAAAAGGAAGGTTGGCTAGCCAATTCTGTCCTAGATCTTGAAAACGACATAGGATACCTTCTTTAACAAACTGATTCAATTTTTGAAAAAATTTGGCTATGCTCAATACTACACCAATAGCACAGACCTGTCAATAGCATTTTCACTTGAAATAACTATCTTATTTCAGACACTTCAACTTTCTCACGAGACACTGGAATCGTGGCCAACCACGAAGGAGTTACTGTAATCTCAACTTTCTCAATTTCCGGATAATTAGACAAGAAATTCCTTATTTCCTCTTCTTTTTTTCCGACAATTCCTTTTATTATGTTCTCTTTATCAATCGATGGCCAGGCAACTGCCTGTGCATCAACATACATAGTTACGGTCTTGTCCTCAAGATTAGAAATTCCCTTCTTGAAAACAACCTGCGAGACAGCATCCATCAAATATCCTGCGTCCATATCGACCTCGAGTTCCTGCATGATCAAGACATTCACGTCCTCATTGTTGAAAGCAATCGCTTTCATATTCTGCTTGATGGTGTAAGTGAATTTCTTTGTCACACCCTTTGCTTTGTGAGAAGAAACAGCTGAAAGGATCTCTTTCTCAACAGAATCAATTATAACCTTCGTGCCTTCTTCAAGTTGACTTGAAACCTCTTGCTCAAGCGTATCATCAAGAGCGTCAATTGTTTTTTTTCTTGCACTGTCCAAGTCACCCTGAGTGACCATTGCAAGCTTCTTGTTTGAATCAGGGCTTCCACCATCAGTCATCACAGTTTTAGAGGTCACTTCAAATTTTTCATATTTTGAACAACCTTTAAAACCTTCAATTGTAAACGTAGATGCTGTAATGTTGAAATCCTCTCCAGGCTGATCAGCCAAAACTGCAACTTCAACAATGCCTGGCTTTTCGCCATCCATCCCGGGAACTGTCACATCATTTGCCAATCTGAACAGTTTTCCTTCTTTCGATAACACTCTTGTAGTCACAACCAAAGGCTGCGGACTTGATGAGAATTTATTATAAATTGTAACCTTACCTCTTGCTTTCCCGTCATCAGACTCAAAGGTTTCCCCTGTTGCTTCAAATTCCATCTCCTTTTCAACAGACAACTCAACATATTTCCCCGGTATAATTTTACTGCTCATGTCATCAGCTGTTGCACCCTCTTTCGCAATAATCTTTATTTCCTTTGACAACGTTTCTTTTTTTGGATGAATAGAAATCTCAACTTTTGGATAGCTCACATAAACCCATGCTCCACCGCCCACAAGGATCACCAACAGAATGAGAATTGGAACAACAACTTTCCACTTTGATGAAACCTTTTTTGATTTGACTTCTTTCTTTATTTTCTTCTGTTCATTTTCCAACAGCCCTTTATTTGAGAAAAACTTCTCTGCCTTTTTTTCATTGGCAACTTTTCCAAAGCCAAAACCATTCTTGGTTGGAATTTTGTGATCTTCCTCTTGAAAATTTCCAAACAGATCTCTTCTTCCAGAATCACCACTTGCAACAGAAACCTTTTTCTGTCCAATCATTTGATGCTGCACAGGTTGCACAACGTCAGCACCAACACTTGGACCAATCAACGGTTTTGGTCGTTGCAATTTTTTTTCTTCAACTTGACCATTCTTTCTTGAATAAAGATCTTTTTTTAATTGGTCCCCTTGAAAAACATTTGGAGTCCCTGCCACACCTGTCCTTTGTGAATGAGATTGTGGTTGTGGTTGTGGTTTGGGCCTTGACTGTGGCTGAGATGATTTCACATTCTGCATCTGGATCTCTGACTTTTCCTTTTTGAACTTGTTGTCAATTTCACTACTCAAAGACTGAGTTGCTTGTCCATCAAAAAAACTATCACTTCCAATGTCCATTTGCTTTTTCGTTTGAGAAACTTCTTCGCCAACCTTTTCAACAACTTCGTCTGTTGCTTTTTTTGAAAGCGCTTCTTCTTTCGCCTCATTTTGAGCTTTCATGCTTTCTTCTTCGCTTTGTTTTTCAATGTCACCAGTCATTTCTCTTGTTTTAATCCCAAGACGCTCAATGACTTTTTTCACATGAGGATCACTCGTAGCGATCATCACAGATTTGCCAATTTTGTCGATTTCTTTCTTGAACAATTTCAAGTTGATCACTCCTTGCGTGAGCATCGCATCTTTTGGCACCACAAGAAATATTTCCGCTGCCTCTTCTGCGCGAACACGGTCAATTATGCTGGTTATTTCTTCATCAACATCAACATAAAATGTCTTGTGCATCTTGTTTATTTAAAAAGTAAAAATGCTTATGATAAAAAAGATTTTCTAGTTGTGCATCATTTTCACGGCCTTTCCCAAAACATTCGACAGCACATTCTCGTCTCCTGTAATGTCCAGAGCAAGGCTTGCCAAACTCATTGGCGTCACCATCTGAGGACTCCTCAATTGTTTTGTCTTATCAATAATGTTAACAACATCACGCGGCTGGATATAGCTGATGTGCGGTTGCTGTGACATTGGAAGCTTGTCACTCCAAATTCCACTCATCAAAACCTTGCGAATACTTGGCAATCCACTTCCTCCACCACAAAGTAAAATGCGTGGTGGCAACAAATCATAATTCAAGAAGCTTTCCAGTGCAATTTCAAGTCCTGATGCCCAAACATTGCAATCTTGTTCAAATATTCTGTCCACACGAGAAGACACTTCCGGACTGAGAGCACCTGCTGAATATTTCAACTTGAGCTTCTCTGCTTCAGAAAAACTCATTTCAAATCCTGCCGCCAATCTTTTCGTGAAAGCTCTTCCACCCAATGCAAACATGACCGTTCCTTCCAATCCTCCATTACGCACCAGGGCCACATCAGTTGTTCCTCCTCCAATGTCAATAATAATTGCTCCAAAATCTGGATTATTATATGTCCCCATTGATTGAGCCACTGCATATGGTTCTGCTGCAATTGACAAAAGTTCCACATCAAGCTCATCAGCAATCTTCTGAAGAGCACCAAGATGAACCATCGGAGCATAGGCATTAAAAACGCTAATAGAAACATCGCGTCCTTGAAAACCCATGGGGTTTGCAATGCGATATCCATCAATTTTCACATTTACTATTGTTGCATTGATAAGTTTCACATCAATCTCACTGTGACCCGTTTCCCAAGCCAATTGCTTACGAATTCTATCAAAAGCCTTCCATTGAACCTTCTGAATAATGTTCTTCAACTCCGGCAAATCAATTCTCACTTCCGGCTTTGATCTTTCATAGTGAACTGTGGTTGTTGTTCCTTTGACCAACTCTCCTGCAATTCCAACAACTGCTTTTCGCACTTTCTTTACTCCGGCCATTTGCTGAGCACTGATGATCGCTTTGTCACAAGTTTCGATCACACCACCGATATCACTGACTGCACCAGAACTCATGTGTCCAAGTTGTTGGCGAGCTTGTCCATAGCCGATAACCACACCTCGCTGTCCATCTTTTTCGTGACGAAAAACCAGCACTTTTACAAATTCAGTGCCAATGTCAAGTGCCAGAAAACAATCGGCGCCAGCCTTGTTCCTGGAAAAAATCGTTCCTAATCCCATTTTTGTTTTCAGTTTGTTGTGATTCCATTGTAACATCATTTAACAATATACAAAAGCTTGTTTGTGGACACAAAACCTTGACTTCTTGATCAAATCAAAGCATAATGCGAGGAAATTTTTTGAAATCAATGTTCTATAGCTTTTTTAATTTCCTACACGACCACACTCATCAACCTTCCCGAAATATAAATGAGTTTTTTTACTTTTTTGTCACCAACATATTTCTGAACCTTCTCACTCTCCAACACTGCAACCCTTACCTCATCTTCAGTCACATCTCTTGAAATTATCAGCCTGTCTCGAACCTTTCCATTGACCTGAACAACAATCTCGATCTGCTCATCAAAAACATTTTTTGGATCGAACTTTGGCCACAAACTTTCAAATATAGATCTTTTGTGACTCAATTGACTCCAAAATTCTTCCGCAACATGCGGAGCGAACGGTGAAATGATAAATGCCAAAGATTCCTTCACTTTCACTGCCTGAACTTTGTCAAAATCAGTCTTGTTCTCCTTCGCCCAGTTGACAAATTCCATTATTCTTGCCACCGCAGTGTTGAAAGAGAGTTTCTCCAAATCTTCCTCAACAACCTTGATTGTCTTGTCCGTCATGGACATGATCTTCACTCCTTTCCCTTCCCCTTGAATCTCATAGAAAACTTTCCACATTCGATTCACAAAACGACTCATGCCCTCGATCCCACTGTCACGCCAACATCCACCTTGAGAAAAATCTCCTAAAAATCGCAAGTATAACCTCATTGAATCCGCACCATACTTTTTGATCATATCGTCTGGATTGATCACATTTCCTTTCGATTTGCTCATCTTTGCTCCGTCTTTTGTGATGAGACCATGACCAAAAAATCTTTTATAAGGTTCATCGAAATCAATATAACCAAGATCATTCAAGACCATTGTCACAAAACGCGAGTAGAGCAGATGCAATACCGTGTGTTCTTTTCCGCCAATATAGCTGTCCACAGGAAGCCATTTTTTCGTTCTTTTTTTGTCAAAAACCTTGTCATGAAATTCAGTTGAAAGATAGCGAAAAAAATACCAAGAAGAATCAACAAAAGGATCAGAAACATCAGTCTCTCGCTCACCTTGTCCACCACAAACCGGGCACTTAGTGTTCACGAACTTCTCGTTCTTAGCCAATGGCCCCTTCCCTTTTCCTTCCGGTAAAAAATCTTCCATTGGTGGCAACTTCACTGGCAAATCTTTTTCTGACACTGGCACAGCAATCGGTTCAACATCTTCAAACAAAGCATCAACGATATAGTCTCTCAAATGAGGATACTTTTTCTTTGCAAAATGGCTGTATCCCTCCCAAACGGTGTTGATCTGGTTTGATAATTTTATTTTTTCATGATGCTTTGTGTCAATCCATCTGTCATCCTTTGACAAAACAAAGTGCACTTGATCAATTTTCTCATCAACCTTTTTCCATTCGATTTTTTTGGAAACAAACTTTTCAAAATTCTTTCCTCTGTCTTTCCTTTCTTCATCTCCAAAAGCACCTGCCACAGAGATCCACTTTCCAATTCTGTTTTTTGACCCTGCAAGAAGATGCGCAACTGCTCTTGAGCCCAGGCTGTGACTAATGATCAAAGATTTTTCATCCAGTTTTGAACTATACTTTTTCAGTTCACTCAGCCACCACGAAAGACTTGGATCATTTGATTTTGGAAGTGATGGAGAAAAAACCTCACAACCGATTTTTTTCAACTCCTTCTTCATCCAGCCAAACCAGTTGCTGTCTCCACCAACACCAAAACCATGAACCAACAAAACTTTTATTTTTTCTTTCTTGAGAGCACACCCTTTGCAATGAACAACTGGAATCGGTGGTCCCCAATACCGCTGACGCGAAATACACCAATCACGAAGCTTGAAGTCTACAGTCTTCTTTCCTTGTTTCTTTTTTGTCAGTCGCCCTATGATCTCTTTTTTCGCGTCTGCAGTCTTCAAATCATTGAGATATTCTGAGTTCACAGAAACTCCCTCTCCTACAAAACAATTTTCATTCTCTTTTCCAAGAAAACGATTCCAAGTTTTTATATGGTTCTCTATTTTCAATTTCCTGCTAACATCTTTCTTTGAAACCCACATCACCTCGTGTTTTGCTTGTTCTTTTTCCGACATCTTTTCCATCGCACCATTTTTCAATTCGAAATAGAAACTATTATTAACACCAAAACGACTCACTCCTTTGTGATTTGCATAGAATGTTTGAACAAATTTTCCACCAAGCTGCTTTTTGAAAATAAGATTTTTATACCCTGTTTCTTCTCGAACTTCTCTTTGTGCAACCTTCACAAAATCCTCACCGTCCTTTGCACTACCAAGAACAAAAGTTTCCCCTTCTTGACCTTTCCGGTTGATCATCAAGTATTTATCATCCTTCCAATGCTTCACCACAACATTCACAATATTTCGACGAGTCCACAACTTTCCATTTTTGACGACATCTTTTCCTTTCACTTTATAAAATGGAGCAACAACCTGCCTGATCGACAAACCAAATTTTTTCGCGAATTCGAAATCACGCTCGTCATGCGCTGGCACAGCCATGATCGCACCAGTTCCATATTCAGCCAAAACATAGTCTGCGACCCAAACTGGAATTTCTTCACCATTGACCGGGTTGATTGCATTGACACCCTTTAATTCAACTCCAGTCTTCACTTTTTCTTCATTCTTCCTCTGTTGCTCAGTTTTCTTCAATGCTCTTTCGACATACCCAAAAACTTCTTTTTGATTTTTGATCTTTGATTTTTCACTTTTCAAGAGTGAGTGTTCTGGAGCAACCACCAAATAGGTGGCCCCAAATAATGTGTCTGGTCGAGTTGTGAAAACAGAAATTTTTTCCCCGGATTTTTTTATTTCGAAATAAACCTCTGCTCCAACGCTTTTTCCAATCCAGTTTTTTTGATTTGTTTTCACATCACTCGGCCAATCAATCCAATCGAGGTTCTTCAGAAGCTTGTCAGCATATTTTGTGATGGAAAAAAACCACTGCTTTAATTCCTTTTTCTCAACAGTGCTATCACAACGTTCACATTCCCCGGCAATCACCTGCTCATCAGAAAGCACTGTTTTACACAAAGGACACCAGTTCACTTTCGCCTTTTTTTGATATGCCAAATCGCTCTTGAACATCTGCAAAAACAACCATTGAGTCCATTTATAATACTCTGGTTTATACGTTTCAACAGTTCGAGACCAATCATACATGTTTCCAATTTCATGCAACTGTCGATAAAAATTCTTTTCACTCCTTTTTGAGACATCTTTAATGTGCTCACCGATCTTCATCGCATAGTTCTCACTGTGAATTCCAAAACCATCCAATCCAATTGGCTCAAAAACATCAAATCCTTGCAACTTTTTGAATCGACCATAAACATCAGCCCCTGTAAATGCATATGTATTCCCAACATGAAGACCTTCAGCTGATGGATATGGAAACATCATCAGATTGTAGAAAGGCCTTTTTGCTTTGTCAGGGTCTGGTCGATAAACTCCCTTTTCTTCCCATTGCTTTTGCCATTTTTTCTCAATGGACCTGAAGTTATATTTTGGGATTGAATTTTTCTTTTTTGTCATGGAAATATATTTTAATTATCCTTTTCTTCGTTTTCACGCAAATCAAGAAACCAACAACTTAAGCATATCTCAACAACGACCTTTTTTCAAGGCTGCGAAAGAAAGAAAACCCGGCAGAATTTCAGCCGGACTTCTTTCTTTTGAAATTTGAAGTAGACATCGTCCTCTACGCAGAATGCACTTCCTGACACTTCAGACAAATAAAAGGATGGATGTCAGATATCATCTCACAAGACGCCTTGTCCATGCAACAAATATCTTCACCATAAAATGAGCATTTCACAGGTCTGGTGCAATCACCATTGAAACATTTCTCGTGATAACCACCTTCAGGATCATTACTTGTCATTGTGCCCTCATAACTGCTTCAAGTTAACAAACTTTCCATTGCCTTGAAAAATAGACCGTAACATCATTTTCTCAACATTTCAAGATTTATTCACAACAATGCCCTTTTTAATTTCCCTAGCACGTAGAATATGATAAAATATATGCATCAACTCAAATATGTATTTCTATAAAATCAAAGATCTATGTTTCTTCGCAAAATAATAATACTTCCAGTCTTCGTTTTCGGACTTATTGCAGTCCTCAATCTCCTCTCTGGTGATGTTTTTAATTTTTTTCTTTGGCTTTTTGTTGCATTGATCTTCTTTTTTGTCTCCTATCCAATCGCAACAGATATGGACGATCGACAAGCACCAGTGTTTCACATCATTACAGTCATGCTTCTCATAGCTTTGTTTTTCGCAATGGCAACATTTTTCGACTTCAGACAAGCAGGAATATCCTTGTTAGAATCTTTTTTGTATGGAATCGTCTTCGGAATCACTTTCATTACATTTGTTATGCTCTTGAAAGGAAAGAAATAGAACTCACATTATTTTCGATAAACAAATCAGCCCCGATCATTCGAGACTGTTCTTTGTTCTTGAAATGATCCAATTGTTGAAGCTACCAACCCCAAACAGTTCGCGCTTCAAAATGTCTTTCGCCCTCTTTTGTTCCGGTCATTTTTATCATTCTTGTACAATTGCCTTTTTTGTTGACAAAAAATAAACTTTCATCGTCAGTTGTTGTCACTTTCCATCTTGAGCCATCCCAAGCCTTAAGCATGACCTTTCTCTCCGAATCTGTACTAACTATCATTCCTGACATTGTTCCTTTCTCTGGCTGAAACCAAAACTCTCTGGGAGTTACAACCATTTCATCAAAAAATACTTTCTTTTCCATTGCAAGTCTCATTTTGCTCTGAAGATGAGCAAAATGAGCTGATATTCCTATCAATAATGCACCAAAGATCAAAATTCCCAAAAGCACCCAGTTTTCATGTCGGCAACAACTTCGACTTTTGCGATATGCCATTGCGGCCAAAAAAATCACAAAAATGGTTATTAGAAAAAGGGAATAAGGCAAAGCACTCAACAAAAGAAAGGGCTTTTGAATCATCAACTGAGAGGATTCCATTGCATCCAAGTAGTATGCATCGAAACTCACAGACACAGTTGCCAGCAAAAACAAAAAACCTGATATTCCCAACCAAACCCAAGAACGTAAAACAAAAACATAGCTTGGCTTCATTTTGACATCTTCACTTTGGATCTTGTCATAGACCTTTTTACTAATTCTTTTTTTGCCTTCCTGTTCCATCCGGATTTGTTGTTATTGTTGGTAATTATTGTTGAAAAACTTGCATTAGTTTTATAAATTTCGGGTAGCAATTGAAGCTCTGATACCTTCTTTCACTAAATTCTCTTTGAGCAGTTTTTTTGCCCTATTCAACAATGTGCCCACCGTTCCGATCGGTTTATTCAGAATGTCAGCAATTTCCTGATAGCTCTTTCCTTCAAGATAATTCAGAATCAAAACTGTGCGATATTTTTCATCAATTTCTTCAAGAACCTCCAAAAGTTGTTCGTTTGTAATTTTCTGATAGACTGCTTGCTCGGTGTCATGTTTGTCACGAATCACATTCTTGAGAGCCTCATTGTCATCCCACGAAATATCAGTGCTTGACTTTTTTTTATTACGACGCCAATAGTTTATTGTTTCATTGTGAGCAATTCTGTAAAGCCAAGAAGAAAACTTCAAGTTCTCATCAAAAGCGTTCAGGTTGACATAAACTTTCAAGAAAACGTCTTGGATAATATCCTCAGCTGCTTCAACATCAACACCGCTAATCCTTCTCACATATCTCATCATTTTCTCATCATATCGATTCATCAAACAAACATAACAATCCTTGTGTTTTTTCACAAAACCCACAAGCTTCTCGTCGCTCAATGTTTCACATTTTTCTTTTAGCGTACAAAATCCTTTTGCCATTTCTTTTAGAATAGATAAATCTGCCTGTTTCAACAAAATTAGTTTTCATTTGAATTTAACACATATAAAAAAATTTTCCAGTATTTTTCTATTTCAAGCTTGACAAATTCAAAAAAAGGAATATAATGCAGATAAAGTTTCAATGAAAACTGAACATTGCTCGCCACAGCTAGTGACATTCCTCCTAACTAAGCTTGTGGTGAGCTTTTTTATTTACACATTTTCAAAAGCACGATAAAAAACTGTTGCAAAATACTGCATCACTCACAAGCAAAAAGAGGAATGCATAAAAAAGAAAACCAAGAGATTGTCAGGCAATGGAGATGCATTCAACAGATTTAAACGAAATAAAATTCCGGTCTACACTATTTTGCTTCTGTTGGGCTCCGGATTGATTACATCTGTCTACGGAATCGCACAACTTGCGATTCAGCAATAGTCTTCACACGATCATGACAATCAAAAAGACACTCCTCGAGCATGCTCGAAGAGTGTCTTGCTTTCGATCACATAAAAACTATAATTTCTATTTGTTGTTTTCAATCATTTCTTTCTGCTTTTTCAAAAGATCACATTGATCGATAAAATCAACGTCACTTGGAACAGTAAGATCCACAAAGTCAACCTCACCACAGTTCACAGAAACATCCTCATCAAAGAGTTCTTTTGATGTTTTGAAAGTATCCAATTCATAATCTCCATCATTCTCACCCTCAAAAACAGCTTCGCCAAAATCCTGCGCACAAGTGCTCTTCATTTTGTACCCTTCTTTGGTTTTATTTGACCATCCATAGAAAGTCTCCCCATCAAAAAGTGAATAAAGCTTCTCGTCACTTTTCCAGGTGACGCTTTTATATGTGTCGCCCTCTATGTAAATTTTTGCTTTGAGTGGCTTTTTTGTTTCATCATCAATAATCTTATAGTCACACTCGATCTTTTCTTCACGATTAATGGATCCCATAAGATCAGCAAAGCTTACTTTCGGTTTTGCTACCATACTTTTACCCTCATTGGAAAGCTCTTTGGTTATATCCAGAATATCATACTCGGGAACATCTCTATGATTTTCATAATAGAAACATGCCCCAGTCGCAACCAAAACAAATGTAACTATGCTTATTACTTTTTTCATTTTTTCAAATTTAAATTACTTCAATCACTATTTCCCTCAAAAAAATAAGCTTGTCAAGAATAATATCTAAACTTCCTTCCTCCCCTCCAAGGCACTTGAAAGAGTCATTTCATCTGCATATTCAATGTCTCCTCCTGTTGGAATCCCTCTCGCCAAACGTGTCACTTTCACTTTCAACGGACGAAGTTTTCTTGCCAAATAGAGAGATGTTGTATCTCCATCAGTTGTTGGATTTGTAGCAATTATGACTTCTTTGATCCCTTCGCCTTCTATTCTCCCCAACAATTCATCGATTTTCAATTTCTTTATTTCATCCACACTCATAACGCTCAAATTCCCACCAAGCACATGAAAAAGACCGTTGTACTGTCTCGTCTTCTCAATCGCGATCACATCTAGCGGATCCTCGACAACACAAACTTTTGTTTTGTCTCTTTTTTTATTTGTGCAAATTGAGCACTCACCTTCCTGCTCCGACAAATGAAAACAACGCGTGCAAAAATTGACATTGCTACCAAACTCATGCAGATCTTTTGCAAACTTGTGCACAGTTTCTTTGTCTTGTTTGAAAAGATAGAGCACCAATCGCTCAGCCATCTTCGGCCCTACAGAAGGAAGTGACGAGAAATGATCAATTAATTTTTGAAAGTTTTTTGGAAACATAATTTTGATATTTCAAATCAATCTTCATCACTATGATGACGCTCAAGCGACTGGAATGAAGTGTATTCTTCGTCAAAATAGAGCGAGACTTTTCCGACTGGTCCGTTTCTGTGCTTGGCAACAATAGTGTCAACGATATTTTTATTCTCGGTATCAGGTTTTTCTCTGTCCTCACGATACAAAAACATCACGACATCAGCATCCTGCTCGATTGACCCTGATTCTCGAAGATCTGAAAGCTTCGGGATCTGAGGACTTCTGCTCTCCACTGCACGTGAAAGCTGTGACAATGCAATAACTGGAACATTCAATTCTTTTGCCAAATTTTTCAATCCTCGTGAAATCTCAGAAATTTCATTCACTCGGCTGTCGTTTGCTCTTGTTTCTCGACCCTCCATGAGCTGCAAATAGTCAATAATAATAAGTCCCAAATCATGCTCTGCTTGAAGACGACGAGCCATAGTCCTCATCTCCATGATATTTGCAGTTGCACTGTCATCTATGAAAATTGGTGCTTCCGACAAAACACCCATGGCATCTCCAATTTTTTGAAAATCATCATCCTCTTCATCAAGATTCCCTGTTCTCAAATTCCAAAGATTCACCCTGGCTTCAGCTGCCAACATTCTATCCACAAGCTGATCTGATGACATCTCCAAAGAAAAAACTCCAGTTGGAACCTTTGCTTTCACAGCAGCATGTCGAGCAATATCAAGTGAAAAGGAAGTTTTTCCAATTGAGGGCCGAGCGGCAATAATTACAAGATCTGATTTTTGCAATCCACTCAAAAGTTTATCCAAATCAAAGAACCCTGTTTCGACTCCACGGTATTTATCTTTGTTTTTGTGCATCTCATCAATCCTCACAAAAGCTCCTTCAAGCAACTGATTGATCGGAGTAAATTCTTGCCTCACTGAACGCTGAGAAACAGCAAACAATTTCTTTTCCGCAGTGTCCAAGATCTCATCCACTGGTTTTTCTTCTTCAAATCCCATCTCGACAACATCAGAAGCTGCAGAAATCAATTTGCGCAAAACCGATTTTTGACGTACAAGACGCGCATATGAGGCGACATTTGAAGATGTTGGGACTCCATTCACCAAATCAGTTAGATATGCCTTGTCACCTACTTGCTTCAATTGCTTTCTGTCTTTAAGTCGAGAAGAAACACTCAAGATATCCAATGGGAGTTGCTCTGAGTACAAATCAATGATCGTTTCATAAATTTGTTCATGTCTCTCCTCATAGAAATCTTCCGACGAAACCAAATCTGCAATCTTCGTGATCGCATCCTTGTCGATCATCAACGAACCAAGGACAGACATCTCTGCATCCTTGTTGTGAGGTGGAATGCGAACCTTGTCACCATGAAGAGTCGTTTTCTTTAAACGACTTTGCTTCTTTTTGAATTTATCTTTTTTTGGTTCTTGTCTTGCCATGCTGTCAGTATACCAATTGTTTAGCCTCGGTCAAAAGTTTTGTCCACGATTCATCCCAAAAGTTATCAACTTCTCCCCATAATATTATATGCAATCAAAGCATCTCGATCCTCCTTGCTTGCTGATGACAAATTGCAACTGCCAAGGCATCCGCTGCGTCGTCCGGTTTGGGAATTGTTTTGAGCTTCAAAATTTTTCTGACCATGAATTGCACCTGAGCTTTGTCTGCGCGCCCATATCCCGTGATCGCTTGCTTGACTTGCAACGGAGTATATTCTGCAACAGAAACCTTTATTTTTCCTGCAGTCAAAAGTAAAACGCCTCTTGCTTGTGCGACTTTGATTGCTGTTTTGAGATTTTTGAAGAAAAACAAATCCTCAACCGCAACTTCATCAGGCTTGTATGTTCCAATAATTTCTTCAAGATCTTTAGCTATCTCACGCAATCGATCAACTGTGCATTTTGTTTTGCACGTTTCAATGCAACCAAATGCCTCAAGCTTTGGCTCCTTCCTCACTTCTTTGATCACTCCCCAGCCGGTAATTGCTGTTCCGGGATCAAGACCAAGAATTGTCAGATCACTTTTTGACATTTATTCATTCCATTATTAATCAAAAGATATCAATCTTAATGTGTCAAATATGGAATCCACTCTGTTATTTAGTTTGAGAGCAAAATAAACTCCCACCGCCACAACAGCTATCCAAAACAAAAGGAGAAAAAAGCTTTTCAGATTTGTTTTATTGATTTGAGCCATTTTTGTTTTTTTATGTATTGGATCGATTGAATAAATAGTCGCTATTACAGTCGCGACTATAGTCGCGACTGTTGAAACTATTCTGAATGCTAACTAACCAAGATTGTCAAAAACGTCCACCACATCATCTTGCTCATCCAAGACCTCGAGCAAGTTTTCATACTTCTCCCTTGTTGCACAATCAACAGACACTGTGTCTTTTGGAATAAACGCAAGTGATGCTTCTTGAATTTTCAAATTTCCTCTCTCCAAAGCTTCCTTTACTTTTTGAAGCTCAGAAACTTTCGTATACACAACAAAAACTTTGTCTTCAAGTTCATAGTCGTCAGCTCCACTTTCAATGATCAACATTTCAACACTTTCCTCGTCTTTTGAACCCAGCTCTACCTCGATGACTCCCTTCTGCTCAAACTGCCAACTCACTCCTCCGCCTTCAACTGGCTTACCTCCATTTTTGTTCAAAATATTACGAACTTCGCTCAATGTCCTGTTTTTGTTGTCTGTTGCTGTTTTTATCAGTATGGCAACTTGACCCGGACCATATGCCTCGTAGAGAATCTCTTCAATTTGGGCACCTTCTTTCAATTCTCCCGTTCCACTTTTGATTGCTCGCTCAATGTTATCTTTCGGCATGTTCATTGAACGTGCCTTGTCAATTGCCATGCGCAACTTGAAGTTCATTTCCGGATCACCTCCATCACGAGCTGCTATTGTCACATCCTTTGCAAGTTTCGTGAAAATGTTTGCTCGCTTGGCATCATTGATCGCTTTTTTATGTTTGATTGTTGACCACTTTGAATGTCCAGACATGTGACTAATGCTTGAATTAATTCTTATTGCTGAGTGTCTTTAATTTCTGTTTCCAAAACTTCAATCATCTCTTCTTCTTCCTCCAAATTAATTGTTCCACGTTCTTGATCAAAGTACCACTTGTACGTCTCCTTTGTCACTGGCACAGCCCATTCATGTCCTTCCCCTCCACCTTCGATCAAGACAACCATCGCCAGTTCTGGCTTCTCATATGGACCGAATGAGACATACCAAGCATGAGTCTTATCATTTGCCCCAAATTGAGAAGTGCCTGTTTTTCCGCCAGTAGCAACTTCAAGACTTGATAGAGAGACACCCGTTCCAGAGGTCACAGTTTGCCTCATTCCTTCTTTGACAATATTGATGTTTGCACTCGATATGATGTCTCGTTCGATCAGCAGTGGTTCAATCTTTCGTCTCTCTCCAGTGGTCGAAGAAACAATTTCCGCCACCAGTTGTGGGCGATAGAGTGTTCCACCATTCGCAATCATAGAAGTCATCATCACCTCCTGAAGTGGTGTCACCGTCAAATATCCTTGTCCAATTCCCACATGATAGCTATCACCAATATACCATTTTTCTCCAAACTTTTTGAACTTCCAACTTTCATTGGGAAGATTTCCATTCGATTCTCCCGGCAAATCAACTCCACTGACATCTCCAAATCCAAACATTTTTCCATATTGTTCAATACGAGTTATGTTGAGCCCGGTAATATTTCCCCAGCCTCCGGCAACCGCATAGAAAAACACGTCGCAACTTTCAGCAATTGCTTTTTTAACATCAGTGTGACCATGAGCCTTCCAGTCTGGAAAAGTCCAAGCACCAACAGAAATACCACCACTACAATTCAATGAGGTCTGCTCTGTTATTGTACCCTCTTGCAAAGCTGCTGCTGCAACAAACGGCTTGAATATTGAACCTGGAGGATACTCTCCTGCAATGGCCCTGTTCAAAAGAGGTCGGCCTTTGTCATTGATCAAACCTGCATACTCATCTGTTTCAATTCCTTTTGCAAAAAGATTATTGTCAAAACTCGGCAAACTGACCAATGCTCGAATTCCACCACTTCGAGGATCAACAGCAATTGCAACTGCTCCCGTCGCATCCTCATTTTCCGAAAGAACCTTCTCCAATTCCTCAGTAATTTTTCTCTGCAATCCTGCATCGACATATAAGGTCAACCCATCCCCAGACACTGGATTGATCATCCCCAGATCCTCTTTGATGTTATTGTTTGAATCAACTTCATATCGATGAATTCCATGGGTTCCATGCAAAAGTTTTTCATAAGTAAGTTCCAATCCATCTTTTCCAATATAGTCCGTCATCAAGTATGAAGGATTTTTTTCAAGCTCACTTTCAGTCACTTTTCCATCATATCCAATAATGTGAGAAAATATCTTTCCATCAACATACTCCCTTCTGGCAGTTTTCCCAATGTAAATCCCAGGCAAATACTTTGATCTTTCCATGATCTCAAGTGCAGAGTCTTGATCAATTGACTCTTTGATCAAATACATGTTTCGATCATGGTCTTTCACTTTTGAAAATGATTCAAAAATCTCATTTGGATCAATGTCAATAACAAAACTCAACTCATCACAAATCTTTTTTTGCTTCAATTCGTTCTTTGGCAAATGGGCAGCAACAAAAACTACTTCAAAGCTGGGAATGTTCTGTGCCAACACCCGTCCATGTTGACCAACGATCTTGCCTCGAGGAGCCTTGATCACAACTTCTCGAATTCGATTGTTTTCCGCAATATCTTTATAGTATGCACCTTTAACAACCTGCAAATAAAAAGTCCTAGACAACAATAACACAATAAAAATCGTTATTGCAGACCAAAAAACAAACTTGTTTTTTCCACACAAAATCAAGTCCTCTTGCATTTCTTCTGGCGTTTCCGCGACCCTGCTTGGAACTTCAAGAGGATTGTCTATATCGAAACCTTTTTGGCCTTTTTTGAATGAAAAAACCATGGATTATTAAAACTTTTTATTTTCAAAAACTATTTTTAGCTATCAATTTTCAATTTCAATGATTTCTCACCTGCAAACCATTCGATTTTATCAACAATCGTAAATAGAAATATTCCAAGAAATGACAATGTCACTTTCAGAAACAACAATTGTCTGATGCTCTCAAATTCAAACACGACAGTGTATGAGATTATTCCCAAAAAATGTGCTACCTGCTGAACAATAAAACAAGACGTTTCAACAACAACAAAAGAAGAGATAAACAAGAACAACAGAGAAAAAGAATTTGGAGCTTTTGTTTGAAGTTTTTTCTGAAAAAACTCCAAGCCAAATCCAACAAGTAAAAAAGAGAAAACAAACATGCCAAGAGGAACAGATGAAACATAATCAAGCAACACTCCACCCAAAACTGCCCACCAGAAACTTTCGACATATTGTCTTTTGAGAAAAACCACCACCAAGACCAAAAGAGAAAAGTTTGCGCCAAAAGAAATATCCATCTGCAACATTGGCAAAAAAGAATAGTCCAAAAAGAATGCGACAATAATAAAAATGAGTAGTGTTTTTTTCATGTAAAAAAGTTTTTTGGAAAACTATTTCGCCCCTCTGACAACCCAAACGACTCTAATTGTTTGAATCTGTACTGGGAAAACGAGAGATGCCTGCTGAAACAATTGATCTGCTGTTGCAACTGGATCTTGAGTATATCCGATCAACAACCCTCTGGGCATCAAATTTCCAACTCCAGACGTGATCACAGAGTCACCTTTGTTAATTTCAAACGTTTGGGGAATCATGTCAAGAACAGCTGCGGTTCCATATTGACCACGAACAATACCTTTTGCTCCCGACTCAACAATTTCAGCATTCACTTTTGAGTTTTTTCCAAACAGAAGCTCAACTTGAGAGGTGGTTGGAAATGTTTTTGAAATTTTCCCAATCAAAGTTCCTTCCCCAACAATAACTGCCATTTGTTCTTTGATTCTATGTTTACTCCCCTTGTCAATATAAACAAATTCCGTCTGACCACTCAGATCCTTCCCAATAACAATTGCTGCTTCAAGATCATATTCACCGCGAGGGGCAAGATCGATTTGTTTTCTCAATTGCTCATTCTCTTTTTTCACATCTTGAAAATTCGCCAATTGCGATTTGAGATTCATGTTTTCTTCTAAAAGTTTTTCATTGTCAGTTTTCAGCTCCCCAATCGATCCGAAAAATGAAACTCTCTCACCTGTCCAACCACCAGCAGCTGAAAAAAAGCATGAAAAAGGTTTGATTACACTCTGAAATAAACCCACAAAAGGCTTTTGCTGTCTGTCTCGAGACAAAAAAGCAAATAAAAACATAGCTAAGACCACGACTGCCAAAACAATAATTTTTTTTCTTGGTGTTGTTTTCATTTGTTTTATTTTTGAATAACTCCTATCTCAATCTTTTCTCATCACTTGATTCAATCAAAACATCGACCATTGAATCAAGATCTTCCAAAACAATTCCTGTTCCCCTAACAACCGCGGTCAAAGGATCTTCCATTCTCTTGACTGGCATTTCTGTTTGTTCTGCAATCAGTCGATCAAGTCCTCTGATTAACCCTCCTCCACCAGCAAGAATGATTCCGCTTTGCATGATGTCTCCAATCAACTCAGGAGGTGTTTCTTCGATTGCAGCTTTGATGTTGTTGATGATTATCTTGATAGATCTTGAAAGTGCAGTGCGAATTTCCTTGTCTGTCACTTTCAATTCTTTTGGCAAACCACTGATCAGGTCTCTTCCTCTGATCATCATGTCAAGTTTCTCATTCAATTGATATGCACTGCCAATAGCAATTTTAATATCCTCTGCACTCCTTTCACCTAATAAAAGATTGTATTCGTCTCTTGCAAAACTGATCACATCTTCATTCATTTCATCACCTGCAATTCGAAGACTTCTGGCTGTCACGACACCGCCCAAAGAGATTACAGCAACTTCAGTTGTTCCTCCACCAATATCAACAATCATGTTTCCTGCCGGTTCTTGAACTGGAAGTCTTGCCCCAATCGCTGCTGCCATTGGTTCATCAATCAGAAAAGCTTGCCTTGCTCCAGCATTGATTGTAGCATCAACCACTGCTCGCTTTTCAACTTCCGTGACTCCTGATGGAATCCCCACGACTACTCTTGGACGTGGCAAAAGTGCAAATGAATCTCGATGAACTTTCTCAATAAAGTATTTCAACATTTGCTCGGTTGTTTCAAAGTCCGAAACCACACCATCCACAAGAGGACGCGACACCATGATATGCCCAGGCGTTTTGCCGACCATCTTTCGTGCTTCCTTGCCAATTGCCAAAACCTGTCCCGTTCTTTTGTTGACAGCAACAACGGATGGCTCATTGATAACAATTCCCTTGCCTTTCACATAGACAAGAGTATTTGCTGTACCAAGGTCTATACCAACATCTTTCGAAATTTTCCCAAATATTTTATTCAACATTATTTTTCCCTCTTTTCAAAAATTATTTATTCGATATTTTCCCATCCAACTCATTCATCGCTTGATAGAACTTTTCTTTCAAATTGACATATAGTTTTTTGGCAAGGACCAGAGAAGACCAAAAAACATCTACTATCTCGTGCTCCGACCATGATTTGAGCTCAATTTTTTCATATTTGTTGCAAATCTCCATTGCTCGTTTTTGCATTTTGTTTATATCGCTTTGCTCTTCCATGTTTAAGGGAAATTAATAGTAATATTAAAACAATTCATAAATAAACTATTCTGTTTCCTTTTGATAGCAATTTTTACAATAGACGATCTCAAGACTGTCTGGTGAATATGTTGATTCAAGAGTGTTTTCGCACTGCTTATTCCCGTAAAAGTGTAACTGTCTGTTTTTATAATTTTTGTGATCACACATGCAGTTCCTTTTTTGCAGTTTCATTGGGTTTCTTTACTTGACTCGCTCTGCATGACAACAATCAGAACAAATTCTCGGCAAAGAAATATTCATCCTTTCATAAAATTCAAATTCTGATGGAATCATTCTGAAAACACCCGACCCATGACACGACCAATTTGATTCATTGGCACATTCGATGATCTCTTTCAAAATTGAATCTTCAACGTCTTTTATGTAAGCGGACAAAATATCTGCGCTGGCACATTGATCTTTTTGTAGAATTCAAAATCCTCCGATTCTATTGTGAATTCGGATTTGCAATTATGACAATTTGTATTTTTTGCTTCTTCCATGTTTTTTGAGTTTTGTTTGGAGCATGCTCAAAACAAACACATAACTTTGTACAAAAAAAATCAAATGGCCTTTTGTTGTGATCTGTCCAGTCAATAATTCCGAGTTCCAAGTTGAAAATACTTTTGAAACCTTGTCCTCTCAATTTTTCAGCAATGAAGACACTTCAGCTTACAGTTTGACAATAGAGATCAATTTTGTCAGTTTTCTTCACCTTCAATTTTTCGAACTCTTCATCAAAATGAGTCGCTGGAACCAGCTTTGCACCTTTGATACGCTCTTGCTCAAATTCATATTTTTCACGCACATCCAGGTTCCAAAAAATTTTCTGCTTGCACAACATTTCATAGCCATCATCCGAAACATGAGTAATCACCTTTGCCATATTCCTTTTTCCGCACTTTCATATATGCTTATATGAACATAACATGTTCTTTGGTTGGAGAATTGGAAGCTATTTTAGAACTTTGAGGAGATCTTCTTTTGACAACATCTCCACATCTTGTTCACTTCTCTTTTTCAATTCAAACTTTTCATTCTCAAGAGTTTTTGCACTGATCACAACTCGATATGAACATCCAATGAGATCAGCGTCTGCAAACTTTTCACCTGCAGTGAGATCTGCTCTGTCATCATAAAGCACATCGACTCCAACACCGACCAATTCATCATACAAGTCCTGTGCGGTCTTTTTCACATTTTCATCATCACTTACCAATTCAACAATATGAACTTTGAAAGGAGCAATTTCTTCAGGCCACACTATTCCCTTTTCGTCGTGATGCGTCTCAACAACCGTTGCCATGTTCCGCCCAATTCCAATTCCATAACAACCCATATAATAAAACTTGTCTTCACCTTTCTCATCAACAAAAGTTGCTTTCATTTTTGACGAGTAGTGCTGACCAAGTTGAAAAATGTTTCCAACCTCGATTCCTTTTTTCTGAGTCAATTTTTGTTTTCCATCTTCAGTCAAAAAACCATCCTTCGCCAAAGCAATGTCATCAATTATTTCATGCTCAAAATCACGACCATAGTTCACATTGATCGAATCTGTTTTTTCTTCCTTTTGTCCTCCAATGAAATTCTTGACTGTCTTAAGTGAAAGATCGGCTACATATTTGCAATTTTCATGTCCCCAAGCATGAACATATCCTGGTTTTGTTCCAATTTTTTCCAAATCCTCAGCCGTCGCTTCCTCAAGAGCACCAACACAATCCAACACCTGCTCCAATTTTGTTTTGTTGACTTCCAAATCACCCCTGATAGTCGCAATCACGATCTCTTCGCTGACTCTGTTCTTATATACAACGTTTTTCAAAAATCTTGATGTTGGAAGCTTATAGTGCTTGGCGACATCGTCCATTGTTTTGACCCACTCAGGTTGTGAGATGATCTCAAATTCTTTCTCTTGCTCATCGATATTTATTTCATCTCTCTTGAATTTTGCAACATCCTCATGAGCAACATATTTTCCGTCCTCAGAAACAAAGAACACACTTTCACCATTTTCAGATTCCACAACAAATTCATGACAATAATCTCCACCAATATATCCGTTGTCCGCTTCAACAACAAAAGCATCCATTCCAAGTTTCTCAAAGATCTCCAGATAAACTTGCCTCATTTTTTCATATTCTTTTTTGAAATCCTCCTCATCAACATGAAAAGAATATCCATCTTTCATTAAAAATTCACGCACTCTCAAAAGCCCTCCTCGGGCACGAAGCTCATCACGAAATTTTTGAGAAAATTGATAGATATGAAAAGGCAGATCTTTATAGCTAATGTTATATTTGCGAACAACGTCAACTATCATTTCTTCAGCGGTTCCACCAAGAGCAAATTCTGAACCCCTTCTATCCTCCAGCCTCATAAGCTCAAACCCTGCTGTACTTGTTCTGTTTGTTTCCTGCCAAAGCTCAAGTGGATGAAGCACTGGAGTGATCATCTTTTCAGCTCCAGAATTGTTCATTGCATCTTCGATCACCTTCACAATTTTGTCACGAACTTTCATTCCCAATGGCAAGAAATAGTAACGTCCAGCAACAGACTCTGCGATGAAACCCCCTTGGATTAAAAATCTATGACTTGGTGCCTTCAAATCTTTTGACACTGTTTTTGTTGTTTTTCCAAACAATTTTGACTGTTTCATCCTTTTGTTTCCAATATTTAATTTATTTTTGAATAAAGTCTAGTCCTGTCTTTTTTGATTTCAATCCAATCAATAATACTCGAAGAAACCAAAAAACTATGGACTAAAAAGCCTCAGCTTCCCCTATCTTATCGGACATTTGGGGCCTTGTCAAAAATAGAGATCATTCTTTTTCCAAAAACAAAAGTCTAGAAAATAGTCAATTGACCCATCCTGACTTTCCATATGGTCTTTATAACAGAAATGTTTAAACTTCATACCATCGCCTGCTTCGCTTTCTTTTGCCTTTATCCTTGGTCTTGTTCTTTCTGCTCCATCCACCAAGAAAAATCGGATAACCACGTTTTGTTCCACTGTTGACCTTTTTTATTTGCTGTTGCCTTTTTCTCTCCTTTATTTCTTTCGCTTCTTTCTTTGCTAATTGCTTAGCTGACAGCATAGACACTCTCATTTCTCAAAAATGAGCATTTTCTGTAATCAACAAAAAACAATCATGGTCCAAACAATGGTCAACTTCACACCACCAGCAAAAAAGATGTGTCACCCTTCTTGAAATCACCATAAACTCTTTTCATAAATGCCTCCGTTAAAGTTTGAGGTTATCAAAAAAAGTAATGAAAGAAAATAATATATAAAATTGAACTATCTTGCAACACTTCGTGTTTCTATTGTTTACTTTTACAGACCTCCCATAGTCCCTGTTTATCTTGTTTTGCTTTTTCTTGTGCGCTTTTATATTCATCCTGATGCTCATATTGTCTGCCCTTGAAGGTCAACTCTTCAGCAAATCCAATTTCAATCATTTTCAAACCATAGTTTGTTCCATCCTCTAAGAAAACATGACGCAAAAGTCTGTCATATTGGTCACGATCATCTTGAGTCAAATCAGTTTTCAATAAAACTTTCTTGTCACTTAGAACTTCAATTGCCATTTGTGTCGACTCACGTCCAAAACATTCCTTTCGTCGATATTTTTCTCCTGTTTCTGGTGAATCAATTCCGATCACCCTCACTGTTTCGATTTTATCATTCATCCACACAGAAAAAGTGTCGCCATCAACGACATGCAGAACATTGAAAAGCTCTTGTTGCCTATTCTCGATCTCATCTACTTGAAAGGTGTTTTCAGCTTCAATCCCCTTCCTGTCACAACCACAAAGAAGCAGTGTGAATAACAAAAGAAACGGAATGAGCACAATGCGTTTTTTTCTTTTTTCTTTCATAGCTGAACATAAAATAATAAATAATAGTCCTTGAAGAGTTTGATTGCTATCGACAAGCCTATATTCAATATACAACAAAAAAGTTCCTTTTCAAACAATCATGAATTCTGATATAATAAAATAATTAAGCGACTCAACAAGTCGCAAATAAAAAAATCAAGAGAAATAAAAAATGAAAAACAAAAAGCTTCTTATTACAGCTGTCGTTTTGTTGTTGATCACATGCATTGCCCTTTTCTTGTTGAATAGAAAAGAGCCACAAAAACAACTCGTCATCGAGCAAGATCCCATCAGGCAACAAGAGAAGTTTGATTGGCCACAGGACGCTTCACCAATCACAGCACTTCCTTGCGACAACTACAACAAAAGAGCATTTGCAATAATGTATTCAGACATTGACCATGCCTATATGTCAGGTCTTTCAAGCGCTGATTTTGTGCTTGAAATGCCTCATCGCGCAGTGCACGGCATCCCACGCATCATGGGAGTATTTCAATGCAATCTTCCCCAGATCGTTGGACCAATGCGCTCTGGTAGAACAGATCACATTTCCGTTGCCGGCTCACTTGATGCGATTTTTGTCCCTTGGGGAGGTTCCAGTGTGGGGAAAGCTCTCCTAAAAAAAGATGTCATTGACCACATCGATTGCAATGGAGAGGTTGCTCCGGGAGGAGGATATCCTGCCTGTTTTCGCCGAGAAGGTCCAATGAGTCACTTGTCATCCGCATCCTCCAATCCACTAGAATTGATTAATGTTGCTCGCAAAAACAACTACCGAATGGAGTCACAAACAAAGAAATTTCCACACCAAAACGACATTCCGCTCGACCAACGACCAGAATATGCAAAAGTAAGCGTGAAATATAACAAAGACGGTTATGTTGCCGAGTATCTATATGACAAACAAACAAATTCATACAAAAGACATCTATTTGGAAACCCAAGCGTGGACTATGCAAACGAACAACAACACTCCCCGAAAAATCTGATTACCATAATCACCAAAAAAGATGCCTGGCTGCTAGACACTGACTACGTGTCCCAAGGTTTTTGGGATCCATGGGAAGGAATAGACCAACAACATCGTCTCAATGATAACAACGGATATCCCAACATGCAATTGGGAGACCCATGGTTTGACAGAAAGCACCAAGACGAGGCAGATTTTTTCATCAACGGCCAACACATTGAAGGAACCTGGAAACGTGATAAGGGAATGGAAAATCGCTTTCAATTCTTTGACAAAAACGGAGAAGAAATCAAATTTGTCCCAGGACAGATTTGGATGCACGTTCTCGGTCATGACCAAAGAATCAGCCATGAAGACGCTGAAAAACGTGACGAAAGACTGGAGAAAGAAGCTGAAGCTGCCACTGTACCCCCACAAACAGAAGAAACTCAATAAACAACAAATCCAGCTTTCCACAATTAAAAATTACTCATTCAAAATCAGAATGAGTAATTTTTTGTGATCGAGTCTGATCTTCGTGTTGCTACCATGGAGAAGCTGCTCAATAAAATAGTTGCCACCCCTTCCAAGATACAATTGTCTCCGAAGCAAGATCTTCATTCGTCTTGAATGAATTCGCTTCCATAATTTGATCAGCACAAGAATTATACTGGTCAATTGACAAACCATTAACAATAGTAATATCCCCCGTTTTTATCAAAACTCACTGCTCAGCAATGGTCATCTCCTCATATGATAGTTAATGATTCAGTTGAATTTTATTTATACACTTTATTTGAAGATTTGTAAATTACAAAGAACTCTTTACCAACTTCCTCCTCCACCTCCGCCACCTCCGCCACCAGAGGATCCACCTCCACCAGAGAATCCAGACGAAGATGAGCTTGGAGGATTTGAAACAGATTGTGTTGCAGAGCCAAAATTGTCATTCAATGATGATGCAAAAAGCGCTGGATGAAATGCCTGCGCAGACAAAGATGAATACCAATCAGGATTATTTTCATATATACCTTCAAATGCCTTTGCCCACTTGTCTGCCAAACCAAGAACCATGGCGTATGGCAAAACTTTCTCGAAAATCTTCTCATCTTCCTGAAATTTAACCCGATAACGTTCTGCTGTCTTTATATAATCCTCAAATCCTTTTGCCCAACGATACGCCTCTGCTCCTTTGTGTGTCTTTTTTGACATCACTGCGCCAAAAATAAACAAGACTATAGACGACAGAAAACCTCCTATGACAATATCAACACGCTCAAATACAGATCCACACATCAAAGTTCCAACACCCACAGCAATTCCCAGTAAAATCCAAACAACCCTTGAGTTGAGAAGGTGGTTTTCAAAATATCCCTTTTCTTTGATCTGTTTTTTTAGCTTTTTCCGAGCATCCGTTACTTTTTCGTGAAATTTTTTCATTTTTTTTACCAAGACCTTTTTTCCAACCTGGCTACCAAACATCCCTTTCATCAATATCTGTTCATGAATTGTCAAATTCGAATCCCCTCTCCAATCTTTGATATTTTCGACTTCATATTCAGACGATGTCATAACCTTCTTGAATTTTTTAGAATTTGCAAACGCTATGAAAACAAAGAAACTCATAAAAACAACTGAAAAAATAAGTGGACTCTTGCTTTCATCTCCTACAAGAAACATTGCAGACACAACAAAGAAAAGTGCCATCACAAGAATACCCAAACTGATGATGATCGGGATGATCTTTGTGTTCTTTTTTATTTTTCCGATAGTTGAGTTGTCTTCTATTTCATTGATTTTCAAAAAACCTTTCACTGCCAAATTCACAATGTCAGCAGTAACACTGTTATTTAAATATCTTTCCTTCACCAAATAGGCCACTTCACCTGGTGTTAAGTTCTCAGGTGGTTCATATTGAACAATTGTAGTTTTTTGCAAATTCAGTTCCTGGCCTCTTTTTTTCCAAACAGCATAAATCAAGCCAAAAACAACAATGGGCATAGCGAAACCCCAATTGTCACTCACAAACCACAAAATTCTCATCCAAAGACCAGGTCTTTGCACAATTTCTGTCGGAAACCTTACAGCAAAAGTCAATCCCTCATGTGCCTCAAGCTTGTCTCTTGTTTCAAACTGAAGATGATTTGCACTTATCACTTTTTGAGTGCAATTTTGTTTCTTGCTTCCAAAAGAACCAGTGAAACAAATCAGATCATCATCAACAAAAACTACATCTCCAGGAATGTGCACATTTGCGATTGCATGATCGATTGTTGTCGGCCAACCAGTACCAACTGGATTCCAATAGATCTCTGTATGATCCTCAAAAAATCTCAACCCACGAGTTATTTTGTACTCAATAATATATACCTGTCTACCGTCTACTTTTTTGTTTGGATCTCCAATTTTTATAACCATGTCTTCCTCTTCTCCGTATTTGGTGTATTTCCACTTGCTCCCATCTTTATTGGTCACAGAAAGCAACTTGAATCGAAAATTGTGCAAAAAAGCCTTATCATCTCGATATTTGATGGGTATGTTCCTGAAAATCCCATGTCTTGGTTCATAATAATCAACAACGATCTCCTCTCTCACGATCATGACACCCTTTTCATCCAAGTGAATATCGACAACAAAATCATTGATCTCAAAAGCCCCTAAATTTTCAACAGCTTTCGCTTTTTGAAGTGAGAAAAGACAACCAGCCAAACACAATCCAACAAACAACAACAGAAAGGATTTTTCAATCTTTTTTAGACACTTTGAATTTTGCATTTTGATATGTTAATTTTTTTCATTATAACATCTCCAATAAAAAAAATCCCGCAAACGCGGGATTTTATAAGCTACTTTCCTGAAAACTACTCAAGTTCCAATTCTCCACTAACCAAATCATCTGACAAATCATCACCACTGAGTTCGCTTGGTCTAGTATTGTTGATCAACTCGTCCAACTCTTTGATCTCCTTTCCAACCTCATCATCACCAGGATCCTCGAATTCTATTTCGTCAATTTTTATTGAATCAAGATTCTCGCTTTTTGCTTCAGAAGAAACATCTTGCATCTCATTTCCAGTTGAATTTAGTTGCACCTTTTGCTTTGTGATAGTAACAATGAAAAGACCTATCATCACAACAAAAACTATCCCAACTGCAGCTACGAAAATTATTTTTGTTTTTGAGAGTTCTTCTTCCATTTTTTTGAAATTTATTTTTTATTTTTCTAATTACCGTTATTCACCTTTTTCATCGTCATCGTCATCGTCATTGTCATCGTCATCGTCATTGTCGTCATCTTCGTCTTCAAGTTGTGCTCGCAAATCCAAAATTTCCGGTCGAATTGTGTCTTTATAGAAAGTGCGTATTTCTTCTATTCCCCTCTTGACCTCTGGAAGAACTTTTCTGGCCTCACCAAGTTGACTCTTGAAATCTCCTTCAGATTCTCCACAAACATAGTTCTTAGTTTCTTTGAGCTTATCAATGAATATCTTGTGTGTGACCACAACATCGTCAATCATCGTAGAGAGAATTGCTGTGTCAATTTTCAGTTGTGAAGCATCAAGTTCTTTTCCTTCAAAAAATGTTGTAACTTTTGAGAGTCTTGCCTCTAATTTGTCCAAAATTTTCACATGTCGGCTATGGTTGTTTTCATAGCGATTGATCCTAGTTTGAATCCTTTTTTCAATGTTATCACAACGTTTCTCTCTCTTTTCTTCTCTTTTTTCAACTCTTTCTTCCTTCTTCTTTTCTATCTTTTCTTTTTTCTCTTCAATCTTCTGTTTAACTTCTTCTTTTCTTTCTTCTTTTGTTTTTTTTGTGTCATTGTCCGCAAGTGCAAGACCAGCAAAACCAACACTCGCACACAAAACAGCAACAATCAACAATTTTTTGTTCATGTTTCTTTGTCCTGTTAAGACAACCTGTCTAAACTAGGATTTGTTATTTTTTTATTTGTAACTTATCTAGACTTATTATATCACACAACAATTCCAGACAAAACCTTTTGTCAAAATAAAACGTGCGCAAATTTAATTGTTTGCAACGCTATCAAAAGATCTCGCCTGTAGAGCGAGATCTTTGGTTATTCTCATCAAAACTATCAAAAAAGCCCCTTTATTTTATCTACAATTTCAAAATTCACAAAATCTCGAGCGGTAACAAAAACCATCAAGACCATGAGCAAAACAAAACCGACAGTATGCATCAAGCCCTCAACTTTTTGACTTATAGGAGAACCTTTGATTTTTTCAACTATCAAGAACAAAATTCTCCCACCATCAAGTGCTGGCAAAGGAAGAAGATTTATCACTGCTAAGTTCACAGAAAGAATCGCTGTAAACTGCAAAATAAAAGCAAACCCCATTTTAGTCATCTGACCCGTAAGAACGGCAATTCCTATTGGACCTGCCACCTCTGTTTGAACAGGATCAGATGTAAAAAGCTTAACTATCAAACCCCCGAGAAACATCACAATCGCACCGATCATTGAAACTGTTGTTTTCAATCCAAGCCAAAAAGATTCAAAAAAACCGTGTCGCACAAGAGCTGTTCTGACAATTTCGATTCCAACCAAGCCTCTGCCGCTTTCTTCATCCTCTTTTGGAATCACATTCATGGCAACTGACGCTTCTTCCCCTGGATGAACAACGTTTATGGTAATCTCTTGATTGGAGTTAATACTAACAATCTCTTGCAATGAAACAATGCTGTCTATCTCAAAACTGCCGTCACTTGTAACAATTGAAACAATCTCATCTCCAAGCTGCAATCCAGCTTCTTTTGCTGGACCATCAGCTTTCACCGCAGAAATCTGGACCTTGCTTTTAGCAACGACATCTCCATCTTCAAGAGCTTCTGGCAATCCAATCCAAAAAGCAAATCCAAACAGAAACACTGCCAAAATTGCATTCATTGTCACACCAGCAACAAGAATTTTGAATCGTGTCCAGATACTTTGAACAGCAAAACTTTTTGGGTCACTCTTATTACCACCGTCCTCTCCTTTGATCTTGACAAAACCGCCCAAAGGAATCAGATTTATTGAATATACGGTTTCTTCTCTTTTTTTTATTTCCTCCTCAATTTCCTTGTTCCCAAAAATCCATTTTCTCTTTCCATTAGCATCACGATATGTCCCGACAAGACGAGGAGGGAAACCAAAACCAAATTCTTCTGATGGCACACCATTTCTCTTTGCAACCAAAAAATGGCCCAGTTCATGAACCAAAACCAAAGTTCCCAAGATCAACAAAAACACAACTATCGTTAATAACATTTTTTATTTAATTATCAATAACTATTATTTAAAAATATATTAATTAGACTATCTTATAAACTACAAACATTCAACTTAGCAACAAGGCTTCGTAGAAAGATAAACACTCTTTTCTAAATTAACCGACGAGATAAAGAAAAAAATGACCACTGCAATCGGTAAAACCATTGAAAAACCATCAACAATGTCAGAAGACTTATATGTTTAATGTGTTTAAGAAAGTTTAGACTTGCATGACTTCTTCTTCTTTTTTATCGCTTAATTGCTCAATTTTCTTGTTGAATTCATCAATGATTCCCTGCAAAGAGTCTTTTTGACGAAATTTATCATCTTCGGAAATTTTTCCATCTTTCTCTTTCTTCTGAATCCCATCCCAAGCATCCTCTCTCACTTTTCTCACTTTTATTCTTGCCTCCTCCGTTTTCTTCTTCATCACTTTGACCAGTTCCATTCTTCGCTCTTCTGTCAGTTGTGGAAATACCAATCGAATCACATTTCCATCATTGACAGGATTTAAATTCAAATCAGATTCACTAACTGCCTTTTCAATGTCCACCAAAGAATCTTTGCTCCATGGAGTAATCACAATTGTCCTTGCGTCTTGTACAGAAATAGAAGCTACCTGTTTCAATGGCGTCTTCGATCCATAATACTCCATTTCCAAATCCTCCACCAATAACGGATTAGCCCTTCCCGTTCGAATGTTTATTAATTCTTCTTGAAAAAACTCCACCGCGCCCTCCAATTCAAGTCTAATGATCTGCATATCTTCATTTTTCATAAATATTTTTGAAGAATTATTAATAAAACAGCACTAATCCTTTCCTAAAGATCCGGGAATACGGAAAATCCCGATAACTTTCCTTGTTTGCTCGTACCAACATAAATTATATCGGTATTTTCTGGATTAACAACAATACTTTCCACTGTCTTGGTTGAATTGAATTGCACTGATTTCCATGTTTGTCCTCCATCTGTAGTCTTATAGAAAGCCCTTCCAGACGCAAAATATATTTCATTATCATTCTTTGGATTGACCGCAAGACCTATCGACCCCAACTTTTCTGGTTGAACAATGGTATTGATCTCATTCAGTGTTCCTCCGCTATCCCCACTTCGATGCAAACCTTTCTTGTCACTAACAAACACCACTCCCTCTTTTGTTGGATGTGCAACTACATTATACACAACTCCAGACGTTTCAATTTCAACAAAGTTCCCTCCTGCATCATCAGTTCTGAGTGCTCCTGTCGAATAAGTGACAAAATATATTTTTGATGTGTTCACATTGTCAATTTCTATTTTCTCGATAGAGCTGTCTGCCCACAACAGAGACTGCCATGTTGCTCCAGCATTATATGTCTTGTATATTCCACCCAACGTGTCACCAGCATAGAGTATATCTGAATTGTTTTTGTCCATTGCAAGGGCCATCATTCTAGCGCCACTTGTTCTTTGCGTGAAAACCTCTTCCCATTCAACTCCACCATCATTTGTTTTCATGATCTTCCCTATTCCACCAAGAACCACTGTAATATAAATTTCATTTGAATTTTTTGGATTAATCACGATGTCTTCAACACTCGTGAATCCACTAACATCTCTTATCCAATCATCACCACCGTTCGTTGATCTCATGATTCCATATGATATCGTGCCTGCATAGAGAATGTCCGAATTGCTAGGATCAATTTCGAGATCAAGAACACTACCACTTGCAAATGAGCTTGATTCTCCAATTTTCGTTTTTTGCTCAAAGCTTGCTCCACCGTTAAACGATTTGAAAAAACCACCGTCAGCTTTTCCTTGAAAACTACAACCTGAAAAAATCAGCACGCAAACAGCCATCAAGATGATTTTTATTTTATCCATTCTTCGTTTTTTATTTTTATGCATCTGTCGATACACTCCTATTTTAGAAGATTATGATGTTGATGTAAAGAATTAACACCAATCAGAATCCAACACTTATCACCCCACAACGAACCTCCATTTTCGCCTCCTGCTCATGCAACTCAAAAGTGACATCTTGTCGCACTGTCGCTGCCGTCACTAAACAAACCAAATTTTCTTTGCCAAAGCCATTGATTTTTATCCTGTCATCGTCTCGAGAATTTTCTTTGCTAGATCCAAAACCTTGTTCTCTCAAAAATTGTTCGATCTCGGCTATGTGCTGAAGATTGCCATCAGCCGTAAACCCCTTGCCAGAAATCTTGTTATTTTTCTTCGATTCACCATCAATGGATATCCACTCAAAAGCAACACTCGTGTTATTTAAGTTATCCAAAGCGTAGTTGTTTTTTATTTTTTCGAGAATTTCATCAACCGAGGCATTGTCTTGCTTCTCCTTCTCCTGCTGATCGAGAAAACCTGAGTCATCATCAAAGTCTTCCTTCAATTCATTTGAATCCTTTTGAGAATCCTTTGGAACAACCAGTAACACTTCATCTCTTTTAGCTCTCTCTATCTCTGGAAATTCTTTAGAAGAACCTGTTAACACCGCTGGACCCTTCTCAACAACAGAACCTCCTTTGAGTATTCTCATAAGAAAAGTGATTATAATTGACACAATTGCCAAAGCAATAACAATCAAAAAATATTTCAGAAAAGTTTTCATTTCCATAGCACTGTCTTGTTTATTTCTTATTTCATCAACTAAATTTTCATTCTCGTTATCTATAAAATAGCACGATTCTACTTCACATTCAACAAAAGGAGCGATTTGAGTTTCGAACCACTCCTTGTTTCAGAAAAAAAACTGATAATATTAATTGTAACATTTCAATTTCATAATGCACTCGAAAATTTGTGGTTTTCGCTGTTCAATATACAAGCCATTATCCTTGCCAAAATGACATGGGTACCACTCTACCAACTCAAAACAAACATAGTCTGGATGATTCATCCAACAATTGATAATCACACTATCTGGAAAATCACCATCGACCTTCATGGAAACATCACCAATCTCTTCAAATGAAACATTGATTGTGTCAATCATCTTGAGCAGGATTTGAAAGAAATCAGTAATTAAAGTGTCACCACATAAATTCATATCCTCTTTACCGTGAGCAAACTTCACCTTGCCTTTTCTCAAAAAATATAAATGAAAACAAAAATTGAATGTGGCACACGCAGAAAGATTATCAGTATGATCAAATATTACCATAAAACAAACCTCATCCTCATCAAGAAAACCTATAATGTTATCCTTCATTGTTTTAACCACGACTAATTCCTTTCCGAAGAGAAAAACTTGTTCCTCTTAAATATGTTGAGTGAAAAAACTTGTTTTTCACAATGGTCACAATTAACCCCTTCATAATCTTGAAGTCTATCTTACAAAACCTTCCTTGTTAAAAACAAAACACTGCCTCAAAAAAGGCAGTGTTTCTATATGGAATGCTTCTGATCCACAAAATAATTATCCTGCGCAACAGCTTTTTCATACCACAAATTCTTTTCTATCTGCATATTCCTCAACCTTTCCAACATTCCATTGCTGAACTGGTCGAATATATCCCACAATACGTGAGTAAACTTCCGTCTTTTGAAAATCCTTCAATTTGCTATCCTGCTTATAGCAAGCTTCGCACTTGTAGAAATTTCCGCTAGGAGTATTGTATGTTACATATTTAGCACCTTCTCCTAATTTACTCTTGCAGTCATGGCAGACCACTTCCCCCTCAATTGTTTTTTCTTCTTTCATTTTTTTGTCGCCTTGTTCCGATGTCGCATCGAGACCAAGACTTTTATTTTTTATTTTTTTTAATTATGTTAATTTGTAACTTGCGTATTTTTCCTCTTCACTTGTGAAAAAACCTTGGTTTTTTGGTCAATCACACACTCCGGACAAATATTGTGTTCTCCAGCTATATATCCATGAACCGGGCACACACTGAATGTTGGAGTGAGCGTGAAATAAGGCAATTTATAATTCTTGGCAATTTTCTTGACCATTTTTTTGGTTGTTTCAATGTCTGTAACCCGCTCACCCAAGAATCCGTGCAAAACTGTCCCACCAGTATATTTAGTCTGAAGCTTGTCCTGCAAATCCAGCGCCTCAAAAATGTCATCAGTATGTCCAACAGGAAGCTGCGAAGAGTTAGTGTAGTATGGCTGAGCTCCTTTCAGAACAGCACCGTTGTTAGCAAACACCATTTTCGGAAAGCGTTTCTTATCTTTGATTGCCAGTCGATAGCTTGTCCCTTCCGCCGGAGTTGCCTCTAAATTATAGAGATTTCCTGTTTCTTCCTGAAACTTCACCATTCTCTCACGCATGTGAACCAAAATTTCTTCTGCGAGCTTCACACCAGCCTTTGTTGCTGTTGTAATGTCCTTAAAATTCACCAGTGCTTCATTCATTCCCACCAAACCGATCGTTGAAAAGTGATTGCCCCAATAACTGCCGAGTTTCTTATAAATCGAATTCAAATAGAACATTGAGTACGGGTACAATCCTTTTTGTGTGAAATTTTCTACTATTTTCCTTTTCACTTCAAGACTCTCTTTTGCCAAATCCATAAGCTTGTCCAATCTTTTGAAAAAATCTTTTTTGTTTTTAGCTAAATATCCAATACGAGGAAAGTTAATTGTCACAACTCCGATTGACCCAGTCAGTGGAGCTGCACCAAACAATCCACCCATTCTCTTATGAAGCTCTCGATTGTCAAGTCTCAAACGACAACACATAGAACGAGCATCATCTGCATCCATGTCCGAATTGATGAAATTGGCAAAATAAGGAATTCCATATTTTGCTGTCATCTCCCAAACTTTATCCAAATTCTTATTGTTCCAATCGAATTTTTTGGTGATGTTATATGTTGGAATTGGAAAAGTGAAAACTCTTCCATTCGCATCACCTTCGCTCATCACTTCAGCAAAAGCCATGTTAATAAGATCCATTTCGTGCTGGAAATCACCATATTTCTCTTTTTGAGGCTGGCCACCAGAGATGACATTTTGATTTTTATATATCTTTGGAGGCTCCAAGTCCATTGTAATATTTGTGAAAGGAGTCTGAAAACCAACCCTAGTTGGAACATTGAGATTGAAAACAAATTCCTGAATTGCTTGTTTAACATTTTTATAGTTCAGTTTGTCATATCTCACAAAAGGAGCCATGAGCGTGTCAAAATTGGAGAACGCCTGTGCACCAGCAGTTTCCCCTTGTGTTGTGTAGAAAAAGTTTACAATTTGACCCAATGCACTGCGAAAGTGTTTTGGTGGTTTGCAAGATATCTTTCCAGTGACACCAGTGAAACCACGAGTGAGCAGATCTTGTAAATCCCAACCACAACAATATGCAGCCAACTTGTCGAGATCATGAATGTGGAAATCTCCTTCTTCGTGAGCTCGCTTGATAGATTTTGCATAAACCCTGTCCATCCAGTATTTGCTTGAAACAATTGAGGAAATATAATTATTGAGACCTTGCAAAGAATATGCCATATTAGAATTCTCTTTCACCTGCCAATCAATTTCTTTGAGGTACTGTTCAATCAAGTCAACTGCCTCTTCTAAAGAGGCATCAGCGTCTCGCAATTTGCGTCGCTTGTCTCGATAAAGTATATAAGCCTTAGCTGTCTCATCAAAATCAAGAATCATCAAAACTTTTTCAACATGATCTTGAACTTCCTCAATATGTGGAATATATCCCGGACGAGAGTTTTTATTCATCATCTGAACAACCTTTTTGGTAACCAAACGAGCTTCTTTCACTCCACCTTCATCCGTCTCTTTGAAAGCCTTATAAACAGCCTCAATAATTTTCTGCTGACTGAATGACACAACCGAACCATCACGTTTGACGATTTTTCTGATTTTGTTTTTTGGTCGCACAGCCTTGCGTGCCTTTGCTGTCTTTCTTACAGTTTTCTTCACACTTTTTTTCACGCTCGTTTTCCTTTTTTTCATTTTTGTTTTCTCCCCCGAAAATTAATTAATGATTTTTTGTTATTTTTGAATTTTTTTCAATTACTCTTCCTTCGACATGCTATTCCTTTTCCAATCTATTCAACTCTTTCACAAAACGTTTGCCACTTCCGAAAGATTTGAAAACTGAAGCAAATCTCAAATACGAAACTTCGTCCTTGCTTTTTATTCTTTTGAGTGCAATATCACCAATATATCTCGAGCTGATCGCACATTTCCCTCTTGCGTGAATTTCAGCCTCAATGTCAGTCACGAGCTGAGTGATATCTTCCTCGCTCATTCTTTTGTTTGTTGCTATCCTAATCGCCTCTTCAAGTTTTTCTTTTTTGTATTCCTCTTTGCTCCCATTTTTCTTGGTCACGAGAAGATTGAGAATTTCAACCTGCTCATATGTTGAAAATCTCGCTTTACAAGTTGGACATTCTCTCCTTCTTCGAATTGTTCTTCCCTCATTGATCTCTCTTGAGTCAATGACTCGAGTATCTTCAAAATTGCAATATGGACATTTCATGAAATGTTTTTTTGTTTTTTAATGAAAAACAAAACGATATGAAGACCATTTCTAATCTACTCCCCATATCGTCTTGTTATTCTGCTGACATTGTTTGCGTAAGTCAGTTTATCTATATTGTACTATATTTCTGTGTAAACCACAACATCTTGTGTTACAGCTCCTTCTTAGACTACTACTACACGAAAAATGTGTCAAGAGCTCTTGTAAACATAGTCATCTTAAATCAAAAATGAACAAAAATCAAGATTTGATCTTTTGTCATTTTGATGTTGCAACAAAAAAGCCTAAATAATTTGAATTTAGCCAAAGATACCGCTATAATGCAGAAGTGAAAAAATAACACTATAACTTTCTGTAATGATAAATTTTGCCGCAATATGCCCCCACCCAGCGCTCATCGTTCCTCAAGTTGGGGGATCCCAAATGTCCATCCTAAAAAAAACCGTGGATGGAATGGAAGAACTTGCAAACGAATTGAAAAAGCACAAGCCTGAAACAATCGTTGTTATTTCACCTCATGGACCAATGAGATATGACAAATTCACAGTAAACCTTGAAGAGCGCCTCAAGGGAAGTTTTGCAAACTATGGTGGAGACAGTGATAATTATGAATTCAAAAATGACATTGCTGTTGCACGACAAATGTTCAGCTTCCTCAAGGAAAAACAGATACCAGTTGAAATCATTAGAGAAACAATGCTAGATTATGGTACCTTGGTTCCCTTACATTATCTCATCTCGAAACTTGAGCAAATACCAAATGTCATTCCTCTCACTTTTACATCACTGAATTGGTCTACACATGAGATATTCGGCAAAGCAATTGGTTCGATTCTCAACCAACAAGAACACAACATTGCTCTCATTGCCAGCGCAGACCTTTCACACCGATTGACAGAGGATGCTCCTGCCGGATTTTCTCCCTACGGTATAAAGTTTGACCATGCATTGATTGATCTGCTGAAAAAAAGTGAACTCGAAAAAATAAAAAATCTCAATCCAGATTTTTGTGACGAAGCTGGTGAGTGTGGACTTCGTTCAATCATCATCGCGCTTAGCGCGCTGACCGACCTCAAACACTCATTCAAACAATATTCATATGAAGGACCCATTGGAGTAGGCTATCTCGTAGGAGAATGGAAGATTAGCTAGATAACAAACTTCTCATGTACTACAACATCATCCCATTGACGAAACTCCCTCTAACAAAAAATCAGGAGTTTACATACAAGCACGACGAACAGTTGTCGCCAGGAACTCTTGTCAAAATTGATTTTGCTGGAAAGAAACTTCGAGGAATAGTATCAAAAAAAACTCAATTCACTCCACGATTTCAAATAAAAAGTATTGAGAAAGTTGTCGTGTTACAACTTTTGACAGTCAAACAACTTTCCCTTGCCAAGAATATATCGAAAGAATATTTCTCACCTCTTGGCGTTGTGCTTAGATTTTTTGTGCACAATTTGACAAAGAAACAATCCAAACAGAAACTAGCCAACAAAAAAAAGGACGTTCAACTAACTTTAACCAAAAATCAGAAACAAGCAATTTATTCTATTTGCAATTCAAAAAAGGTCTCCTCCTTTCTTCTTTTTGGACCAGCTTCCTGTGGTAAAACAGAAGTTATCATGGGTGTTATCAAAGAAGTGCTAAGACAAAAAAGACAAATTTTACTTTTGATTCCTGAAATTTTTCTATCGCACCAAGAAATCGCTCGTTATACCAGCCGTTTTGAAAAGAACAACGTTGTGCTTTTCCACTCTGGGCTGAAACCATCAGAGACATCTCATGTTTATAACCAGGTTAAAGACGGATCTGCGGAGATCATTATCTCAACACGAATGGGCCTGTTTCTGCCTTTTCAAAATCTTGGACTAATCGCCGTTGACGAAGAACAAGACGTCTCTTTCAAACAATGGGACCAAAGCCCGCACTATCATGCTCGCGAAGTTTCCAAGTACCTTGCTCGATCTCACAAAGCTAAATTGCTAATGGTCTCTGGCACGCCATCGCTTGAAAGTATTCAATGGTCAAAAAATCCATATTGTAAAAGGATCAAGCTCCCGATGCTCAAAACCAATAATATTAGAGTTTTGCCTCCAAAATTTATTTTTTCCAATCTTCGCATTCACCACACGAAAAAACAAAACGCCGTCATAACAAAAGAGCTCGAAAAAGAATTGGCACGCACTATTAAACAAAACGGTATTGCATACATTCTTGTTCCTCACAGGGGACAAAGTAAACTTGTTGTCTGCAGTGATTGCAAAAATATTCTGGAGTGTCCAAATTGTACGATGCCACTCAATAATCATGGTGATGAATATCGTTGTTTTCATTGTAAATTTAGATCTTCCAGCTTTGCCCAATGTTCAAAATGTGGAAGTTTCAGATTAGTTAACGTGGGTTTTGGAACTAGAAATGTCGCTGATCTCCTAAAAAATAGATTCCCAAAAGCAAAAATCGAAACAGCAGACCAAGACACCTTTAAGAACAAAAGAAAAAGGAGCTTCATCATGAACTCTTTACTTGAAAACAAACTTGATTTTCTGGTTGGGACCTATGCGATTGCAAAAGGACTTGACATTGAACATGCAACGCTTGCTTGCGTTTTGAACGCAGAAAACTGGTCAGGAAAAACAGAATTCCGATTTGACGAGCATCACATGAGCAATTTTTTTCAATTAGCTGGTCGAGTTGGCAGACCACCAAGAAACAAACGTGGAGTTTGTCTAATTCAAACATATCGACCAGAAAGTGAATTTTGGCTTTTTTTAAAAAAATGGGACTGGAACAAGTTTGCTCATCAACAGCTCAAGAATAGAAAGAAACTCAACTATCCACCATTTCAAAAATTGATAAAACTCACCTGCAAAGAAGATACAAAGCAAAAGGTTGAAAAAAATACTAAAACAGTGTACAATTCATTTTTGAAAAACAAACCGAGCGGAGTATTGGAAGTATATCCTCCTTCTTGGGGTATTAAACAGAGAAACCGCAGGACATGGCAAAAAAACATCCTGATCAAGTCCAATAAACATGTTTCCAAGTCCTTAAGGCGAACATTGGCAAAACTCAAGAGTCAATGGAGCATAGATATCGACCCCGAGAATGTTTTTTGATACAATATTAATCAGAGCCTTCGTTTTGAAGATCTTTAGAAATTCAATATAAAATAACACATCAAACATGCTTGAAATAGTTAAATACCCCGATCCCGTCCTGAGACAGAAATCTGAAGAGGTAAAAAATCCAACAGACTCAAAAATCAAACGACTAATCGCCGACATGACTGCTACATTGAGAGCTCATGAAGGTTTGGGTTTGGCGGCACCACAAATTGGCCATAGTCTTCAGTTATGCATTATTGAAGTTGACGACGAACTTTTCGTCCTCATCAACCCTAAAGTCAAGAATGTTTCCGGAGAACAAGTTTTGATGGAAGAGGGTTGTTTGTCTTTTCCCGGAAAGTTTTTGCCTATTCAAAGACCAAAAAAGATCAAGATCAAAGCTCTTGATGCAAATGGCAAAAAACAAGTAATTCGAGCAAAGGGATTGCTCGCAAGAGTTCTTCAACACGAAGTAGATCATCTTGACGGCACACTGTTCATCGACAGGGCAAAGGCCGAAAATAAAGTTGCGGTGTAACAAAAACGAACGTAAACAAATTTACAATAAAGACAGTCTATGAAAAGAAATGTCAAAGATCTCAAAATAATTTTCATGGGCACACCCCACATTGCGATGGAGATCCTTGCCTTTTTGATTGATTCAAATCTCAACATCACATGCGTAGTGACACAGCCTGACAGACCTTTTGGACGCAAAAAAGAAACAATTCCCTCACTTGTGAAAAACATGGCATTGCAAAATGAAATTGAAGTTTTTCAGACAGAGAAAATAGACCACGAAACAATTGCTTTTTTTAAAGAAAAAAAACCAGATCTAATTATTTTGGTTGCTTTCGGGATACTTCTACCAAATGAATTGTTAGAAATTCCAACATTTGGTAGCATCAACATTCATCCTTCACTGCTACCAAAATTCAGAGGTCCATCACCCATCCAAACAGCTCTGCTCAAGGGAGAAAGCCAAACTGGAATCTCGATCATGCTAATGAGCAAAAAAATGGATGCTGGTCCAATTCTTGCACAGAAAAAAATTGAGGTAGGTAAAAATGAAAACTATCAAGAGTTGGAGAAACATATTATTGAGATATCCAAAGATCTTTTGCTAGATACGATGAAACAGTGGATTACAAAAAAAATCACTCCAAAAACACAGGATGAAAGCAAAGCATCTTTTTGTGAAATAATCTCAAAAAGAGACGGTTTTATCGACTGGAAACAAACATCATATCAAATATTCAACCAGTATAGAGCATTCAGTAAGTGGCCAAAAATATATTCATTTTGGAATGACAAAAAATCAAAAAAGAAAATTATTTTCAATCAGATTCAAGTCACTAGCCAAACCTTTCCTGAGAAAAAACCGGGTGAGATTTTCCAAATTGATAACAAAGTCTTGATTGCTACAAACAATGGTGCAATCATCCTGAAAATCATCACCCCCGAAGGAAAAAATGAAATGAAGATTCAAGAATTCGTGAATGGCAAACCACATTTTATCGGTAGCAAATTTGAATAAAAAAGTTTGTTTTGATCTCTTATGTGCTAGAATACACAATAGAATCAACCCTTTGCTCATAAACTAAAAACTTGCAACAATATCAATTTAAAAAACCACAACCACCTTCCATGAATGCACCTTCATTGAAACCAATCATTATTGGCTTCGCTTTGATTGCAAGCATAATGGCTTTCTTCTTATACAAAAAAAACATTAAAGAAAAGGAGATTGAAGATGTTCGCGCAAAAATCGAACAAGAATCAAAAAAAGAAGTGGGAATTGAAGTTTCTTATGCCTCAACCAAAGAAACCTTCAAAGCAATCAGGAATAAGTCCTATCAGCTTGTTGACATTCGTCAACCAGAAGAATTTGAGCTGAAGCACATTGAGTCTTCTATCAGCATTCCCCTGTCATCGATTAACGAGGAAGTTCATTTGATTGATCAAGAAAAGATTATAATTATAATCGACAGAGGAGAAGGAAATGAAGGAAAAATTTTTGCTGCCCATCTTGAGAAAGAAGGTGCAATAGCAAAATACCTTGAAGGTGGAATTGTTAAATATGCCCAAGAAGACTATTCACTGATCACGAAAGGCAACCCAACCTCAAATCAAGACCTTGCCAAAGTCACCACATTGAATGCGCAGCAGATAGGAGAGAAGATCATGGATGGAGAATTGATTGCTTTTGTAGACACAAGACAGCAATATCTTTATGACCAAAATCACATCACAAGTGCCATTAACATTCCTCTCGAAGAGCTGGAAAGGAGAAAGAGAGAACTACCAACAAGAAGAATCATTGTTTATGATGACAATCCCCTTCGAAGTTTTCGAGCAGCAGTTCGCTTATATGATATGGGCGTATTAGGTGCATATAATTCTCTTGATGAGTTTCAAGTGCTCAAGAGAAGTTTTGAACAACCACACAAAGAAAAACCTTCTGAAAATCAATAGTCCAGATCAAAAAACCGCCTCTTCGAGAGGCGGCTCTTTTATTTGAAAAGATTTTTAGGGTTGAATAAATTCCTTCTCCAGCCAAGTCTTGTCTTGTCGAACCAGCAATTTGTGTTTCAAGCTAGGTTTTGCCATTATTTCTTCAACAACTTTCTCCATTCTCATACCCTGTGAACCTTTGACAAGAACAACATCGCCTTCTTCTAATAAATGTTGAATAAAAATTCCTGCCTCCATTGGCGTATTGAATTCTGTCACTGCACCATTATTCCTCGCTTTTTTTCGAAACTCATCAGCAGAATGTTTCGTTCTTTGTCCAACTGACACGAAATAGTCCACTTCCGCGCTGGCAACAGCCTCACCAACTTGTCGATGTCCTCTCTCCTCTTCGTCACCCAATTCCAACATGTCACCTAGAACAACAATTTTCCTGTTAACTTTGATATTCTTAAGAGTTTCGAGTGATGCGTCCACACTATCAGGAGCACTATTATATGTATCATCAACTATGGCTGTGTGTTTAATTCCGTCCAATAAAACCATCCTCCCTTTAGGAGGACAGAAATCCTCAAAAGTCTGAACAACCTCGATCAAATTCAACTTGAAATACTCACCAACTGATAGAGCTATCAAACTGGCATACACTTGAGGATATCCCAGTGCATGTCCTAATTTCACAGGAATAATTTTTCCACGATAATTAAGTTTGAATTGAACACCTTTGACAAGCTCAATCTTTTCTTTGTGATTTGTCATGAATGTCTTGTAGCTATAGGTAATGTCAGTTGCTTGCATCTGACAACCCTCCTCCAAACCATAAGAGATCACATTAGCTTTGACCTGCTCACGGATTGCTTTGACCTCTTTGTCATCATAATTCATAATAGCTAGTCCCTGTGCTGGAACACTTTTTAAAATAATTCCTTTTTCTTTGCCCAATGCTTTTTTTGTTTTGAAATATTCAAGATGCGAAATACCAATATTTGTGATCACGCCAACGTCTATTGGTACGAAACTGCACAAATATTTTATATCTCCCGGCCTATCAGCCCCCATTTCCAGAACAAGAATTTCTGGATATTTAACCGGAAAAACAATAACAAACAACCACTTGAAAAAAACAGCCAACCAACCAAAGATAGAACTTTCTCCTGACTCCGAGCCAATAATCGTCAATGGAACACCGATCTCGTTGTTATAGTTTTTCTCATTTTTGCGCGTTCTGTAATAGTTGGATAACAATTCCCAAACCATTTCTTTGGTTGTCGTTTTTCCCACGCTTCCAGTTATTGCAATCACTTTTGGTTTATATTTGCGCAAAATAGAGCTCGACATAAATCGAAGTATCATTTCCAACATTCTCAGTTTTCTTGACTTAGCCATGTTTTTCATTATTTTCTTTATTTTTATAATACAATAAACTTCTGTTTTTTGCTAATTTACGGTTTTTTATGGTTCTTTGGTCCTTTTCCGCTTAGTCGTTTTCCTCAACCTCATTCTCCTCTTTGTCAAACTCATCATCATCCTCAATCTCCTTTTTGTCAGCCAAATAATTGTGTGTTCGAGTGAATTTCTCAAAATCCTTTTGTGAGTATTCCTGAGTCGGCTCAATACCATAATAATCAAACATGAACTTTGACATTTCACCGAAAACTGGAGCCGCAGTGCTCTCTGCCCACTCAACGTCCTTAGGATAATCAATTATCACAACCATTGAAAAAACAGGGTTCTCAACAGGACCAAAACCAGCAAACGTTCCAGTCGTTGCGTTTTCAAGATATCCTCCCTTCTCCTTGTCTGGGATCTGAGCCGTTCCAGTTTTTCCTGCAACGCGATATCCAGGAACTCCAGCAAGTTTTCCGTGACCATCAACAACATTGCTTTCCAACATCAAAGTCAACTGATTCGCAGTTTCTCTTGAAATGACAGTTCTTTCAACCTCTTTTTCAAATTTCTTCTCTTCCCCTGCAGAATTTTGAATGGAATATATAATATGCGACTTGAGAAGTTCGCCACCATTTGCAATAGCTCCATATGCCATCACCAATTGCAATGGAGTCACGGTGATGCCCTGCCCAAAAGACGCTGTATAAAATTCAATGTCCCTGTTTGTTCTCAGATTTGAAATATTTCCAGAAATCTCCCCAGGTAGCTCAATTCCACTTTTACTCCCAAACCCAAAATCCTTCACATAGCGAATGAATTGTTGATTTCCAACTTCCCTAACCACATGAATCGCCCCGGTGTTGAGAGATTTTTCGATCACGTTGGTCATGGTCTGCTCTCCATAGGACTTCTCATCGGAATTCTTGATCTTGAACCCAGCCTCAACGACTTGACCTGTATCAATATATGTTGTCTCTGGTGTTACCTTCCCCGTGTCAAGACCAGCGGCCATGGTTATTGTTTTGAAAACAGATCCACATTCATATTCATCCGAAACTATTGGATTGCGGAAAACACTCACATTTTCAACATCGGAATATTCATTTGGGTTGAATGTTGGAAATGATGCCAATGCAAGAATTTGCCCACTGTATGGATCGGAAATGACAATTTTTCCGCTGTCTGCACCGTGTCTTTTCACGGCATTTTTCAAAACAGTCTCTGCCTTGAACTGAAGAACATGATTAAGTGTCAATACAATACTTCTTCCATCGCGCGCAGGAGTGACAGATTTTGAACCAACAGAAATCCACCTTCCAAATGTGTCTCTCTCTTGTTCCAGCATTCCTGATTTTCCCTGAAGCTCATCCTCAAAATATCGTTCAACACCATAGATTCCCTCTAAAACCTTGTCCTGATATCCAACATAGCCAACAACATTAGAAGCCAAGCTCCCACTGGGATAATATCTCCAATTCTCCCCCTCGAGAAAAATTCCCTTCTCTTTCAACTGCCGAATTTTTTCAACTTCATGATTGGAAAGTTTTCGCTTCAGAACTTCATAGAAATCATCCTTCTTTGAAAGTTTTCTAGCAACCTCGCTCTGGTCAAGACTTAAAGCTTCGCTCACAACAACAGTTGCACGCTCGAGGTCTTCTATTTCCTTCGGAACGGCAAAAGCAGTCATAAGCTCTCGATTGACCGCGACTGGAAATTCATTGTTCTTTTCTCGCAAGAAAATCTCTCCCCTGACAGGCAAGATCTCTTGCTTGAATTTGTGCTGATTTGAAGCAATGCTTTTATATTCATCATGTGCTCTCACCTGAAGCGCATAGAGACGAAAAAAAACCAGACCGCTGGAAATTAAGATCATGAAGATGGTTGTGTATATCCTGAACCTTGAAAGACAGTTCTCACAACCTTGTCCATTTATCTTGCTGATTTTTGTTTTTTTTGGAGACACTTGTTTTGTAAATCAATAACAAAAAGACACAAAAAACATTTACGTAATTATTTACGTAAATCCCCAATACTACATAAATATCTGAAATAGTTTATTTCATTGCCACAGACTCATCAATCTCAATATATCCGATTTCGTCAGGCTTCCTCATGTTCATCCTATCCTTATCAGATTCCAAATTGTGCATTGACTTCAACTCCGCAACCTCAATTTTTAATGACTCGTTTTGCCTCTTCAAATCCTCGATGGTTTTTTCTGTTTTTTTGATCTCATATCCCATTGTAGCTAGCCTGTTCACCTGAAAAATATACATCACTCCTGCACAGAAAACAAAAAACATGAGCACGCAAACCATGGTGAATTTGCTCACCTTTTTTGGCTTTTCGGCCACAGCCTCAGTTCTTTTGTTGCATCTGACACCCCCTTGTGTCATGCACAATTTTAGCGCCACTTAATTGTCCGCCCCCAGACCTTTTTAGTTTTTATTTTCTTTTTGTTTTTTTATTTGAAACTTTTTTTCAAATTTTTTGTGCAACTCTCAATTTCGCACTTCTTGATCGCTTGTTTTGTTTCAGTTCATCCTCACCTGCAACAATGGGCTTTCTCATCAAGATCTTCAATTTGCTCTTACCTTTACAAATGCACACTGGAAACTCTTTCGGACAAACACATCCCCTAGCATTTGTCTGAAAAAATTTCTTCACAATTCGATCTTCAAGTGAGTGAAACGAAATAACTGCAATTCGTCCCTTTTTCTCCAAAACAGAAACTGACTGAGTCAAAAACTTTTCAAGATTTCCAAGTTCATCATTCACAGCAATTCGCAATGCCTGAAAAACTTTTGTTGCACAATGCAACCTGCCTTTTTTTCTTGCTACACATTTAGATTCAACTATTTCTGCCAATTGCGTTGTTGTTTCAATCTGTTTTTCTTTTCTTTTTCTGACAATCTCTGCCACAATTGTTTTCGCATTTTTCTCCTCACCAAACCCCCAAAAAATGTCCCTTAATTTCTTCTCACTCCATTCGTTGACAATTTCATGAGCAGTTAAGCTGTTTCTTTCTTGATCCAACCTCATGTCAAGTTTTGCTTCTCGCAAAAAACTCATTCCTCTTTTTGGATCCTCAATCTGCTCAATCCTCCAACCAAGATCTGCCAAAATTGCGTTCACGCCAGAAAGTCCCTCTTGCTGAACAATTTTTTCCAAATTGCAAAAATTGTCGTGCACAAAAACAACTCGATTCAACAAATCTTTGTCCTGCTCAGTCAATCTTTTTTTTGCGAAATCAATCGCACTTTGATCAACATCAATTGAAATCACTTTGCCACTATCGCCAACCTTTCTTGCAAGCTCTTTGGTGTGTCCACCAGAGCCAACGGTTGCGTCAACCACAACATCACCATCTTTCAAATCAAGAAACTGAATTGTCTCCCCCAACAAAACAGATTTATGCATTACTTTTAATTTCTAATTCTCAATTTCCAAATCCAAACCTCCAGCAAAAACTCATTCCAACATTTCAAATTAATCAATTTGAACTTTATTAAAAATTTAAAATTCCAGCAAGGCTACACTAGTACATCCCCAATTTTCCCAGTTGCTCTGCAATCTCATCCTGACTCTTCTCTGCGGATTGCTTGTATTTGTTCCACGCATTCTCATCCCACATCTCCAAACGATTGAACAAGCCAGCAATCACAACATTCTTCGACAACTTTGCATAGTCTTTCAAATATTCCGGCACCAAAACTCTTCCTTGAGAATCTAGACCAACATCAACAGCTCCCGCCAACATCAACCTCACAAAACTTCTCGTGCTCCGCTCCCCCACTGGCATGCTTCCAAGCTTTGATGCAATTGATTCCCATTCACTTTTTGTATAAATAAAAAGACAATTATCCAACCCTCTCGTCACAACAGCTCCACGCTTGAATTTTGAACGAAACTTGGATGGTATTGCCACCCTTTTCTTTTGATCGAGAATGTGTTGATACTCGCCTATAAACATGTGCGTTGTTCTTTGGCGGATTAATTTAGCTTTCTCTTCTGAGTTCACACGAGGGGGCCAGAGTCAATAACCCAGAGCCCCCTGCGCATCTCTGTAAGAAAAACAATCAGCAGAGATGATGTGATGCGATTTCCCCACTTTTCACCACTTCAGTTATATTCTACTCCACTTTGATGACACGGTCAATAACAATGCCCCATTCTTCTCAAAAACATGAAAAAGGCTTTTCTAAGCCTTTTTCATGTTTTAGTTATCCCACTTATCCACAACTTATCAAGCTTTTCCACATTTCAACAAAAAAACCGGCAAATTGCCGGTCCTTTCTATAAAAAAGTTTTGAATAATTTGTTTTGAACTATCTCAAGCCCATTCTACTCTTCACTGCTTCTGCTTGACCCTTGTCGATCTGTCCACTTCTGACCATTTCATCAACCTGAGCCAAAATCTTGTCTTTATTTTTCTGAACCTCAGCTGGATTCATCGCCTTTCGCAAAACTTCCTCTTGTTTTTCACGCGACATCTTTTGAAACATCTTCATTCCCATCTTTTCCTTGAAAGACAACTTGGACTTGTCAACATTTGAAAGCGCTTCACTCACTTTCTCGGCTCCCCCACCTTTCAATGTTTCTTCATATTTTTCCTCAGCTGATCTTTCTTTTTTCTTTTTGAATAGATCTTTGATTCCCATTGAACTACATTTAATCAATTATACTTTATATTCGTGCAAACATTTTATATCACAACTAGAATTCCATGTAAACCTATCTGATCTTCAAATACTTTCTGATTGCAATTGCACTGCTGACCACACCAAGAAAAATTCCCAGAAAGAATTGTGCCAGAACAATCAGGATAATATTTTTTATGAAATAATCATTGAGAAACGTCTGAATAAACTTTGTGTTCGAAAATGGCAAGATTGAATTTGAGGTCTCACCACTAGAAATAAAATTCAAATAGAAAAACGCCAGTGGAACTGCAATGCCCGCAGCTGCAAAACCATAGAAAATTCCTTCAAAAATAAACGGCAATCTCACATAATTATTTGATGCACCAACCAATCGCATGATCTCGATCTCCTGTCTATGAGAATACATGTTGATGCGTATGCTGTTGAAAGTGATCAGAATCGCAACAATCGAAAGAGTCAACCCGAGCAAAATAGCTACTCTCTGATTTGACTTGATTTCTTTATTCAAGCTGTTGATAATTCCTCGATATTTTTGATAGTTCACTTTTGAAATATCTTCGGCAAAGCTACTTCGATCAATTTGACCTGCTATAGCTTCGTACTCATCAGGATCAGTAGCGCTAACATTTAGCACTGATTCCAAAGGATTTGTTCCCAGCTCTTCAATTGACTTCCTAATTGTCTCGTTGTCATTTGTGCTTGCCTTGAAGTTCTCAAGTGCTTGTTCTTTTGAAATATATACCACTTTGGTCACATTGGAAATCACTTCAAATTCTCTCTTCGCCTCAAGAACTCTGTTCTCCTCTGTTTGAGTTTTAAAATAGACCGAGATGTTCACTCTTTCTTGCACATCTTTGAGCAAAAGTTCATTGGCCGTCACAACCGCCACTTGAACATTGATAATGAACATGGCAGTCACAATCACACTGACAGTTGCAATAGACAACCACCCATTGCGAATAAAGTTTTGAACACCAGCACGGAAAGTTCGAGTTAGTTTTACAAACATTTTTGTTTTTCTTTCAACTTTTAACTTTTAAATCGGTCAAATACAGTATCTTCCGTTCTCTTCGTCTCGAATAACTTTTCCTCTGTCCATTGCGATAACTCGACGACAGATTTTATCCACGATTCCCTTGTCATGTGTTGCTAAAATCACGGTCGTTCCAAATTCATTGATTTTTAAAAGCAACTGAACAATTTCCCAGGTTGAAATTGGATCAAGATTTCCTGTTGGTTCATCAGCCAAAAGCACCTTTGGTTTGTTCACCAAAGCTCTAGCAAGAGCTGCTCGCTGTTGCTCACCACCAGAAACTTCTGTCGGATATTTGTCGGTCTTTTTCCCAAGTCCGACAATATCCAAAATTTGTGGCACAGCTTCATCAATCTCTTCGTTCGTTCTCCCCCCAACTTCCATTGCAAAAGCAACATTTTCAAACAAAGTTTTCTTTGGCAACAGTTTGTAGTCCTGAAAAACAGTTCCAATGTTGCGACGATGATATGGAAGCTCTTTGTTCTTGAGATTGACTATGTTTTTCCTGTGGAAATAGATGTTTCCTGTTGATGGCGCCTCCTCTGCATAGAGCATTTTCAGAAGCGTTGATTTGCCAGCACCAGATTGACCAACAGCAGAAACAAACTCGCCCTCACGAATTTCGAGATTGATGTTTTCCAGCGCTGGAGCACTTCCTAGATATATTTTTGAAATATTTTCGTAAACGATCATTTTTTTATTTGGATCTGATAACTTTTTATTTTGTTGTTTCTTTTAACATTTTAACATTATTACACCTTCTGTCCATTCATGAAATTATTACCCCTCAACTCCCTTTTGTTGCAAACGCAACCAACTCTCAACAAATTCTTCCAAATCCCCATCCAACACATTTTCAACATCTGATGTTTGATTTCCGGTTCTGTGATCTTTCACCATTTTGTATGGATGCAAAACATATGACCTAATCTGATTTCCCCACTCAGCGCTTTTGTGTTCTCCTTTCAATTTTTTTGTTTCGTCAATTTCTTCCTGCTCTTTCCTCTGAATCAGTTTTGAACGCAAAATCGCCAATGCCTTTTCCTTATTTTGAAGCTGTGAGCGTTCATTTTGACAAGTAACCACAATTCCAGTTGGCCCATGAGTGACACGCACAGCACTGTCAGTCGTGTTCACGCTTTGCCCTCCCGCTCCGCTTGAACGATATGTATCAATCTTCAAATCAGCTGGAGAAATTTCGATCTCATCATTTCCTTCCAACAGAGGAATCACTTCAACCAGAGCAAAAGATGTTTGTCGCAAATTGTCAGAATTAAAAGGTGAAAGACGAATCAATCTGTGCACTCCAGCTTCAGATCGCAAATTTCCAAATGCCAAATTGCCAGAAATTTCGATTGTTGCACTTTTAATCCCAGCTTCAGCCCCCTTTGATTCGCTGATGATCTTTGCACCAAAATCCTTCCGCTCAGCAAAACGCAAGAACATTCTCAAAAGCATTCCTGCCCAATCTTGGGCATCATCTCCTCCTGCACCTGCATGGATTGAAAGCACTGCATCATTTCTGTCATGTAGCTCAGAAAAAAGCGTTTGCTTTTCAAGAACATCAAACTGCTGCTGAGTTTCAAAGATTTGCTGACTAGCCAAATCGATCTCTTCTGCATCTTCAGCATAGATCTCTCCCACAAACTTCTCCAGATCATCAACTTGAGCACTGAGTCCCTCCCAAGACTTAATTTCTTTTTTGAGAGATTCAATTTCTTTGGAAATTTTGCCAGCCTTTTCATAGTCATTCCAGAAACCCCCTTCTCCCGTTTGTTTTTCCAACTGCTCAAGTTTTGTTTTCTTTTCGTCCCAGTCAAAGACAGTCCGCTAAAGTGCGGGTTTTATTTTTCAATTGCTTTGTATTTTTCTTCAGTTCGTCAAAGGTCATTTTTTTGATTTTGAAAGACAAAAACATAGTCTTTCTTTTTGCCAAATTATTGTTGATGAATAAAAATTTTTAGAGCGTAGTGACTAACAAAAACAGTGTCTGAAAATTTTTATGAAGCAATAATGATTTGACGTTCCAATTCGATATTTGACTCTTGATACAAACTTGATTGTACCTCAGCTTGTTGAAAAAATCAACGATTCAAGATAGAATTGTTTTGTACAGTGAAAAGCTCTCATTGCGGGTATAGTTTAGTGGTAAAATACGACCTTCCCCCACCCACCTCGCAAGCTCGGCGAATGGGCAGGCAAGATTGAAAAGAAAAAACTTGCGGGTGTCATATAGTGGTTATTATGTAAGCTTCCCAAGCTTGACACGGCGGTTCGATTCCGCTCACCCGCTCAAGATAAGTAAAGGATTTTTATCTATAATAGATAGACAATTTCCGTTACCAGCTCAAATTCTACATTTAGCCAATATAACTCAGTTGGTACCCGCCCGAACGATTGACGTCGTTCAGTCGGGCGAGGAGCAATGTCCCATTACACTTGAGCGCCGAAGTAGCTCAGTTGGCTAGAGCAACGCACTCGTAATGCGTAGGTCGTGAGTTCGAATCTCATCTTCGGCTCAAGTGTAACGGGATAAACATAGGTTGTGGGCCTACCTATAAAGCTTTGTGATATCGGAACTTGATTCCCACGGTCGGTTCACTCATTTTATCTGGAACATGCTCCAGATATTCGCATAAAATTACCTCAACTAAAAATAAAAAATAAGTCCATGTCTGCTTCATTGAATCCATTTCTCATCCTTAAAAGAATTGCTTTTCGAATCAAATATCCAAAACTGTTGCTTCTAACTGTTTCGATCTTCTTGGGCTATTTGATCTTCAAAGACGAGAACAATTTTCACTTTCATGCAGTACTTGACAGACTTGGCTATGTCGGAACTTTTCTTGCTGGAATGTTTTTTTCTCACGGATTCACTACAGGACCTGCAGTTGCCACTCTTTTGCTTATTTCCGAAAAACAAAATTTCTTCGTATCAGGAGTGATTGCCACAGTTGGCTCGTTGTTTGGAAACTATTTCATTTTCAAAACTCTTAAAATTTCATTTGAAAAAGAGGTTTATGATATTTCCTCTCATCCACTCTACAAATGGGTAATCGGAATACTTGATCGCTTCACTCCTATGTTTGTTCGCAGCTATGTTCTGCCTGTTTTCGCAGGAATCATTTCTGCAACTCCCCTCCCTGATGAATTCTCTGCAGCACTTGTCCATGCATCAAAGAATATGTCTTATCCAATCTTTGCAACGGTTTCTTTCATCTTCAATGCTTTTGGAATTTTCATCATCATGTTGATCGGTAGAATGATCTGATCTTGCCAATTGCACTCTTCAAGTGTAAAAAGCAGTCCTGGAGTTTCCGGACTGCTTTTTTCTTATTCAATCAGTTGATTGTTTTCACCTCCCAACACAAAAATATTTAATTCCTAAGTCCTGCATTTCCTTCGGATCAAAAAGGTTGCGCCCGTCAAAGATTATTGGCTTTCTGAGCAAATTTGTCATTCGCACAAAGTCAGGATTTTCATAGCAGTCATCTTTTGTCAAAATGACCAGTGCATCACAATCTTCCAGCGTTTGATATTGGTCAGCTGAATAACTCAATCTTTTGTTTCTGCCAAATTCAGCAGCAAACCTTTCCACAGCGACAGAATCAAAGGCAACAACTGTTCCACCATTGACTAAAATAGCTCTGACAATGTCCAACGATGGGGCTTCACGCACATCGTTTGTGTCTGATTTGAAAGCAAGACCCCAAACAGCAAATCTCCTGTTTTCCATATCAGGAAAAGTTCTCGTGATCTTGCGAATGAACCATTCCCGTTGTGAAGCATTGATCGACAAAATTGCATCAACCAGGTCAGTCTCTATTTCACAGTCACGCAACATCTGGATCATTGCTCTCACGTCTTTTGGAAAACAAGAACCACCAAAGCCAACACCGGGGAAAAGAAAGTCTGATCCAATTCTTTTGTCACTGCCAACGCCAACCCTCACCTCAGTAATATCAGCACCAATAACCTCAGTAAACCGAGCCATGAGATTTATAAAAGATACCCTGAGTGCCAACATCACATTAGCAGCATACTTAGTTGCTTCGGCGCTTTTCCTTTTCATAACAACGATCCGATCACCTTTGCGCATAAAACTCTTGTAAATTTTCCGCATAATCTCTTCGGCATACGCGCTATCGGTTCCAATAATCACCCTGTCCGGACTTTCAAAATCACGAACAGCATTTCCTTCTTTGAGAAACTCTGGATTGGATACAACCCAGAAATCAATTTCTTCACCACGATTGGAAAGCTCCTCCTTGATGATCCGCTCGATCTCGTCACTTGTTCCCACCGGCACAGTTGATTTTTGAACAATGACACTGTCCTTTTCAAGCGACTGACCAATTGTCCTGGCCACTTGAAAGACTGCACTCAGATCTGCCTCGCCACCGCTACCAGATGGGGTTCCAACTGTGATGAAGATCACATCACTTTTGTGAATCGCTTCAATGGCATCAGTCGCGAAAGAGAGAGTGCCCAATTCAAAGCCCTTTGCAAGTCGCGCAGGAAGATCTTTTTCGTGAATTGGACAACCACCACCGTTGAGGATTTCAATTTTTCCCTTATCAACATCAACACATGTGACACGACTACCTTTATTAGACAAGCACGCTCCAGACACCAATCCAACATATCCTGTTCCAAAAATCGCAATTTCCATATCCAGCTCCTTTTTATGAGTATATTTTTGTGAATATTAGGTACTTTTTTTCAAATCAATATTTGCAAACATCTGCCTTGTAGTCAAGCAGTGATTTTGCTATAATCGTGGCATAGTAAACAATCTTGACAAAAGCAAAAAGACGATTTACTATTGGCAGTACTTTTATTTAGAGAAAGGATAACTAAATAACAGTACCTGTACCTTTAGTACTTTAAAAATAAGGGAGACAAAAAACAAAGAGTCTGTTGTTTTTTTGGTTGAAAAAATATATCACGTCAACAAAAGAGAGGTGGAGAACATGAGAGCAAAAGAAGCTGAATTGACAATTAAAGTGAAAGACGAACCTAGAACAACCAAAAAAAGGATGAGGAAAGAAGTTTCTCAATCAGCAATTTTTACCATGAAATATTGGACAATACTTATGGTATTGTTCTGCTCATCTTTTCTTTTGGGAAAAATGGCAATTGTTCAACACTTGGCGTTCATCGCCTTAAAAAACTGGTTAATGTTCCCCATTGTACTGCTTTCGATCATTGGTATTATTGGATCAATACTACTCTCAATCAATACTTCAAGAGAAGCAAAGTTGGTTGAGAAAATGGTGGTCGACCAAGATGGCATTGATTTCTCAAGAGTAGAGATCCCAGCCAAAAAGTATTTCGCAAAATCACTTTTTGTGAAGCACTTTAGAAAGTTTGCAACTTCTGAACATTCAGACTGGTCTGATGAGGTGAAATCTAGCCTGGAAGGATATCTGGAGGAAAGAACATTTCAAGGCACAAAAATACTTGGGAACTTGGAAGATCTGCTACCTCTTCTCGGATTACTTGGAACCGCTCTTGGACTTGCAGAGGCAACTCTCAGCAAAGCCGGAGGAGTTTCGATGTTTGCCGGCGTTGGCAATGCCATTGGAACAACAGTTTTTGCCATTTGGGCAAGAGTTGTCATTTCAACGTTGACCCAAGCAATTATCTCGGAGAAGAATATCCAATTGAAGACCGTTTTGGTGCTCTTCCGAATTGCAGAAAACAGGAGAAATCAATGAAAAAAACAATTTGGGTATTCCTAGATACATTCATGTTGCTTTGTATTGCTTTTCTGATCGCTGCTCAAGTCGAGACCAAGGAATCCAATGCTAGCGATAGGCCCGTTCCAAAAATTCACATTTTCATCGAAAAAACAGAAGGAGACTACGGAACCAAATGTAATGGTCGTTACGTTGAAACCAGAGAACTCTCAAATATCATCCAATCGTCATTCAACGAAGGAGTTCAGCAAGTTCAAGTAATTGCCATGATCGAAGAAGACATTCCTTATGGATACGTTGATCGAATCAAGAACACAGCGCTATCAGCCAAAATTGAAAAGCATTCTGACGGCAAAAAATTAAGAGTTGCTTGGGATAGCACTGTTCTAACCAGTTTTACAAAAAAATAACCCCAGAAAAAAGGAGAACTGACATGTCTTACTTAGAAAAGAAGCCCTGGAAGAAGGTTAAATTCTCTCCAGAATCGAAAGGAATTCAGAAGGTCAATTTGTGGGAAAAACTCCGCCTTGTGACAATCGTATCAGCGGCATTTCTGTTGGTTGGAATCATGACCGGAAATCATTTATTGCAACACACAGGGAGCTATTTCGATTCGTACAAAGGAGTGTGCGGTCTCGCTTATGCAACTGCACCAGACAAACCGTTGAATTTCCGTATTACAAAGCGGGAAAACTTCGCAAATTTTGTCAAAGGGATATTTTCTTTTGGTGATACAATTTCCATTGTGAAAAAAGGCAACGGTGAAAAATTGGGAACCGACTTGGATGCTTTGCGATTCGCCGGGTATAACGTTGCGATGAGCTACTTGAACTATCCAGCAACCGACTGGGTCTCCCAGTCTCGCCTCTTGAAGATCGGCAAAAAGATGACCGAAGTCGTAGGCTCTGAAAACTTGGCAATGGCATTTCAAATCATTCCCTATGGACAGTTCAAGGTCGTGACAGGAAATGTGCACAACGTCAAAAGTCACATGATGGAGCCGTTTCTGAAGCTCGACAGAATGCAAGGCCTGGAAAAAGGTTTTAAACGTAAGTTTGCCGATGGACAGACACGCCTTGTCAAACCCGAAGACACCTGGCTCTGCCTGCGTCCCAACACCCATGGAATGTGGAGAAAAAACCGAATTGATTTGGAACTTGGAGCGCCTTCAGTGGAACCGGAAGAATCACTGCCGGTCGCGTTCTATAGTTTCAGTAACCTTTGCGACCACAAAACCGGACAATGGGATATCGAAAAAACACAATGGGTTATTGCAAGAAATTATGCTATCTCATATGGCATCTACATCGAACCATCTGCCATTGAGATTATCGGCAAAGGTCTGCAAACCCGCTTCATCTACAAAAAGAAATTAGATGTTGAACATGTCATTGTTCACTTGGCCAAAAACCAATTGGATCCCAAATGGGAATTCGGTAAAAAGAACATTGTTGTTGGTGTACCTGTTTCAGTAACAAATTCTAACCACGAGCTTTGTTTTTGGGGTAGCCACCAACCGGATCAATCTATTATTATCCCTTTTTCCTACCTTTTCAGAATGGAAGATGACGATCCGATCTTGTTAGCTGACGGTGCTGTTGACATTACCATGCAAGACATCCTTGATGAGATCCAACAGGTTCGTAAAAACAGACAAGGGCAAAACAAGAAAATCTATGCTTCGCGTGGCAACAGTCACAATTCACACATCGGATATGATTTTTCACCATATGTCACCAAAACTGCCCGCCTGACCCAAATCGCCGACAAGATCATTGGCGACGCTCAAACTCCGCAGGAAGCCGAGGAAAGACAAATGAAGTTCATCGTCGAAAACCTCCCCTATGTCTCTGACCACAAAGGTGATAAAAGTAAGCCTGGATACAATGGACCAATTGAGATTCCGATGTCTCCTTTGGTGGCACTGTTTAACAGAGGAGAAGACTGTGAAGGACATGCAATCTCAGGAGCAGCCTATTTTGTCGCTTCCGAGCATCCAACTTTGCGGGATATCAACAACGTCTTTGCCTTAGTATCTTTAGATTATGGAAGTATCGGACATGTAGTGCCACTGCTCCCGATTTGGCATGAACTTGTAACAGACCCATTCCCCAATCATGTGCTTTTCCCGATAAACGGGAAAAGAATCGTGCTGGCATATACGGAGCCAACGGGGTTCGGTTATAACGACATGCATCAGGACAAACCTCAAAAAAGAGGATATTTGCCTGAATATGCAACCGTCGTGCAAGTCCATGGAGAAAAACGCACAACCAGTATTATTGGATTCAACCAATTTGAACATGTACAAAAATCCGTTAACTGATTTTGTTTGGCAAACCATGTCAAACAGAACATAACCCAAGAGCCTTTCACACAACCATGTGAGAGGCTCTTTTCTTTTTGTATAGTTAGTACTCTTGATTCCCTTCATCAAGATAATGGAGACTATAAAAAAATTTCACTTAATTGCTAAAAACCTCCATACCCCTCTTTTACAAAAGAAGTATGAATATCTCTTGCCAAAAACCAAAATTTGTTATATACTTAAACTCAAACGAAAATATCGATTTTCGTAGTTTTTTAAAAATTCAGGACCAAATTCAAACAACAACATTGACAAGCACGAAAGGAGCAAGCCATGGAAATGATCTCAAAAGTCATCAGTTTTGCAATTGTCTTACTGATAATTGCTTCTGCAGCAAATTCCCAAGAAATGAAATTGGATTGGGAAGACATAGGCAGTAGACCAGTCTCAGAATCAGATTGTACAATCTATATTGGCATTGAAAGTCACAAGTATAGCGAAAAGTTTCATTGTAAAAAGAAAACGTTGGCAATTAACATCGGAAAATTGCCACTGCAAGTAAACTCTCCAAATTTCATCTCTGCAAAAATCGACGGAGATCATGTGTATTCAAGCGAAATTATCATTCTCTGGACCAGTGACGATCTGGATTCTGATAACGACGGCCTCACCGATGAGTTTGAGAAACAAGTCACACACACTCTACCAAACAAAAAGGATTCAGATGATGACGGAATCCCCGACGGTGAGGAATATGCAACTTGGGGAAAAAAATGGAATATTGATTTTGACGAAGACGGAAAGATAAACATTTTAGACAAGGATTCTGATAACGATGGCATTCCAGACGGAAAAGACCATGAGATTAGAAGAATCACTTCCCTATTCCAAACTTCGCAAGCCTTACTTTCAAGTGGACAACACGCCTTCGTGCATCTCTTTAAAAAGACAAAAGTGGCAAGCGACTTTCGGAACGGCAAATGCCAAGCCACTCTTAAATGGGATCCGGGCCACACTTCGGGCCACACTTCAAGACCTACGAGGTATAGAATCTATTCCAGAGAAAAAAACAAACCCTATAACTACAACCTGTGGGAAGTTGAGACTCTGAAAACAACAGCCCTAGTGAAAAAACTGAAAGAAAAAATTGGCTATTATTTCGTTATCAGAGCAGTTTCACCAACTGGAGCTTTTGCAGATTCAGCTGAGTTTTTCTTCGTGGCATCAAAAGACAAATATGATCAATAAAAAAACCAAAGAAGCGCGTTTAAGGAAATCCTTAGGCGCGCTTCCACTTTTCATTGAAACTGATCCAAGAAGATATCTCCATCTATTCCAAAATGTTGTAAATTTGAAAGAAAGAGCTATAATATGAAGCAAGGGAGGATGGAAAGAAAGTACAGTTCTTTGGAACAAAAGTTCTATGTTTTTGTTGTTCCTTGAAAATTTGCCAACTGTGGTATTACCGTGTTTCAGGAATGAAATGTTTTTTTGTTCGAGACCCACAAACTTTTTAGGAAAAAGAGAGGTAATTAAGATGAAAGTAAAAGGAAATCAACAAAAAAAATCCACGAAAGGAGGTAATCGAGTATGAAGCGAATTCAGCAAATTTGGCTACTGTGCCTGACAGTTATTTTCTTGCTGTTGGCACAACCAACCATGGCAACATTAACCCCAACCTTTTCCTGGGATGCTCCAACTACTGGAGATGCTCCAATCGGTTATAAGCTTTTATATGACAATGAGAGCGGTGGTGGAGCAGACGAAATTTATGACTCCGAGATCGACACATGCGACTTGGACACAAGTTTCACTCTACCAGCAGTTCTCGATCCGGAACAGGACTATTATTTCATTGTGGTTGCTTTCAATTTTGACGGTGATAGTGTGTTCTCAAATGAACTTCACGTTCCAACATGGAATAATGACGCTGATTCTTTTCTCGACTATGAAGAGATTCATCTTTACGGAACAGACAAATACCTTGATGACACTGATAATGATGGGATAAACGATGATGACGAAATCGATTTCTGGATCACGCATGGCTCAACTTGGAGCACCGACATTGACGGTGATGGATACATCAACATCTTGGACGATGACTCCGACGGTGATGGAATAGTCGATGGAAGCGACAGTGAACCAGCACAAGCATCTACTACGCCTCAACTTGATGACTGGGATTCTGAACCATATAATTCAGGTGGACCACTTGCTGTTCCCGTTCTGGGCTATTGGGACTCCGACGATCAAATGGACATTGGTGTCTTCAGAACAGACAAAAAGAAGCTATACATAAAGTACGCTAGTCAAGGTTTTGATGGAGACTGGCACGACATCTTCCAGTACAGTATCAATCTTGGAAGTTCCTATGACATCTTTGTGTTACACCGCAGGAATGAACGTTCGCTGTTCGTCATTAAGACCAACGCTGACAGATATTTTCACATCGATGATGCTCAAAACGGATTGGGTGACTGGGATTCTGAACCATATAATTCAGGTGGACCACTTGCTGTTCCCGTTCTGGGCTATTGGGACTCCGACGATCAAATGGACATTGGTGTCTTCAGAACAGACAAAAAGAAGCTATACATAAAGTACGCTAGTCAAGGTTTTGATGGAGACTGGCACGACAGATTCCAGTACAGTATCAATCTTGGAAGTTCCTATGACATCTTTGTGTTACACCGCAGGAATGAACGTTCGCTGTTCGTCATTAAGACCAACGCTGACAGATATTTTCACATCGATGATGCAGTGATTCCTTAACTTGCATCAACAAACAATTACATAAATAACGCACTATTTCACTAAGTGAAATAGTGCGTTTATCTTTTTGGGTAATACCCCATCTCGTGGACTAAGAGATAAAATTGTTGTATCCTCTAAATATGTCAAATACATCTAGAATTACAAAAAGTAAAATACGACTGATGCTACAGTCAATGAATGAAAGAAAAAAATCCACTCTTCTAAGACGTTTTATTTATTCTGGTGGTCTATTTTTAGTGGCTTCTGTGGTATTAACAAGCACTACCCTTCCGATAAAAGAGTATTATGTTTTTAATAAAGACTCTTTTCTCACACATAATGTGGTTTCCGTGATATCAAACGAGGATTTAGTAGAATTTGAAATCCTCATTGAGCCAAAAGAAGATTTTGATTTTTCAGAAATTGAGGTTCACGCAACAAAAACACTTGAGCCGATGCTAATTCACAGAAGAAACATGCTAACTGAAACTCAACAAGTAAAAAACAGACTCTTCGAAAACAATCACTCAAAATATCCAAATGGGAGCATTCTTAAAAGTAATAGAGTACTTTATTTTATTGAGAAAGGAAAATTAAGACCATTCCAGTCAATTACCACTTTCAAAGAAATGGGATTTGATAAAAAGAATATCATATCGGTCAACAAAGAAATTTTAAATACCCTAGAAATAGGAGATAATTTGAATTTTAGAAAGAAAGACAAAATATATCCAAGTGGATTAATTGTTAAAGCTGGAAATGATTATTTCATTACTGGGTCAAATAATTTGTACCCTTTGTTTTCTGAAAATTTAATTTCAAGAGTCTGGAAAAATTTTGCGTTCATAGAAACTAATAGTATCAAAAAAAAAGACACAAAAAACATTCCTTGTCTCCTATTTCCTGAAGATAAACAAGTTGTGTGTAATGGAAAACTCGAGAGAGACAAGTTAGATTTAGCAGGAAACTCTTATTCCATCTTCGTGTATGGAATCCCTGAAAATTCTATTAGCTCAATTACCATCAACTTAACTAAAAAACCAACAACCAAACAAGCATTGAGAAAGTTGAAAAAAATGATATGGTAGACTTGGGCTTTATCAGACGCTCTTTCGAAACACACAACAAATAACAGAAATATCAATGATTAAACCATAAATGCAAAAAAAAACAGATAAAGAAAAAAATGAATTATCAAGGGTAATCATCAAAGACTTGTGTCTTGTTTCAATCACTGTATACTTGGTCTTTTTCTGGTTTGAATGGAGACTTCCCTTTTCAATCTCTTACTACATCAATATAAACATATTCTTAATAGCCTTCGTTGCATTCTTAACCATCTTTGGGATTCAGAACAGATATAAATTGAGAAATAACCTTGAAAAAGTAGACTCAATAACACTTGCTCTGTCCTCTATCCTGTTTATTATAATAGCTCTAATACTTCACCACTCCTCCTCAGAAAATAATCTGTTTTTAATATATTCTCTTACACTCTCTGTTTTTAGTTTAATCACAATCGTTCTACTAACACACAGAAACCAGAAAAGAAAGCGCGTAATGACATCAAATAGAAAAATTGCCCGATTAATTTACCTTCTGCTCTTTACGATCATCTTGTGGGAAGGACTTCTTATCTTTCACGACATTAATAAGAATGATATATTTCACGATGAAAAGTGGCATGTACAAGTAATAGAAAGCCTCAAGCATGGCGAGGGATTTAAAAAATGGAATTTTCTTTCTGGGGAATCTGAAAAAAGATACAGAAGGGGTCTCTTCTTAAACAGCTCGACTTATCTAACTACAAAGACATTCGGACAAAACAATTTTACTCTAAGATTGATACCAGCAATATTTGGAGTATTACTCATCCCAGTTATCTTCTTTTCTCTTCGCAAAATAATTGGAAATATTCCAGCACTTTTGACATCAATTGGTTTTGCGTTTAGTCCACCTGCAGTTTTTTTAGCCAGATTTCTCCGTCCATACACTACTTTTCTCGCTTTCTATCTTTTGTCCTTTTATTTCTCCTATTTATTTTTAGTTCTAATTAAGAATGATAGGAACAAAAAAGCACTAGCAATGTGCTTATCTCTATTGCTAGTTTCTGTAACAGGAGCAATCCAAGCAAACCAAACTAGTAAAATCTTGCTTCTTCTCATTCCAGTCTCGTGGATATTCTCAATGATAATCAATAAAAATATTCTTAAAAATACAATCAAAAAAAGAAATGCGCTACTCACTCTTGGGTTCCTGTTTTTTGCTAGCGTAATTATCTTAGAAATTACAGGAATTACAAATATTTCCATTACTGGTAAACAGTTTTTAAATCATTTATCCTACGAGAACATAAAAAATCCAGAAAAAACATATTATCAATACCTCTTTTCAAAATACACAAAATTCCCCTTTTTGATGTATCTATCGTTTTCTGTTGGAACCTTTTTCTTGTTGTGGAGGAGTTTTCTTAAAAAAGATTTCGGAGCTTTCCATTTGCTTTTATTCACTTTTGTGCCCTTATTTTTTGTCATATATTTATTAAATAGATACGAAGATTTTAGATATTGCTACTTTTTGATACCTTTTATCTATAGTATTGCAATGTTAGGACTCTATTCTATTGTCGAGAATATAACAAAAGCTCTTTCAAAAAAAAGAAACAAGGCTATTCCTGCTTTCATAAGCATCTTTCTGGCACTATTATTCGTGTTTTACCCACTTCTACCAATAAAAGAAATCCAAGGTCTAACCAAAGAATCGCCCAGCGTTTGGAGCGATGACTACGGAAAAACAGAGCTACACCGCAGAGCCATTGCTCCAGAATATTCAAAAATATATCAACACATTAACAAAAACCAAAAAGATGGAGACTTCGTGATAACAGACAGTGGAGAATATTATTTACAAACAAATCCAAGAGTAACTTATTTTTTACTGCGGAGAAAAAGCAAGGAATTGACAAATGAAAAGACAAAAAAAAGCATTGACTTCTTTGAGTTGATGAGCAAGAAGCAAGGAGAGAGCTACTTAGTAACAACTTATGCCCACTTGCTAGATAGGGACCTCTTGGATTATTTAATGGAAAATTGTGAAAATATTTCAAAAGATCTAGGCGTAAAAAAGTATAATTATGTCGGCTGGTATGAAAATAAAAATCTTTTTTGGCCAAATCTTTTTTATTGTAAATAGCAAATCTCATAATATAAGAGAGTGCGATGATAAAAAAATTTATAGAAAAAAACAAAAAACACGGCGCCAATGCTGTTCTATCGAACACGAATTATTTGATAGGAGCACTCTTCGGGGTGTCTCTTTCTGTATTTTTTATAAGAATCGCCGGAGCAGAAAGATACGGAGAATATCTCTTTGTTTTGTCAATCTTTAATCTGCTTTCCCTAATCTCCATCACTGGAGTTAATACGATAATTGTCAAGTCAATTGCCCAAGGATATGATGGAGTTTATAGAAAAGGAACTTACTTTTCTTTCAAACACTCCCTTTGGGGAGTTCCCTTTCTTCTATTTATAGGTTTCATCTTCCTGCTCCAAGAAAAAAGTTCAATTGGTACCTCATTAATTGCATGCTCTTTCTTGTTTCCTTTCCTAACAAGCCTCAAAACATGGACTCCAGCTCTGAAAGGCCGAGGAGATTTCAAAACACTCACAATCTACAATCTCATTTTGTACCCAATTCTGCTGTTGAGTATGATTTTGGCAATTAGCAATTTCAGTAACAATTTGGTGGTGATTGTCTTTTGTTATGTAGCAGTGCAATCCTTCTTCAATATATTATTTTTTATAACATCTTCTCGCTCATTTAAATTAGATGGAAAAATAGACATTCATTGGAAGAAGCAAAGTTATGCTCTAACAATCTCAAATTTATCAGGGATAGTTTTTGGTAAAGCAGATATTTTCATTATGGGATTAATCCTAGCTCCAGAGCAAATAGCAATTTATGGTCTAACAATGAAACTGGGCGATATCTTTTTCAAGTTTATCAAGGGGACCATCGAGTCAGTACTGCCAAAAATCTACAAAGATCTGTCAATAACTCTTAAATATTTTTACAAACCATTTGCCCTGTCGTTCATTATTCCTTTAATGATAATTCCAATAATAAAATACCCAGTCACACTACTTTATGGACCAGGATATGAAGACGTTGTTTTTTTGTCACAAATATATCTCATTGTTATACCATTCTATTTTTCGTATAACATAACCCTTTCTCTCTTAATCAAGAATAATATGAACAAGGAGATTAACCACAGCAGAATTCTTGCTATGTTACTTGTATTTGTTTCATATCTTTTGCTTATACCTCTTGTTGGAGTATTGGGTGGGGTAATCTCTTCGATTATCTTTTTTGTATTCCAAACTTTTTATAATTACTTTGCCCTCAAGAAAAATCCCTCAGAACAACACTGAGATCAAAAACCGACATTCTCCTTTTCCCACTTACAGGACAATCAATACAAACATAGCGCCCAGAACTATCCCACCTTGGATGGAAGTCACACCTCACCTCACCCCAAAATCCAATCGGATCGACTAACCTAAAAAGTTCTCTCTTTTTGCCCTTAAGTCCATCGAATAGAATCAATTTTCGCTCACCATATTCATCAGCAGACGTGTCTGTAATGAAAAGAGAGGAATCACCACAAGCACTCGGATGCCCGTCTCCAGTCAGTTCGTTCCCCCCTACAACTATAGTTTCTTTTGAGATTGTATTGTATGTGTAGTATATTCCATATCCTTTTTTCGCTAATGATGTAAAAATTATTGAACTATCATCAATCCAAGAGTAATGAGAAACCATCTCATGACCTTGTCCAACAACAGATAGCTCACCTCTTGCAAAATCAAAAATCATTAACCTCACAGATCTCCCCTCCCCCCCTTCCCAAACGTGCAAAAAAGCAAACTTACTACCATCCTTGTTGTAAGAAATAAAATTTACATAGTGCTGTGCCCCAACCATCTTCTCATTCCAATCCATCTGTGAAATTTTTTCTAAACTTAATAAAAGACTCTTTTCGTTTTTCTTGATATTTCCAAGCCAGATTCCATCACTAGACGGTATCTTTTCATCTATTGTCTCATCAATAATCCCAGCATAGCCATACCCTGGCCTTAACCGATATAGTCTGGAAAAACTCAATGTTAAGGCACAAGACCCGCTTGGATCAACATCATACACAGGAAAACTAAGCGACTTAACCACTCTTTTGCTTTCTGTGTCTTGAACCACCGAGGAAAACCGTTTATTTATCAATTTGTTGTAGATAATTTTTTTGCTCCCATCCCCAGGAAACCACTGCAATCTGCAACCTTGTTGCCAGCACCATGTGGTAGTCCTGCCTAACTCAACAATTCCTCTTCCAGAAGAGCCTGCCTGCCTGCAAAAAAAGCCAACAATCAATTCATCACCCACTTGAGGATGTTTGTTTTGACCTTTAGCAACTTGTACCAGAATAACTTCTCCATTATCACTAAAAGGACTTTTATCATAATAACCGAAAAAGACATTCTTGTCTTCAATGAAATATTCTTCACTAGGAAGCAATAATTCTGACCTACCATCAGATCCAAGATCTCTGAAAATTCTCCTTGTCTGTTTCCTGAGATATTTGATTAGCCTGAAAAGAAAAAAAAATCTTTCCCTGTTTTTGGTTCCCAATCTGTTTTTAATCCACTTCTTTGTTTTCTTCATGACACTTTCTTTATACTCTTACTACTTATTCTTCCTCATATAAACGTTTGTTGAAAAAAATGCATCGTTAATATACTCGATATGACCCTTTATACATGAATTTATCCCGAAGCACGCGAAAGAATACGGACGCCTAACAAGACTTAGCTTGGCTTGATTAGCTAATATCTTCAAAGATTGACGACTGAAACAGTTTATGTGCTCTAGTGGATGAACTGGTTTTGATCCTAATCTCCAATTAATTTTACCAAATTTTTTCTCAAAATTTTGACAATTAGGAACCTTGATATCTATAATGCCTCCTGGCTTCAAAACTCTAGCCAATTCAATCAATTCTTTCTTTGGTTCTGTTAGATGCTCAAAAACCTGATTCGAATAAACATAATCATAAACACAATCCAATTCTTTTTTTATATCATCAATCACTTTAACTCCATTCCTCCTAGCAAATTCAACCCTGGATTCGGAAAGCTCAACTCCAGTTACTTTAAAATTTAATGCTTTGGCCAATCTTGACCAGAATCCCCACCCCATTCCATACTCCAAAACATTAATCTCATGTGGCATCTTTTTGAGAAACAAATAAATTCTCCTAAGCTCAAGAACATACTGTTCAAACAATTTAATATCAGAGACCATTTTCTTCTGGAGACTACTTTCTGCGGAAATCCAATTTTCATACAGCAAATACATGTTTTTATCACTGAGTATATACTCCTGGTACAACAAACTACAATTCTTACACTTTACAATGCTGTAAAAATCATCTTTTATAATGTCCTTGGAGATTTTCGACTCATAGAATTCATTCAAATAATCCCAAATATCGTCATCTGAGAAAGACTTTAAATAAATAGCCCTTCTCTTTCTTCCTCCACAAACAGGACAACAAGTTCTTCTAATAAAATTATTACTCATGGTTCATTTTCTTTTAAAAACAACAAAAATGTCGGTACAGTTTTTATCTCTGGCATTAAATAAAAATTTTTTTGCCAGAAACAACTCCAATTTTGGACATCTAAATCTTTTTGCAAATATTCTAATTATTTTGTAAAAAAGATTTTTCTTAAAAAGATATTTTGTTTCATTCTCTAGTAATTTTAATTTCTCGAACTGCTTTCTTAGCATCTCAAGATTATAATGCCTAAAATGTTTCTCGTTGAGTTTCACGTTAACCGAAGGGACAGTTACTATTAACACACCACCTGATTTAACCTTATTCATGACGTTCCCGGTAAAAACACCAAGATCTTCGTCAGGAATATGCTCCAAGACTTCATTCAACACAACGATGTCGAACTCTCCCTCTATCTGACCAACATTTTTCAGTAAGAACTTAGCATTCTTAAGATTCTGGTTCATTGCCTTGGCCAACAATATAGCCGATTCGGAGAGATCCACCCCCACATAACTCCCACTGCTATCACTGGAAGCAAGCTCACTTATCAACCTCCCATCACCACAGCCAACGTCTAACAATGATTTACAGCCCGACTTATAAACATACCCTACTGTATACTTCATATAAGCATAGTAAATTATTCCCCAGGAAAGCTCCTTATAGTTCGAATATTCTCTCAAATTAACAAGATAGTGATATGGAAAATTGTATTGATTATTCTGCAAATCAAATTTATTTTTGTTCATTATCCTTCTTTAATAATTTAAAGATTGTTTTCGCTCGATTATCCCAAGAATGGAGCTCAGCTTTTCTTTTTGCCCTTCCTGCTTTAGCTAGACAAACATCATAGTTATCGAAAACTTCTCTTGTGCATCTCAGCAAATCACGCCTATCATCAGGAGTAAAATAATTAACCTCGTCATCGTTGAAAATCTCTCTTATAGCTGATATATTAGAAACCACCACTGGTTTTTCAGCTGCTGCATATTCGAAAAGTTTCACTGGGCTCATATGCATAACAGTTTTAATTTTTTTTGAATATGGCGCCAACAATACGTCCCCTTGACTTACAATAGATGGAATCAATTTATTAGATTTATAGCCAACAAAATGAATATTTTTTGCATCACCATCAGGTTTTGATAAATACTCTTCTATTTGACTCTTATTACCTCCCACAATAACAAATTCGATGTTGGGAGTTTTTTTAGCACAGAACAAAATGTCTTCTATCCCTCTGTTCTTATGTAAACTTCCAGTATAGATGGCTATTTTAGCATTTTCTCTAGCACCAATCTCCAATCTTAAATCATAGTCTGCATTGTCTCCACTAAGTTCAGAGAATCTCTGGATATTAACTCCGCTTGGAAGGTTCACAATTGCACTGCTTTTGATACCACCATTTCTGACCATGTGATTTCTTGAATAGCCAGATATGACAATTATAACGTTCGCCTTTTTGCTGGCTCTCCTATAGAGAAAATCTCTTAAAAAAAATTTTCCGAATTCATAATTGTGAACTTCAAAAGAAAATTTCACATTTTTCAATAAAGCCCCCAGACAAAAAGCAAGAACAAATTGTTCTCCTCTAATGAAAACCAGGTCACTTTTTTCAAATCTTTTTATAGCAAAAAAAACTAGAGCCCATAGAAACAATACCCTTTTTGTTACAAATCTGACAGCCTTATCAATCTTTGTTCCAGTCACTTCAAGAGGGTCAGAGAAAAAAGGTACCCAAACTCTCTTAGGGGTAACCCCTTTATCCAGTGACTGATTTGCAAAACAGGACCTTTCGTTAAAAAAATATCGATTACTGAGAAACCAAAAAAACACTCCTTCAACCTTATCAACCCTCAAGAATGAATTGGCCATCTCTACTCTTGCAACTTTATTTGCCGACATGCCAGGATACAAAGCCTCGTTAAAGTAGTGAATGTTATATTTCATGTTCTATTTGATAATATTTTACTATTTTATTCGTTACCTTCTTCGGGTTAAATCTTTCAACAAAAAAACCGTCGTCTTCCCTTGTTTTGTTTTTTAAAAATTCCAACATGGCTCTTTTCAAACTCTCTCTATCTCCCATTTTGAAAAAAATAGCATAACCAGCAAGAACTTCTTTGGCACTAGAATTGTCCGATGATAAAATGGGTAACTCTGAAGCCATGGCTTCAAGCCAGGTTCTTGAAAAGGGCTCATCCCATTTTGCAGGATGAATAAGCAGATCTGAGTTCCAATATTCATCAGGGAGATCTTCATATTGCTCGTTAAAGATCTCGACCGAACCACTCTCTATCTCCCTCTTTAAAATTGTCTCAATTACCCCCCTCAACTTTCCATCTCCTATTATTTTTACCTTCAGTTTATCTTTCCATTTTTTGTCATTTAACAAATCCTTACACACTACAGCTAAATCCAATACGCCCTTATTGTCACCAAGCTGACCAACGTACAAAATCCTTACATGCCCATCTTTTCTGCTCTCTTTATTGCGCTTTGCCACAAAAATTTCATCATACATATTCGGCACCATTTTGATTTTGTGACCAACATAACCATTTTCAATATACAGCCTCCTCAAAAAAGCAGTGAGCGCAATATAGCAATCTACACCACCTCTAAAAAGTTTAATCATCCACGTTGTTAACCAGTCATTAATCTTATTCTTGAATTTTCTTTTTCCAACAAAGGTACTAGCGACAGCTCCATTTGTGTTGTTGATAGTGGCAAATATTTTTGAATCTCTCCCCTTCAGGAGTACAGCTGCAGGGATAAGACTCATATTGTAGACATGTATTATATCATATTTTTTTAGCCTCCCGCGAAGAAGAATAACCGCAAACAAATTATTGATCATAGGAACTTTCCGAAAACCAACAAAGTGATAAATGTTGCCACTTGAGCTTTTCTCTGCTATCTCCTTCTTTCCTACTCTATACACATCAACACATAAACCCAACTTTCTAAGCTCTTGCACAAGTAAGTTAGAACTTACACCACAACCACCTCGCGGGTTTGGAGGAAAATCTGGCGTCAAAAGAGCTACTCTTAATTTTTTTGAATGTCTCATGTTTTTTTCCATGAACTTAAGTTCTTTCCCGTCAGTCTCTCAAAATCGTCAATATCAGAAATAAATTTTTTAATCAACTCGCTTCTCAATCCTTTGTCTATTGGAGGATATCTACTTTCATCCGAAATTATTCTCAAACAAAAGTCCTTGAACCCGTACTTAACAAGAACTTTCAAAACTCGAGAGAAACCTAAAAATATGAATATCTTTGATAATCTGTTAATTAGAACAAGCCCAGACCTAAATCTAACTCTCTTCGCCTTATTTTTTCTCCCAAAGACACCTTTCCCTGGAACAAAGTCCACATTCCTTGTCCCAACGAACTTGTATAACGCTTTGTGGCATATCTTCGGATTTTCCTTTATCTCATCAAGTGTTATAAATAGGATATTCTCAAGTGAAAAATATTTCAGATATTCTTTTATCTGTTTAAAATACAGACTTTTTTCTGTATATTCTTTCTCCTCTCTCACGACCTCACTAAAAGGTCTTTTTTCTTTGAGAAAATAATTCTTATACATCCAATACTGGGAGTACATTCTATCAACGGGATCTCTCAAACAGACGATCAATTTTACTCCCGGAAAACTCTGAAATATTTTTTTAGGAGCAGTTTTATCTGGCAAATAGGCAGTGGAAAACTCACCTTTAATTGAGTTTTTTTTGCAATGGATAAAGTGCTTTTCATACCAACCAAAACCCTTGTTGAAGTTTGCATTCAATCCCCTTGTATAACTTGATTTTTCATTAAAATACTGCACTTCTTTCGGTTGCGAAAGACAAATTTCAGGATGCGCATCAAGCATGGCAGCAACCCATGAACTACCCGCTTTTTCCGCCCCGACACCAACAAAGTCAATTTTGAAATCACTCTCTGCCATAAAAGATTTTACCTAAATTTAAGATGCTTTTTCAACAATCTTCTTCGCAGATGTTTTCCAGCTATACCTTCCTACATTCTCCATACCACTTTTTACCAACACCTCTCGATATTTACCGTCTCTGAGTATTTTCAATATACCTTTTTTTATATCTTCCGTTGAGTATGGATCAACAATAGCAGCTCCATTTCCTGCAACTTCCGGCAAGCTTGAAACATTGGACGTCAATACGGGACACCCACATGCCTGTGCCTCAAGAATAGGCAACCCAAAACCCTCATAGAGACTTGGATACAAACACAGATCTGCAAGATTATAAAAGATTGGGAGTTCATTCTCCTTGACATATCCTATTTTTTTAACTCTTTTTTGCAAATTTTTTTCTCTTATATATTCCCAAACCTCTTTATTTTTCCACCCTCGCGCTCCCGTAAAATAGAGCATGTGAGGAATCTCATGTTTGATATTATTGAAAACCTCCAAAATTCTGAGAATATTTTTCCGCGGGCTGATTGATCCAGGATATAGAAAAAAAGGCAATTGTAATCCATACTTATCAACCACCTCGCTTAATAATTTTTTGTTATTTATTTCTTTGAATTTTTTTTCTACCCCCTCATGAATTACCGTGATTTTACTTTCATTCATGTTAAATTCTTTCACTATTTTCTCTTTAGTAAACTCTGAAATTGAAAATATATGGTTGCTTTTTCTACAAGAAGCACCTATCATCATTTTCATATAAACAACATCCCAAAATTTATATGCATTAAGACCTTGTTTGAAATGTGCTAAATCGTGAACAATAATCATCTTTTTGCACTTTAAAGAGAGATTTGAAGGAGGGATAACATTTTTGGGATAAACAACACAATCCAAACCATCTCCTTTTAGTTTCCAATACAGATAAATATTATCCCACAGCAGCACATTGTGTTTTTTAATAATTTCCACTTTAATATTTTTCAATCCTCTCAAGAAATCATATTCCTTGTCAGCATAGACAATGAATTGCAAATCTCTCTTTGTGAACATCAACAAATCAATTTTTTTCAGCAAATTTTTTACAACCATTTTTACACCTCCACCCTTGTTTATTGCTCTTACAACAAACCCTATTTTATACATCCCTTTTTTTAAGAATAAAAAGATAGTTCAATGGCATCAGTTTCTTATTCATCGTAACAACATCAAGTAAAATAAAAAAATATGAAAGCGGAATATTTACTAACAATACTATATATCCCAAAAATGGAATTCCAGCAAATAACCCAATAAAAAAAGTAGACCAAATGTAGCCGAGAAAGGAAAACAATCCACCAACCTCATTTATTTCCACAACTTCAAATCCCGCTCTCTTAGAAATAAATCTCAAAGAATGTTTCGTATAACGAAAAAAATCATAAGGCTCATTGTGTAAATACCCCAAAAAAGGAACTGAGATTATCGCCTTTCCACCGCGTTTCAAGATTCGACTGATCTCGTTCATTGCTTTTTGAGGTTCTGGAATATGTTCCAGTACCTGAGAACAAAAAACTGTGTCAAATTGATCATCATTCAAAACTTCCATGTCTTGTACGTCACCAACAAAATCAAGTTCAGGACTGGTTGCCTTAAAATCAATGCTTTTATATTCCTCGCAATGTTTCTCTAGCAATGATTTGTATGCCAATCTCCCTGCTCCAACATCCAAAACTTTTCCTCTACAATATTTATTTAAGATCTTTTCGGTGGCACCCAGAAGTAAGATCCCAGAAGGACTCTTGAACCAGTAAAGCTTCTTGCCCGCCAATTGATCAGCTAGTTTGGCCCAGTTGTCTTTAATCAGCTTCAACATTGAAGTTTATTGTTATCTCTCCAAATTAATTAATATTCTATTCCCAATCTCTGATCTTGATCACATTTCTTCTTTTATCTGCTTCAAAAACCAACTTTTGTTTTTCTTTCCAACCAAAAGAACGAATAATTTCGATTGGAATTGTGATGCTGTAAGTTCTCCCCCTACCTACTCTTTGAAGCTTTCTTGTTATTCTTTCTTCTTTTTTTGTTTGAGCCATAGTTTTCGTTTCAATTCTACAGCATGATTATAACATGGGTATAGAGCTAGGTATAGAGCTAGCTCTATACTTTTTTATATACCTCTAAATACTGATTTGACATATTTATCCAACTCATCACAAGTGCTTTTTCTCGACTTTTCTCTTTCATTGATTCAAGCAATTGCCTGTCCGTGTACAGTTTCTCAAACGCCCTGAAAACATCCTCACTGCTACCTTTTTCAACAATAATACCGTTTGAATCATTTATTAACTCTTTTGTTCCTCCAGTGTCAGTCGCAACAATTGCCAACCCGCTTGCAATTGCTTCCAAAAGAGAGTTGCTCATGCCTTCGTTGAATGAAGGCAACGAGAAAACATCCACTTTCTTATACCACTTTGAAAGCTCGCCTAAATCAAGAACGCCCACAAAATCAACTACACTCTCAGCACCCAAATCATGAGATATTTTTCTAAGCTTATTCTCTTGATCACCACCACCAATCAAGATCAATCTACTGTCCTTGTATTGTTTGTTAAATTTTCCAAACCCTTCAACTAAAAATTCAAGCCCTTTGCGTTTTTCAAGTCTTGAAGTTGAAATAATTGTGAACTCCTCTGGCTTTTTTTGTGATGGAGCAAAAATTTCCGTATCCACCCCATTGTAAATCACACCAATTTCTTGCTTTGGTGAGCTCTTTAACGCAAGTTTTTTCAAACCTTCAGAGTTCGCAATAACAACATCTGCTTTTTTCCAGATTCTTCTGCTCAATCTTTGAAAAAGCAAAGTGTCCAACAATTTGTATTTTTCACTGTAGAACGGAACATCAGACCCTCGCAGTGACACAACATATGACATCCCTAACAACATCGCAACGAATCCACACGGAATTCCAAAAAACGAATGGATCAGATCATACTTTTTCTCCTTTCTCAGCTTCCTTGCAAGTCTCCAAGCCTTCCAGCTATATTTCAAAAGATCAGCATTGGATTGATTGTGCAATCTTCCATTTTTTTCAATGTCCAAAAAATATATCTTGATATTCTCACTGAATTGCTCCTGCCTCTCTTTATCAACAGATGAAGTGATCAAATCCACTTCAACATCGTTTCTTTTGGAAAACTCCCTCAATAAATTGAGGGTGGCAGTGGCTGCACCCCCTCCAATTGGTGGAAATTCATAATTTAACAACAAAACCTTCATGGCACTTGTTTACTGCTTGATGTTCACTTCTCTATTTTTCTGCTATAAAAAACATTATATATCACATTCCTAACGAAAACCAGCCTGGAGGCTGTCCAAAAATCAGACCAAGTATTCAACTCTAAATGAAGCCTTTTTCGTCTAAATAATCTATCACCTGCTGTACACACTCTCTTGGTGTTCCCTTGTCAGTTCTCAGTTCAATGTCTGGGTCTTTTGGTGAGTCATAGGAATCAGAAATTCCAGTAAAGTTCTTGATCTCACCCGCTCGAGCTTTTTTATACATTCCCTTTGGATCTCGCTCCTCACAGATCTCCAAAGGAGCATTCACAAAAACTTCAATGAAATTCTCGACTTCTTTGCGCAGCTCATCTCGCTGTTTTTGGTAGGGAGAAATAAAAGAAGCAATCACTCCCACTCCATTGCGAGAAAGCAGGTCTGCTACAAAACCAATTCGACGAATGTTCTCGTCACGATCTTTTTTGGAAAAACCAAGATCTTGAGCCAAATTCTCCCGGACAACATCACCATCAAGCCTCTCAATTCTGGTGCCATTACCCCTCAGATGCTCAAAAACCAAATCCGCAACAGTGCTTTTTCCTGCACCAGACAATCCTGTGAACCAAAGAACAAATCCTCTTTTGCTTGTTTTCATTTTGTAATTTTCATCAACTAACGAATTATCACTACTCGAGAGCAACTCGAACACATCACGCCTGATCAAGTGTCTTGGAGGCTCTTTCTTGTTTTTCACAAAATCTCTCAACTTTGTGCCACTGAACCTTATCCTATTCGATTCAGAGCATTCGTCAACAAAACAGTGTTTTCCTTTTTCTTTGTCGAACACCACCTCTGGAAATTTCAAGATCTCAACTCCAAGCTCGCTTGGACCAAATTGTTCAAATATTTCCTGTGCTTCCGTTGGATGATAGAAATCACCCACCCCAGCATGATCACGACCAACAATGAAATGGGTGCAACCAAAATTTTTGCGAATGATTGCATGAAGCAACGCTTCCTTTGGTCCACCATAACGCATTTTGAGTGGCAATACACCAAGCATTGCCTTACCAGCAGGAAAATGCTTTTCAATCAAAATCTCATAGCTCCCAATAATATACTCATCTTTGAAATCATCCATTTTCTTTTCTCCAATCACTGGCTGGACAAACAATCCGTCTACTTTTTTTAAAGCCTCCTTCTGTAAAAATTCATGCCCCCTGTGTGGAACATTGCGAGTTTGAAAAGCAACAATTGATTCCCAACCCCTCTTCAAAAATTCACTTCTAATCTCTGCAGGACTCTTTAGGACAACACTTTCTCGAAACTGCCCAATCAACTCAATCTTCCCTCCAATTAAAAATTCCTTCATCTCAAAAACATCCCTGACTCCAGGATGATTTTGATCCGTGATTCCAAAAACTTTCAAAGCAAATTCTTCTTTATCAAAACGAAAAAAAGAAGAGTTCGACAAAAAAGCAACTGGCTGATTTTTTGAATCAATCAAAAGAATTTTTTCTTGTTGTTCTAATCTTTTTTTCTCAGCCGTTAGAACATCTAAAACAATAGGAATCGGCCAAACCGTCCCATCATTCAAACGCATTTCATTCAAAACAGATAGAAATTCGTTCTCCCTCAAAAAACCATCAAGGGGCGAAAACACCCCTTGAGCTATATTGACAATATCTTGAATTTGATTCGGACCAATTTTCAATGTTGCCACAATCTTTCTCAATCGAGCAGTCTCAGCACTTGCATCACCAACAAAAGTCTTGTCAACCAATTTGCCACCATGAGGACTAATCATTTCCTTTTTGCAAAGTTGTTGATTATGTCATCGTGAAGCAATCCGTTGCTGGCAACAATGCCACGATCGCTTTTTGGAACTTCTTTGTTATATTTGAGCGGTTTTCCATCCATACCAGTTACCACTCCTCCAGACTCTCTCAAGATCAAATCCGGACCACAACTGTCCCATTCACCAAATCCTGTCCATGAGTTGAAAAACAGTTCTGCATTCCCCTGAGCAATAAAACACATCTTCACTCCATTCGAGCCTGCTTGAACATAGTTACCCAATCCCATATCAATTGCAACAGAGCTATCCCTTTTGCTCAAGTGATTGCGACTCACCACCAAACGAGCCTCCTTCAAGTCAGAAACTTGCGAAACTCGTAGTTTGATCTCAGCTCCCTGACCGATTCGCACAAAAGCCCCTTTGCTTTTCTCTGCAAAATATATTTTCTCAATTGATGGTTGATAGACCACACCCATTACTGGCAACCCACCTTTCACCAAACCAACCATCACTGAAAATTCTCCTGTCTTTTGAATAAAGTCCATTGTTCCATCCAATGGATCGATAATCCAAGTATATTCTTTGTCCAACCTTGATTTATCATCGGCACTTTCCTCAGACAAAAATCCAAAATCACCAAATTCTTTGAGACGATCAAGAAGAACTTTCTCTGACGCCAAATCCGCCTTGGTCAAGGGACTGTCATCTTTTTTATAATAGACATCTGGGTCATCATAGACCTCCCTCGTTTGAGTTGAGAAATTACTAATATTTTTACCCTCAAAAACGCTTAATCCTCCTGCGCCTTTAGTGATGATAACATTACAATGTAATTTCGACTGAATAACCCTCCCCATCCTCTCAACATTATCTCTCTTTGAAATTTCTTGAGCTTCCTTTAAATTTGGAGTAATGAGATCTATATTTTGAAAAAACGACGCGTGCCAAGGTTTAATGTCCCCCACAATCATTTTTTTATTTTCTTTGGCAAGTCCAATAAGTCCCTGCGCCAACTCTTTCTCAATCATCCCTTTCGCATAGTCAGAAACAACCAAACAATCAAAATACGTAATGTTCTTAACGACAAAATCAAAAATATCTTTTGAAATCTTAGCATCAACCTTCTCAACATTTTCCCTGTCCACACGCACAACGTGCTGATTCTCTGCCACAATTCTAGTTTTTTGTGTGGTTAGTCTTCCTTTGTCAACAACAATCCCCATAACATTTACTCTCCTTTTTTCAAGCTCCTTTTTCAATTGTTCACCACATAAATCATCACCAACAACACCAACTAAAGTAACTTTACCTCCCAGAGATGCGATGTTAAATGCAGTGTTACCTGCACCACCAGGGACAAAGGTCTCTTTCTGCGCAAGCACAACCGGAACTGGAGCTTCTGGGGAAATCCTCTTAACTTTTCCCCAAATAAATTGATCAAGCATCAAATCCCCGATTACACAGATGCTTCTCTTATCAAATCTTTTAATAATTTTAAAGAATCTTCTGTTTTCTTTTTTCATACTTTTTATTTAAAACTCTTTTCAATTTCTTCACAAATAATATGAACTATCATTATATATGCCTCTTGAATCCTTAGTGTGTTTTTCGATGGAATAATAATCGATATATCTGCCAAATCTTTCAGCTCACCTTCATTTTTGCCCAACAAATAAACTGTGCTCATTCCATTTTTTTCGCTTTTTCAACACCTAAAACAATACTTTTTGAATTACCACTAGTTGAAATTCCAAAAAAACGTCCTTCTCTTCTCCTAAAGCTTCAATTCGCCTCTCAAATACAGTATCGTATTCATAATCATTTGTCCAAGCAGTCAAAATGGAAGTGTCTGTAGTTAGAACAATTACTGGATAGCCCCTTCGCCCCAACTTGTACCTGCCAACAATCTCAGCAACAAAGTGTTGTGAATCAACAATGCTTCCGCCATTCCAAGTAACCAACATCTTCCCAAATCAACAAAACATCCATTCAAAATTTTAATAACTCCATCAACTTCTCACTCTCAAGAATGATTTGCTTTACTTTAATTGATTCTTTGATGTATCCTTTTATATTCATTTTTTATTATTTTTATCATAACAAACCACATCTGACACAATCCAGCGTCACATACGATAAGTATACATTGAAACAATGACAAAATCCAGACTTGATAGCTATCTATTTTTCCAATCTCTTATTTCCAGCCCCTCCTCCCTTATCCTTGATTACAAATTTTTGACGCTCTCTCCAACTGTATTTTGCAATAAATTCTTTTGGAATAATTAAAGAATAACTATAGCGATTAACTTTTTTCAGTTTCATCACTACCTTTTCCATTTTTCTGTTTTTTATGATTAATTTGTTTTCACGAAACTAACAAATTAAAAATAATACTTTGATTCTATCTCACAAGCAAAAAAATCCAGCCAAAATAAAATCCCCTGCTTGTTACTTTTCCAAGTCAGGGGATCTACTCTCGTTGTCCCTCCAAATATTTAAAACGTTAATATACAGCTTTTACCATGGAATCACCTTGGTGATTTTGCCAGAACTGTCATCATAAATAATACGAACAACTCTGTCTGCTATCCTTGCTACCAACATGGTCCCATACCAAGCTTTAATTGTCTCATACGGAACGTCTTCTTCTAGAACAGTTAGATTGTTAAATCCCGTTGCATTATCTATAGCACTACCCCAAATAGAAAGTCCAACTGGTGTAAGATGAAATTGTGGAAACTTGTCACCTGCCTGAAACTGATACTCTCCAGCCCAGCAAACTGCTCCAGATATCACCAAATAAACTACTACTACCATCATACTTTTCATGATCTTCTTCATTTTCGTTTCTCCTTTTCTCTTTCAAATGTTTGTTGAATTGTTTCCTATTTAACCATCATTTCGATTACTGTCAAAACTGCAACCTCCTGCTCATGTGTGAGCAGCTCACGATAATGAAGAGATGAGCTGAGAACAACTTCTATTTTGACATATTCATCTGAACTGTTTTCGTCAGAAATGTCTTGATCTCCATTGTCTCTTCCCTTTTCTTCCACATCAGCAAAGACATACACATTTGCAATTTGATCGACCCCATCTGATTGAAAGTTGGAGCTAATAGATCCATCGGGACCAGTGAGCGTAAGTGTTTTTCCGTCACTTGAGACACAAAGGTTGGCATTGTTGAACGTTTTCTTGTTCTTTTCGCCAGCATCGACATCTTCAAGGTTTTCATTGCAAAGGTTGTTATCCTCTTCATCAAAACAAGATCTGTCTGAATCTGCTCTCCAATCGAAGTCAACATCCTTTGCCTCCTGGTCAGCTTCATTGATATATCGTGCAACGAAACTTGTTTTGACACATTGGCCAGGAATGATGGTTTCCGTGATAGAATGGTTCATGTCATCATAGTCTTCCGATGCCAACCCTCCTTTGACAGAGGTGATATGGAGATCTGGGGTGATTTCATAGTCAATTTCGTTTCGAACCATACCCGTCTCCGGAGAATAGTGTAGCACCACAAAATCATTGATGTCAGGAGGATCCTCCATACTGATGTATTGCACACTATCAGAGACATATTTTGCCATGACAATTGCCAAATATTTCCAAACCCTGGGATCATTATCCATATCACTGTGCGGGCCACCACCAGCATCAACGATGTTTTCGAGTTTATAAACCTGTAAGTTCGTCTTATTTGGAGATTCCAACGGAAAATTACTTTCTCCCTCAAGCATGCAATTCAAACCCGTCATTGTCAGCTGAAAACACTCACGCTGATAAAAAGCATAGGCATTAGCGACATTGCTGGAAATTTTATCACTGTAAAGTGAAACTTTATCTATAATGCCCAGCACATGTACAATATTGTTTTGCCCAAAACGCCTAGAAATCTCGAGAGCAGCTCCAGCTCCAGCGCTGTGACCACTGATAAACACAAAGTCACCAGCGTCATAGTTGCCAAAAAGCCAATCTAAAGCAGTATTAACATTTTCTATTCCAGAAAAAATTCTGGCTCTATACTCAAGACCAATAGAATTCAGCTTTTCCTCTAAGAATAAGACTGCTCCGTCTAGACCATGCATAAAGTGAGCCACACTCTCGGGACGTTCACTCGAGTCATAACCACAATACTCATCATATGGAAATAGACAAGGATTTTTGTCGACTCTTTCATTCCTGCCAAAAACAGAACACTCCCCTCCGGATGCCTGTGCACCTGGGAAAAAATCCCCTGAATCCAAAATGAAAGTGTCAATCCCACCGTATATCCCCACAAAGAGAACTTTTCTAGCTTGTACACCAGAAGTTAGCAGGAAAAATATAATCACCAGAAAAAGCCACAGCCTCTTTTTAACGAACATTTAAGCCTCCCTTCGTGACATTAATCACTTTTAAGGTTTCCAATAAAGAGTCATGAACAACAAGCATTACACCTCCTTTCCATTTTGAGTTGTCGAACTCTAATTTTCAAAAAACTTCTTAAATCCAAAACAATTTTAGACTCACAAAAAAACATGAACTTTTCTTGTGAATCAATATTTTTTGGGTTCTTCACTATACCACATCTTCAGCAAAACACCAGTCCTTAGACTGATTTTTTTAAACTTATTCGATTCTTGAGTTGTCGCTGGTCGATCATTTCCTTTTTGCAAAGTTGTTGATTATGTCATCGTGAAGCAATCCGTTGCTGGCAACAATGCCACGATCGCTTTTTGGAACTTCTTTGTTATATTTGAGCGGTTTTCCATCCATACCAGTTACCACTCCTCCAGACTCTCTCAAGATCAAATCCGGACCACAACTGTCCCATTCACCAAATCCTGTCCATGAGTTGAAAAACAGTTCTGCATTCCCCTGAGCAATAAAACACATCTTCACTCCATTCGAGCCTGCTTGAACATAGTTACCCAATCCCATATCAATTGCAACAGAGCTATCCCTTTTGCTCAAGTGATTGCGACTCACCACCAAACGAGCCTCCTTCAAGTCAGAAACTTGCGAAACTCGTAGTTTGATCTCAGCTCCCTGACCGATTCGCACAAAAGCCCCTTTGCTTTTCTCTGCAAAATATATTTTCTCAATTGATGGTTGATAGACCACACCCATTACTGGCAACCCACCTTTCACCAAACCAACCATCACTGAAAATTCTCCTGTCTTTTGAATAAAGTCCATTGTTCCATCCAATGGATCGATAATCCAAGTATATTCTTTGTCCAACCTTGATTTATCATCGGCACTTTCCTCAGACAAAAATCCAAAATCACCAAATTCTTTGAGACGATCAAGAAGAACTTTCTCTGACGCCAAATCCGCCTTGGTCAAGGGACTGTCATCTTTTTTATAATAGACATCTGGGTCATCATAGAATTCCATCGCTGCTGTCCCCGCTTCCTTGACGACTTCGATGAGCTGTCTGATTGTGATCACTTTTGTGTACTTATAGAATTATTTCTATTCTGTTTTTGTCTGAACTCCTTTATCATACACGAAATAAGCCCTTATTGCACGTTATACACTTTCTTCCCTTTTGTTTATGAATAATCCCAACTTTAGAACAAAATACATCTAAGTAGTGCAATCTATGGTTAATTGGATCAGAGCTTTTTAAGTATCCAGTATGCCTATTAGCAAAAGTAGAATGATTATCTGTTTTAAGAGCCTTACTTTTAAAAGTGGCTTCTTTGATTATTTTATTTAAAAATTTAACAGAATTACCACTAAACTGTCCATCGTATACTTTTAACTACTAGATTATTGATAAGACTGCTTATTAACAACAGTTCCAGGCTTCTTTTACTGTGTAGATATATTCTTCCTATACCAACTAACTTAGCTTCTTTGTTTATGATAGGCGACACCCAACGTAAATGTTCTTCTTTAATTGTTTTTGGCATCTGTTTACACATTTCAACCAGAACTAACAGTTTAGAGTTAATTCTGGCAAAAGTGCCAAATGTGTTTAGACATTACCACACACACTTGACAAATAATTTCAGCTTGCTATACTATAGTTAATCTAGTAATAGATAGTACACAAAAAATTGATCAACTGATCAAACAAGTCTCCAAGAAACATGCATGTAAGCACATGCACAACAATCATCACACAATGTTTCTTCGGAGGCTTTTATTATTTCTTCTAATCACCCACCCCATAGGACTGAACATACAACAATACTATTCAAGGAACAGAACGCCAAAAGATAATCCGGATGTTGAAAGATCCAATAGGACCGTGAAAGAAGAATTCATCCAATTGGGAAATATGTCCACCAATATAAACATATTCAATAGAAACATAATTGGATGGCTAATTGAATATAATTTCCATAGACCGCACCAAGGCTTAGAGTATATGACACCCATAGTGTTTACTCAGAAATACAGTTTTGACTATTGAATAAATTAGCCACCAGTCGGAAGTCCGGTTGGTAGATTTTTTTATCCGCCATTAGAACCTGACTGCTAATAGGCAGTGAAAAGCATTGATGTAAATCTGTAGATGAATGCGATAAATTTTCTTTTGCTTCAGCGAATCACCAGGCTGAATAGCTATTGAAATTCCAAAATGTTTTTTAATAAGATAAAAAGCGACTATCATTTCCATAATGCCCGCAATCCACCAAACCCAAAATCTGTCCCGCGCCAGAGTAAACGATATACCTGGAAATATTAAAAATGATCTATGAAACGGTTAGCCAAAAAACTGATCTTACAATTCTTTTAACAATGAAACACGATAAAAACACCTGGTGTAAAATATGTTTTTCCGACGTCCTACATCCTGTCTATGTCATCCATATCTAAATCTGGTATGTCACGCTCCGTCAAAACAGTTTTTTGTTTCGAGGGATCTACCTCTTCCATATGACTGTTTAATGCCTCTTTTGCGATTTCAACAAAATCCGCGAACTCCATTGCATCAACCGCGTCTTTGAATTTAATTCCTACAAGCCCCCCCCCGATTCGTCTTTTCTCTATCATTGTCTTGGCCAAAATTTCAGGATCAACTTCCACTCCCCCGGCAATCGCCTTTGCTTGTTCAAGCAATGCCTTTTTGACATCTTCTGGTTTTTCTTT
>JAYEIQ010000003.1:0-5441 GCA_034660175.1 Patescibacteria group bacterium | reverse complement strand
TCTCCCTCATTTCAATTCTCGGTTTGTAGCATCCACGACCGGAGGCGAAGCTTCCTTGGTGGTGGACTTTATTAATCAATCAACAGGAAGTCCAAACTCAATAAGCTCCTATCTTTGGGATTTTGGTGACGGACAAACTTCTTCGGAAGCAAGTCCAAGTCATACCTACTCAACATCGGGGGTATACACCGTGGCTCTTACCACAACAAGCAGTTGGGGAGAAGTGAAGACAGCCACTACAACGATTGAAGTGATTGTTTCTGTTTCTAAAGGTCTTTCTGCTCCAACAAACTTTAGACTCACAGCTCCCTAAGTTCCTTATTAACAACAAAAACAAAACAATGGAACATCAAAACTGAAAAAGCGAGATTCTGAAATTAGAACCTCGTTTTTTTCTATGCAAAAATCTTTTAGACAAGACGACTCAAAAGTTCGAAGATTGACCAGGAAACTTGCAATTGAGGCAAAGTTATGAGGTCTTCAAGGTCCTGTTGATGTGTTAAACAAAGAGTCTTATTGGGTGGGTATTTTTTGGCTCTAATCCTTTTTCACCATATTTTCTGTAAAGAGCCAACCATCTTTTTAAACTTCTTTCACCGTAGGGACATATCTTAACAACGTTAACAATTCTCAATTCTTTTCTAACAATTGGCAAATCTCGCACTTCAATATTTGAGTTTTGCTATTGTTAAGCTAAAAAGTTGTAGTTACTCTAATGTGCTATTTGTATCTTTTGGCTTAATCAAGCTATTTTTGTCCCTCAAATAGACCTATCAAATTTCTTACCCCAGGGCATTTTCTCTTATTTTTTGCAAAAAATAATTCACCTTAACTTTTGTAGGAGGATCTATTTTTATATTAGTACTGGCATTAATGCTAGTATTTTTTATTGATCTTCAGCAGGAATCATAGATCTGGATCTATGATTAAATACCCATTAAAATAATCATTTTAATGGGTATTTATTTTCTTTACAGGCTGAGAAAATTGTGTTATCATGAGATTTAATAGTTTTTTGACAAGTGCTATTCGCAAAACATAGAAAACTTCAACATGGGAGGTAAAAATTGCCAAAAAAATCACAACGAAAGTCGAAGTGGGTGTTGAGTGGTAAGTTTTGTCCGAAGAGAAAATGGGATGAAAATGATTCCAAGGCTTTTAAAATTGTTTTTTCTGCCTTTAGCATGGGCCATGCCAGGAAAATCGCCATGCAAAGGCTCAAGGCCTTTGTCAGAAGAAACAAACTTGCTTTAGGTGTTTCCAAATTCACTTTGGGTTGGGTTATTCTGAAAAACGGGAGTGAACAACTTGTCTTGAGATCCAATCTTCAAAACAACTCAATTCTTTTTGCCAAAAAACCGTATCTGGTTTTTATTGAAGAAAGCTTCTAAAAAGGAGAAGGCTGTAATGAAAAACATGAATAGTGAGTTGATTATGATTGGTGGTTTTCCGGCAATTTCTGATGTTAGCGAGAAGGGAATAGACGGATTTGTCTATGGACATATTCTCACGGGAAACATCTTTGTTCTGGATACCTATATCAAAGAGGCGACACCTGATTATATCAGAACTTTCAAAGAACGATATGGATTATTGCCGGGACTGTTCGCATTGATGCATTTTCATTGTGAACATCTCAAAAAAGGACAGAAGGTAGCGGTGTTTGTTTATGTCCACAAAAAGGGTTATGAAAACTAAGAAATTCAGAACCAATTATTATGTAAAGGATTAATCATCCAGTAAATAAACTTGTTTGCGTTCTGAGCGCAAGAAAAAAAAGAAAACGAGGTCGTGGAAATTTCCATGACCCGTTTTTTTATAAAAAATTAGACCTTACTATAGTAAAGTCTAATGTAAAGTCTAAATATGAAGACAATCTACTATTCTTCCAGACCAGGAATGTTCTTCGCTGAAGTTTTTTTGAACGAAACCGAAAAAACCGGTTCATAGACGTTGTTGAACTCGTCTTGCACTTCAACAGTTTTTCCGTCCATCAAAGTTGTTATAGCAACATCACTTTGCATTTGTTTGAGCTCTTTCGCCTTGTTTTTCAAATCTTCAAGCTTTTCCCAGCGAGATCCCATTGTGCCTTGGATCTTTTCTTCTATTTGTTTTTTCTCTTGCTTGAGTTCGTCTAGTTTTTCTAAGGTTTCTTCATAGTTATCAGCCTGGGTGAGAGCATCGCGATATTCCTTTCGAATCTCTTTTTGCTCTTCAGATACTTCTTTTAGATTGATAAACACTTCTTGAATACTTTTCATTTTTTGCTTGCCTCGTTAAACCGCGTTTTAAGAGCGTTGTTCAACCAGGGTTTTCGTTATTTGTTATTTTTTTGTGAGTTCCACTGACTTGATGACAATGTCGTCTATTGGTCGATCATTGGCACCAGTTTTTGTGTTTTCAATTTTTTCAACAATATCCATTCCCGAGGTTACTTTTCCGAAGACTGTATATTGTCCATCAAGAAAGGAATTATTGACCGAATTGATGAAGAATTGGCTTCCGCTGGAGTCTCTTTCGGGGTTCATTGAGTCACCAAGTCGTGCTGTAGCAAGTGTTCCTTTGGTGTTCTTAAGTCCGATTTCTGCTGGAATTGTATATCCCGGACCACCTTGACCATCATTGGAAGGATCGTCATCTTTGGAATTTGGATCTCCACCCTGAATCATGAAATCTTTAATCACACGATGAAAAGTAACACCATCATAAAACTTCTTCTCGGATAGCTTGAAAAAGTTGCTGACTGTTTTTGGTGCATCGTTGGAAAAAAATTCCAAGGAAATGTCACCCGCGGATGTTTTGAGAGTTGCCACAGAATATTTTTCCAAATAAGAAAGGTCAATTTCAGGTGTGTCTGTTTGCCGGTCTTCATTCATAGTTGTTTCTTTTTTAGTGGTTTGAGAAGGCTCTTTGGTTTTTTTAGTTTTCAATTTGCTTGAAAGCTTGCTTGAATCAACTTCTTCTTGTTTTTGTTGAATATTGTCCTTGTCTGTTGTTCCTTGATCTGAGCAACCAGTCATAACAGAGAATGAAATCAACAAAATGGAAAATAGGACTGTTTTCTTCATTTCTATTGTTGTTTTGATTTATTGGGTTACTTTTCCATTGTATATGATTTTTGTTTCCATATCAATTGTTTAGTATTGAAGTATCGGTTGACTTTTCAAAAAATATACATTTGTTATAATAGCTATGTAGATAAAGTATGATTTCATAATTCCATGAAAATGTAAATATGTTTATAAAAGTAGATCAAGATAGATGTGTCGGCTGTGGAAGATGCACAGAGATTTGCCCAGGAGTTTTCAGGTTAAATGAGAATATGAAATCTGAAGTTATTGTGCAGGATGATTTTGAATGCGCAAAAAGGGCTGATGACGAATGTCCGCGAGAGGCAATTTTAGTTGATATCGAATGAACGTTTAAGTCCGAATATGTTTGACTTGGTTTTGTATATTCACATCCAGGTTTGTTGAAGTGCTTGTTTGTGCATAATAGAAAGACGATAAAATCCCGAATGATCGGGATTTTTGTTTGTAAAATTGAGCATCTTTTTATTTTTCCTCGAATGATTCAAACAAGCTTTGTCCTGTCATGTCTTCTGGTTCTGGGAGATTCATAAGTTGAAGTATTGTTGGTGCTATGTCAACCAGCATTCCTTCAATGTTCGTTTTGGGATCTTTTGATCGCGCTCTTTCTCTGTGGTTTTCTGCCGTGATGAACCAGCAAGGAACAGGATTGATCGAATGTTCTGTGTCTTTTTCTCCTGTTCTCAAATTGACCATCTCTTCAACGTTACCGTGATCTGCAGTGATGAGCAGACATCCATTTTTTTTCAAAACAGTTTTTATCAGTTTGTCCAAACATCCATCAACGAATTCGACAGCCTTCACTCCAGCATCAAAATTTCCTGTATGTCCGACCATATCAGGATTCGCATAATTTACAAGTACAAAATCATACTCATTATTGTCTATTGCTTCTGTGAGCTTGTCAGTGACTTCTTGGGCGCTCATTTCAGGTACATCTGCATAGGATGAAACATTTTTAGAAAGAACAACAATTCGGTCTTCTCCTTGGTAGGGCTTTTCAACTCCACCATTGAAGAAATATGTTACGTGGGCATATTTTTCAGTCTCAGCAATTCGAAGTTGTGTTTTCCCTGCTTTGGAAATGATCTCACCAAGGCGTGTTGTGATCTTTTGAGGTGGGAAAACAATATCAGCCTGAAGGTCATTTTCGTACTTTGTGAAACAAACAAATTTTAAATCTTTTGGCAGAGAGTCTTGATCAAGTCCCTCGATTCCGTTAGAGGTAAAAGCTCTTGAAATTTGTCGTGCACGGTCTTTTCTAAAATTGAAAAAGATTATTGCATCATTGTCTTTAATCTTTCCTGTGGGCTTGCCGTCTGTTCCAACCATGACAATCGGTTCAATATATTCATCGGTCAACTCTCTATCGTATTGTCTGTCTATAGCTTCAATGGGATCACGTTCTTCTATACCTTGTCCATCAACCATTGCGTTGAAAGACTTTTGAATTCTGTCCCAATTATTGCTTCGGTCCATTGTATAATATCTTCCAGCAATAGTAGCTATTTTTCCTCCATCTATTTTTGATAGTTTTTCTATGATTTCTTCAACGAATTTTTTGGCATCCTTTGGAGCAGTGTCTCGACCATCTGTGATAATGTGGAGATAGAAGTGTTTGACTTTTTGTTCTGCTGCTATCTCAATCAAGGCTGTGAGGTGGTCAATGTGTGAGTGAACACCACCATCGCTAACCAATCCCATCAAATGCAAAGAAGATTTATTTTTCTTGACATGTTCCATGGCGTTGAGCAAAATTTCATTCTGAAAAAAAGTTCCGTTTTCAATAGACGCTGTAATGATAGGGTTATATTGATAGATTATTTGACCAGATCCCATTGTTTGATGACCAACTTCAGAATTTCCGAACACCCCCCATGGCAAACCAACGGACATTCCAGATGCCTGAAGAAGAAGCTTGGGATAATATTTGTCCAACTTGTCTATTGTTGGAAGTGAGGCTTGAGCAATGGCATTTCCTTGTTTTTGATTCCATTGACCCCAGCCGTCAAGCACGACCAAAGTTATTGGTTTTTTGATTTCGCTATTGTCCATTTTTTTGTTTGGGTTTTCATGTCCAATATGTGCATGATATCACATGTGAATGGTGATTGTCTATATAGAAAATCTTTTCAGTGTGAGGTGTGATCGATTCTAGAGTGATGACAACCTTGACTGAGATCAGAAAGTGTTCAATAATGAACAGGTAGATTGTTTTGAAGAACGATTTTTTCCAAAGAGGTTTGTGCGGCATCAAAGGAAAGAAAAGTGTTCTTTGAAAAAAGGCGATCTACACGTAATATTTTTAAAGGTACTAATGGAACAAGAAGTTAACAAGAAAAAACTATTTGT
>JAYEIQ010000002.1:0-52342 GCA_034660175.1 Patescibacteria group bacterium | reverse complement strand
ACTACATACTCAACTGAAAAAACTTGATTCCTCCCGCTCCAAAACAATTGATTCCAAAAACAAACAACGCCTCGTCCGCGCAATTGAAATTTGCAAAGCCATTGGATCTGTCCCAAGAATTGATCGCCAATCAAAACCAAACAATCAACAATTCCTTCAAATTGGCATTGACTGGCCTCAAGAAAAGTTGGATCAAAAAATAAAAAAACGACTCTCGAGTCGCTGGACAGCTGGAATGATCAATGAAGTTAAAAATTTGAGAAAAAAATATCACTTGAGCTGGAAAAAGATCCAGTTATTTGGTTTAGGATATTTCTGGATTCCTGAATTCCTCCAAGGAAAAATAGACAAAGAGGAATTAAAAGAGAAAGTTTTTCATGCCGAACGCAGATATGCTAAACGCCAACGAACTTGGTTCAAACGCGACAAAACAATCGTCTGGGAAAGCAACAACAGAAAGATTACAACGATGGTCAAGAGATTCTTGAATAACTAGGAATGCATTGAAACTTCTTTATTATATAATCGTTTATATAAAATATAAACAACATCATTGTTTCTAAAAAAGTTTTAGACCGGAGCTTTTTGAGCACCGGTCTTTTTGATTGATGTACACATGATGTAGATTGTGCCATCTTGTTAGAAATAAAATAAACTCTAGACGATTTGACTTCTCTCGAACTTTTTCTCGCAATACCAACACCGCAACGCATCACCAACATGAACAAATTTTGTAGCGGCTTCCGGATCATTGTTTGTTATACAATTTTTGTTGGGACAACGTCCAAAGCCCTGAACCTCAACAAGCTTCTTGGCGCGAATCTTGAGAAAACGATCCTCTCGGATCTCGTTGAAAGTTATCGTTGGAGCCCAGGAAGTCACCAACATCTTTGTCTCTTCGCTAACAAAGTTGTCTCTCAATATCAAAACCTCTTTACCTCCTTCCAGCGAGGTTTCGAAGATCCTATCAATGTGATGAATAGGTGCTGAGTTTTTCAGCTGATCACTCGAAAGCAAAAAACTTTTTACTTTCAATCCAAGTTCCGCCGGAATTTTGTCGATCACTGTTCCATTGTCAATTGGGTTAAAATAAACTCCAAACTTTTTCTCTCTGCCTTGTCTGCTTTTGCGATAATTCTTTAAAGAACAATTCTCGATAACACTCAAATTTTCCTCTGGAGAGTAAGGAAAGAAATTAGTCATTCCCAGATTCTCAAAGCTCATCTCTTGGAGAGCCACTCGCACTGGAACACCACACCAGGCTTGATCGTCAATGATAATTCTCTTGTCAGATCTGACCTGAAATGGAAACTCTTGCACATATGGCATGGGATGCATAAATAAAACACTTCCCAGAATCTTCATCATCGCTGGTGTTATCATTAGCTTCTTGCGCAAATTGTCCAAGGTGAGTTGATCGATCTTGAAACGTTCTTCTTGAAGTCGAGATCCATAAGCAACATCACAACCTTCCAAACCCTCCAAACTGTCAACAGTCTCGATTCTGCCAGGAAACATTTCAATATATTGCGCCTGGAGAGCAGTTTCGGAAGTTTGAACAACTTTAACCTTTACACTTTCTTGATAACTCAAAGCACAAAGCAAAGAATGAACAGTACGACCATATTTCAGATCACCGAAGAACCCAATTGTGAAATCGTCCACTCTTCCAAGATGCCTTTTGAGGGTCAACAAATCCAAAATGGTTTGTGTGGGGTGTTGATTGGTCCTATCTCCAGCATTGTGAACGGCGCAATGATACCCCTCTCTTTCAAGCAATTCTGCCATGAACTTCTGTGCCCCTTCAACACCTGCGCGCGCTATTATGATCCCGGCATTATACTTGGCAAACATTCTTGCAGTATTGGCAAAGGTTTCTTTTTTGATAAACGAGGACGCCTCCTTGCCGATGACCTCATCTGTCCTGTAACCCAGCAACTGAGCTGCTTCGACATTGGACCCTCTAGTCCTCGTACTTGGTTCCAAAAAAAGAAGTTGGACTTTCTTGGTTGGATCAGGCTCTCTTGGAATTCTTCTCTCAACAAAAGTGACCTTCTCCTCGCATCGAGTCAAGATCTCACCAAAAATTTCATCTGCCGAAAAATCACTGATACTCAAAACGTGTTTGATTCCCATCTTCTCACCTCCTATTTAGTTGACAAGGATCTGTTAATATTCAAAAAAAATCGCCACCATGGCGATTTTCTCAAATAACTTCTCCTCCTCCTTTATTTTTGATTTTTTGGAAATAGTGTTTTTTCATATCTCAGTCCATTATAATCCTGAACAAAATTCGAGTCAAACATCAACGTCTTCAAAATTTTTTGAATGTTTAGTCAGTTCCTCCCACACTTCATCAGGAACAAAAATCTCCTTTCCTGGATCAGTCTCGCCAGGATATATCCATGCAGAAATTATTCTCTTCTTTGTTGCAACTTTCTGATACATCACCCAAATCTCTTTTTTTGATGTTTTTCCATCCCGTCGTTTCATCACAGCAATGGTTTTGGGAGCTATGCCTTCCTCCTTTCTGTCAGAATGACGAATAACTCTCTTGATCACATTTGGACCCAATGCATATTGGAACAATTTTTGCTTTGAGTGCACAGTCCACAAGTACCTATGATCATCCTTGGGTTGTTTGAAATTCATCATTACTACTCAATAATAACCTCATCCCCTATTTTTACCTCATTGATACGTGCCCAGTCAGCGTTCACCTCCAAAACCCTGTCATATTCTGTGCCTCCTTCAATTTTTCCATTGTATTCACATGCAACATTTTTTGCAATATCCACAACTTTTCCATCACGAATAAAAATAAGATCCAAATCAAATCTCATTCCTCGCATTGAATATCCATGTTTTTCAGTCTCATCATGAATAAAGAACATACCTCGGTCCATAGCAAGAGAGTTTATATTGCCCAAACCAAGATATCTTTTTTCGTCTGTATTTGCCACGATTGCGGCCACACGAGAATCACCAACAACTACACTGACAATCTCTTGGCCCTCCCTGAACTCTCCCTCCTCTCCTCTAAAAGCAAACTTTTGATAAACAAGCATGATCAAACCGCTTGCTACAATAAAGATAAAGATGACATCTTTTATTTTGATTTTTGGTTTCATATATGACTGAACTAGAAAAAGTGAAGCTATTTAATTATATGATTTATTTTTCTGTTTTTCAGACTAGTAGAAAAAAGAAAAATGACAATTAGAACAATCTCCAGTCCTATTATAGCAAATTTTTCAACTCTTGAATTCACCGCACTAACAACAAAAAACATTGTCGCAATAAAAACGAGATATAAAGATACAATTTTGGCGTTTGACCAACCCAAATAACGCAACTTGTGATGCAAATGTCCAAAGTCCTTTTTAGTGATTGGAGCCTTATTCATGAAACGCTGAACGACAACCCAAATCAGATCAACCAAAGGAATTGCCAACACTATTATTGCCGTGGCGATTTTGGTTCCAGCTATGATTGCCGTGGCCGCAAGAAAAAAACCAATAAAATAGCTACCAGAAGTACCGGCTTCTATTTTTGCTTTGGGAAAATTAAGCCACCAAAAACCCAAGATGCTACCCATAAATATTATTGCAACAATTGCAATTGCTGGTTGATTGACTTGACTGGTCAAACTGATAAAAAACAAGGAAAGTGCCCCAACAAGACCAATACCGCCAGAAAGACCGTCGATTCCATCAGCCCAATTGATAGCATTAATGACACTCAAAGTCCAAAAAAAGATGATTGCAACAGAAATAACAGAAAAACTCAATTGAAAAAATGTAAACTCCAGCCCTCCAAAATAAAGTGCCTGCCCAAAAGGACTCACTAGATAATCAACTGAATATTCAAAAAACACGAGTAGCACAACAAGCAAACCCTGAAAAACAATTTGTACTTTCCATGAAAAGTCCCTCACATCATCCAAAATTCCAAAGAGCAAAATGAGAAAGGATATAACCATCAATCCTATAGTCTGAGATGTTTTGACCAACTCCGGATTGAAAAACATGCAGATAAGAAAGGAGACAATCATTGCAATGCCTCCGAATCGAACCATGTATTTTTTTTCACTTTTATTTTTTGCCCAAACAAAGACAATCCCCAAAATAAAACTGCAAATAAAACTGCAAATAAAATACCCTATCCAAATCATCTAAATGTAAATTACTCTTTACGCACTTTCTCTGTTACCCAAAATTCACCAAAGTATTTACCCAATAAAATTCTGGTCTGTGAATCAACAGCTGGAGCAGCACCAAGAAACGGGGCAATGAATGGCGCGAGAAACCACTGAAAAAACATATAGATATATTTCTTTTTCGAGTGACGAGCAGGACGTGGAGGCATGAGCAGAAAACTCAAAAACATCGCAACCACAAGCCCAATCATTGCCAGTGTCATGAGATAGCGCGTGATATATGGAAGGTTGTGTGCTAAAACAGATTCATTAAATCTTTCGCCTCCAAAAAGTAATGGCATCCAACCAAGGAAAGCCAATATAAAAGATGCTGTTGCCCAACTGTGGTGTCCCTCTATCATCGTGAAACAATATTTTATCTTTTTAAAAAAACTTATTTTTTTATTGTTCAAAAAAGCCCGTGCTAGCAATGGAAAATTTTCAATACCATATGCCCACCGTTGTTTTTGCTTGTATTGATTTTTAATTGTGTGCCAATAGTTGTTGCCCAACACAGCATCAAGAGAAACTGGTAAATATATCGGCTTCACCTGATAGTCCCCATCGAAATAATTATATCCCTTCCAATAAATAACCGAATCTTCAGAAATCACGTTGACCGGCCAGTAATCCACATCAACAATTGTCTTGAATGGCTCGCTATGAGATGAAAAGGTGACCATGTGGTCGGGTCGCATTGATTCAACCATGTGCCAAAACGAAGATCCTGTAACAATCACCCTAACCGGAGCAATAGTATCCCAAAGATTATTGTGATACATCGGTAGTGGTTGATATGCAAATTGCAAACGCTTTGGTTCCGTGACGTATGCATAAGTGAGCGCTGCAAGATATTGAGGATGAATTTGAGTGTCACAATCAAAGTTTGACAAAACAACATTCTCAAGAGGTATTCCTTTTTTCTCAAGATATTTTTTCAGCTTTTTTGCTGCATAGGTTGTATTGGAAGCCTTACACTTCATTTCATTTCCTTTGACCTCGTGAACAGTGGTAATAAAATCAAAAAATTTCCCCTCGTATTTGTCTCGAAGAATTTTCTCTTTTTTATTTCTATCTTCAATCGGTTCTCTTTCTTCCATCGCCAGAAGAATGATGATTTTGTCCTTGAGATAGTTGGCTTTTTTCAAAGCTTCAATCGCTGGTGCAATAATCTCAGCTTTCTCTCCTGCAGTGGGCAACATGATCACATGGTAAACTTTTTCCCAATCAAGAAATTTTGCTCTGTGCTTGAGGTCACACTTCGCACGAGAAAGAAAATTCTTTCTCTCAATCAATCTCTGCTTGAGTTCTTTTTTCAGTTTTCTGCTCAACTTTGAGTTTTTCACTTCAGCTGTCAGATCCTTTATCTCTGTTTTCAATTCATCAATGAGCTCATCACCACTAAAAATCTTCACGAGTCGATATCGCCAGTCAATCTTTTTCCATCTCTTCAACTTTTTATATGCCATAATTGAATAGGTCGCGATATAGATAGTTCTATAGATCCAATAAATGTCAAAAATGATAATAAAAATGGCCATCCAAACAGGAAGCAACCACGAAAATACGAACATTCCAATCAAAGTAAACCAAGTCAAAAAACCAGGGATCATTTCAAAAAATCTCTGCCTTCTATGTTGTTTTGGATCAGTGGTTCTTGGATCAGGATATGCCTTTTTATTGGGCTTTTTTGATCCTTTTTTGGCCAAAATATCGCCTTTTTCTCGTTTTTGAGACATGGTTTATCAGAATTATTTATCTATTTACCCAAATTATGGCAATTGTATACAAAAAAACGACTAATTGCAATAGGAAGCTTCCTCCAAGCAAGAGATATGCTCCAAAGAAAATAATACAATTTTGACGATCTTTCTCGCTTGTTCTTCCTTTTCGAGAGGCGTTTTGGACTATTCCAATCTTCCCAGAACCTCCTTTGTCAAATTTTGACTCAATTTCTTGAGATTGAAAAGATAGTACAAGGGCAATCAGCAAATTCAACAAAAAAATAAAGGTACCTTGAACTGGTGCCATAAAAATTTGAAAATAATTCTTTTCAATATCAAAATTGGCAATTGCGTCTATACCCATAAAGGCGTTGTAGTGCAAAATAACAATGGCCTGCTCATTTTTCACCAACCAAACAAACAGCGCCCAGGAAATCAAATTGAAAAGAAGTCCTCCATAAATAAAAAAAGCACTCGCTTTTTTCGTGCAAAACAATTGACGACATGCTATTTGAATTTTTTTTAGATTTTGCAAAAGACTTTCAAGTCGTGACATCATCTTCCAATCATAAAAATTTGTTATGTTCAAAACAAGGAATTCGTCCTTCCAAACTTTTCACCACCTTGCAAACAAACCAAGTCTAGCTCTTTTTCACACCTTTCAATTGCAAAAGCTCTTTTTGCATTTTGTTCACAACAATCTCATGAGGAGAATCGAGAAGTTCCATGATAAATTTATCAAACATGTTTGCTCGATATTTGAACTCGTTAGAATCCATAAGAGAATAATTCACCTCTCTTCCCATCTCGGCCTCCAAATCTTCCAAAAGATGTTTCATTTTGGCTTTAGAAATGTTATCTCCCACAATCAAAAGATCCGTCTTGGCCTTTATGTTGTTTATGAAGACGCCAGAAATCACTCCCAACTTAACACTGCCAAGATTTTTAATTCTTCCAAGACTTTCACACTGTGGATAGACATTTGACCGAATGACCAAATTTTTCAACTCATTGAAAAAGGGAAATTTTTTATTGATGAGATAGATTTTTTTCTTGTTTTTAGATTTAACCGAAACGAACCCAGCATTCGTCAATTGAACCAAAATGCCAGAGATTCTTCGACCATCAGTTTTAAGACTTTTTGAAATTTCGTTTATTGTGAACTTTTTACCATCATTTAGCAAGAACATCTTGATAAGTCTCCATCTCTTTTTTGATCCAAAAAGTGCCTCTAGTGAATTTTTCATAATTTCATTTTTAGGTTGTTAGATTCTGATGTGCTTGATATGCCTGATGCTCATTTTTCTTGTAAAAAAGTCCAAAACAATAACCACCGCGTCTATCCTCCAATTTTTATCCAATAAATTATTCACTCTCAAATAATGATTCGCTGCTTTTTGAATTTTGATGATCTTTGACGAAGTTATGTTTTCTTCAGGAATGACATTCTGTGCTTTTCCTTTTCCAGTTTTCACTTCCACAAAAACAATATTCTCCTTTTTGTCCTTCACAATCAAGTCCAGTTCACCAATTTGATACCCTCTTTGATTCGTCTGATTTGCATCCAAAAGTTCATACCCCTGGGCAAGAAGAAAATTAGCTGCGATTTTTTCTCCAATCTCCCCGATACTATTGTGATCCATTATTCTATCTGAAGAATTAAAGGATATTTGTTGTTGATGAATAATAAATTTCAAGGGGGAATGGTAACGAAATTTATTCTCCTGACATTTAACTTACAAAATGGATCCTTAATTAAACTTGTCATCACTGTGCAGTAACTGGTTCCTAAAAATTTTTATTCATCAACGACAAATATCCCTCCTCAAAGTTGCTCAAAACCAGCAGCAACATTCAACATATTCTGTTCATCCCACCACTTTCCCATAAGCTGCAAACCAACTGGCAACTTCTTCCCGGCCTCTACAACAACACCAGCAGGAATTGATATTGCTGGGATCATTCCAACGTTTGCAGACACCGTATACACATCCGTCAAATACATCTCGAGTGGATCTTGTGCCTTTTCGCCGATCTTGAATGCTGGTGTTGGTGAAGTCGGAGATACAAGCACGTCAACTTTCTCAAAAGCATCTGCAAATTCTTCTTTCACAAGTTCTCTCACACTCTGCGCTTTTTTGTAATACGCATCATAATATCCAGAAGAAAGCACATAGGTGCCAAGAATTATTCTCCTCTTTGATTCATCTCCAAACCCAGCCTTTCTGCTTTTCAAATATACATCCAAAATGCTTTTCGATTTTTTGCTCTCATTGAGTCCATATCGAATTCCATCCAATCGAGCAAGATTTGAACTGACTTCTGAAGGCATCATCAAATAATATATCGCCAGTGAGTGCTTGAGCATCGGCATTTCCAACTCAACAAGCTCGGCTCCATTTTTCTCGGCCTTCTCAAGCATTTCCTTCACAACTTTCTCCACCCTGCCATCAAGTCCATTGCCAAAAAACTCCTTGACCAAGCCAATCTTTTTTCCTTTCAAATCAGGCTTCAAGTTTTCAACAAAACTTGCATCTTCTTTTTCGACAGTCGTGTTGTCTTTTTCATCTTTTCCACAAATTGCATCAAAAACAATGGCGGCATCCTCAACAGTTTTTGTGATCGGTCCAATTTGGTCATAGCTGGAAGCCATTGCAATAAGACCATTACGTGAAACTCTTCCATATGTTGGCTTGAATCCCACCACTCCACAAAAACTTGCAGGCTGACGTGTTGAACCACCTGTGTCAGAACCAAGAGCCCAGACAGCCATGTTACCACCAACTGCTGCAGCACTACCACCAGACGACCCTCCGGCAACTCGCTCATTGTCATATGGGTTCTTTGTCACACCAAAAGCTGAATTTTCTGTTGATGAACCCATGGCAAACTCATCAAGATTCGTCTTTCCCAAATAGACAGCACCTTTCTGATTCAATTTTTCAATAACTGTTGCATCATATGGAGCAACATAGTTTTCCAAAATTTTTGATGCAGCTGTGGTTTTTGTTCCAGCAATGCACATGTTGTCCTTTATTGCGCATGGAACACCTTCCAACAATTCAAGATCCCCTCCTTTTCCGATCTTCTCATCAACCTCTTGAGCATTTTTGAGAGCACGGTCTTTCAACACATTGAGATAGCCATGAATTTCTCCGTCTTTTTCTTCAATCGAATCAAGATATTGTTTGGTCAACTGCATCGAAGTTATTTGCTTGCTTTGAAGTTTTTTGTGTAGTTCTTTTATCATTTTTTTGTTATTTTCTGTGTTGTTTTTTTCTGTTTAAGATTTTTTCTAGTGACTTCCATTCAAAACCTCTTTCACCTTCAGATGATTCACCTTTCTGTCAGGAAAAAGATCACGGATTGCCTGTTTTTCTTCATCTTCTATTTGATCAATTTCGTCAACACGAAATTGATTTTTCAAAAGTTCATAGTAATCAAACCTTTCTCTTCCTGATGTACCGACAGTGTTTAGATCCTTGAAATATTCAAGAATTGAGCTAATTTCCTTTGCAAACTTTCCTTTCTCATCTGAATCAATTTCAATTCTGGCAAGCGAAGCTATTTTTTCCACGTCCTCACTTGATATAATTTTTTCTTCTTTCATGTTCGATATTGTTTATTTCTCTTTTTATTTATTCAGACTTCACCAAGTTAACAAACTCACTCTCTTCAATTATTTTCACTCTCAATGCTCCAGCTTTTTGAGCCTTACTTCCCGGATCTTTTCCAACCACAACAAAGTCAGTTTTTGAACTCACAGAGGAGGAAACTCTTCCTCCTGCTTTTCTTATTAAATCCTTTGCTTGGTCTCTTGTCAAATTTTGAAGAGTCCCAGTCAAAACAAATGACTGATCATTCAGTTTTGTGCCAATCTGAGCAGTTTTTCCTTCTTTCAAAAAGACAACTCCAAGTTCTGTCATTCTTTTCAAATGCCTATGATTTTCCTTTTCACTAAACCAAAGCACAATGCTTTGCGCCATAGCACTTCCAATACCATTCACTTGCTCCAACCGCTCTTGATCAATTTCACCGAAAACATCGACCAGTTCACTTGGTTTTGAAAGTTTCTTTCCTTTTAGAAGATTATCCTTGATCAAAATTGCCGATTCTTCTCCAAAATGACGAATGCCCAAGGCAAAAAGAAATTTCTCAAGTGCGATTTCTTTACTTTGCTCGATTGCATCGATTAAATTCTCTGATGATTTTTCAGCAAACCTCTCCAATGGCTCAAGATCACCCTTTTTCAAGGCAAAAATGTCAGCATTACTGGAGATCAAACCTTCCTCAATGAGTTGTTCGACAATTTTTTCTCCCAAACCTTCGATTCCAAAACCTTTTTTTGAAACAAAGTGAATAATCTGCTCTTTTTCAATAGCAAAACAACTTTTATTCGTACAATAGTGAGCAGCGCTTTGTTGCTTCTTTTTGTCCAGAATCACCTCTCGCTTCACATCGCCACCACAAATGGGACATCTGGATGGCATCGAAAATCCTTTCTCTTTTCCAGTCCTCATTTTTTTGATCACTTCAACGACCTCCGGAATCACATCTCCCGCTTTTTGGATCACCACTGTATCTCCAATTTTGACACCCTTTTTCTTGATCTCATCTTCATTGTGAAGCGTTGCCCGAGAAATCGTTGATCCAGCAATGGGCACCGGCCTCAAGACAGCAACAGGAGTGAGCACTCCAGTTCTTCCCACCTGCACCTCAATCCCCTCAACAACAGTCGTTGTCTTTTCGGCTGGAAACTTCCATGCAATTGCAAAGCGTGGAGATTTGCCAGTATAACCAAGCTCCTTTTGCAAAGACTTGGAGTTGACCTTGATCACCAATCCATCAATTCCAAATTTTTGGTCGTTTCTTTTTTTCTCCCACTTTTCATAAACCTCCTTCACCTGCTCAAGATTTTCACAAAGTTCATACCTCTTATTGACCTTGAACTTCAACTCCTCTAATAGCTTCATTTCTTCCAAGTGTGTTTTGTGCTGTCCATTTTTTGTTTTTATATCATCAATGTCATAGATGAATGAACTCAACCCTCTTGATGCGGCAATTTTTGAATCAAGTTGCCTGATCGAACCTGCAGCAGCGTTTCTAGAATTTGCAAATTGTGCCATCCCGCTCTTCTCTCGTGTCCTGTTGATTCTTTTCAACTCTGAATCTGAAAGCCAACACTCACCAACAACCGTCATGTCTAGAGGTTTGTCCAATTTGAGCGGAACACTTTGAATCGTTTTGATATTCTCAGTCACATTCTCTCCGATCTTTCCGTCGCCTCTTGTTGCTCCACGAATCAAAATGCCATTTTCATAGTCTAAAATAATCTTCAAACCATCAATCTTCACTTCCGTTATATATTCGATCTTCTCGTCGGCTCCCTTCTTCAAAAGAATCTTTGTTATTCGCTCCTCCCACTGCACCAGTTGCTCAAAAGAAAAAGCGTCATCAAGTGACCACTGACGCTTCTTGTGTATGACTTTTTCAAATTTGTCCAAAGGCTCACCTCCAATTCTCCCAGTTGGAGAATCAGCAGTTTTCAACTCAGGATGCTTTTTCTCAAGTTGACGCAACTCATCCAACAACGAATCATAACTTTCATCAGTTATTGTCGGGTCATCGAGCACATGATATCGATATCGATAGTCATCAATGGTTTGCCGAAGATTCTCAGCTCTTTGCTTGATTTCCTTATTCATTGCAAAAAATTTATTATAATGAAAAATATGTGTTTTTGACCACTTTAGACAAAGCGACTAACGACTTGTTTGTGCAAAAGCGTATGTTTTTCATTCATGAACACAGTAAATGATTTCAGAACTGCAACTTAGCAAGTTCACATTTCAACTAATTCTAGCAAAATAAAGACCTTTTGTCGATTAAAAATACCCATTAAAATGGCCATTTTAATGGGTATTTTTATTTGAGATGATTTTGCTTTCTTTTTATTTTTTCTTCGATCGGTCAGTGAAATAAGTGTGTAGATATTTCTCAGACATCTCACCTCCTGGTTTTTTCAAAAACTCCTCATATATTTTTTTGATCGCCGGGTTCTCATGACTTTTTCGAATCGGTGAATCCTTGTCGCGCTTGTATATAGCTACCATGCGCTTCTTGCGAATTTCTGCATTGGTGGGGATTGGTTGTCCACCACCCCCAAGACACCCTCCAGGACAAGCCATCACCTCAACAAAATGATAATCGCATTCTCCTTTTTCCAGACTTTCCAGGATCTTCTTTGCGTTGCGAATTTCATTGGCGACAGCAACTTTGAGCTTGATCGGTTTCAAATTGCATTTTCCTTTTGGAATTGTTATTTCAGCCTCTCTGATCCCGTCCATTCCTCTCACGCCCTTGAAATCCAATTTGGGCAATTCGTCACAAGTCAAACTCTCATAGGCAGTGCGCAACGCCGCTTCCATGACACCGCCAGTTGAACCAAAGATCACCCCTGCACCAGAATACATTCCCAGTGACTGATCAAACTCTCCATCTTCAAGTTCTTTGAAACCAATGTTCCTTTTTTTCAAATAGCGAGCAAGTTCTCTTGTTGTTATCACCAAATCAGTGTCCTGCATTCCATCTCTTCCAAGCTCTTTTCTTTGGGCCTCAAACTTCTTGGCGGTGCAAGGCATGATCGAGATACTAGCAATAGACTGTCTGTTCACTTTTTTTTTGTCAGCAAAATGAGTTTTGAGCATTGCCCCCAACATTCCCATTGGAGATTTTGCGCTTGAAAGGTGATCAAGATACTGCGGCCAAAACTTCTCAACATACAATACCCAAGAAGGACAACAACTAGTGAACATTGGAAGTTTTATTTCTTTGTCACCAGACAAATGAGCTCTGATTCGTTCGATAAGTTCATTTGCTTCCTCCATGATCGTCAAATCAGCAGAAAATGATGTATCAAAAACATAGTCCGCTCCTAACTTTCGCAGTGCTGTGGCAATTTTCTTTTCAACATTTGTTCCTGGTTCATATCCAAACTCTTCACCAAACGTGAACCGCACTGATGGAGCAACCTGAAAAATCTTCATTTTGTCCTTGCTGCTCAAAAACCTTTCAAGTTTGTCAGTCTCATCATTTTCAACAATCGCTGCGGTTGGACAATAGACAGTGCACTGACCACACAATATGCAATCCATCGGCTCCTCGCAAGCAGTCCCCACGGAAGTTTTTATTGATCGATGATTCATTCCATATTCACCAATAGTCTGAATTTGTTTGCAAGCCTTGATGCAACGACGACATTCAATACAATATTGATTGTCTCTGAAAATTGATGGATTGCCATCGTCAGTTATTCTATTCTTGAGACTGTCTTTTAGAATTTTCAGTTGTTCTTCTTTTTCAAATTGCTCAACATTCGGCACAAAGTCTTTGATGTCTATTTTGAAATCCTCCGCCAAATCTTGTAGCTCACAATTTCCATTGCGCTTGCATGTTGCACATTTGCCAGCGTGGTCAGCCCAAAGCAATTCGAGATTATATGTACGAGCTTTTTCAATATCCTCATCATTGGTGATCACCTCCATCATGTCTGTCGCTTTTGTGTTGCATGATGTTGTGAGACCGTTGTGCTTGTCCGTTTTGACCAAACAAAGACGACAAACACCTTCTGCTGGCAAAAGATCGTTGTGATAACAAAGAGTCGGAATCTTTATTTTGTTACGACGACAAACATCAAGAATTGTCTCGCCTTTTTCAAAATCATAAATTGTTCCATCTATTTTGATTTGCATTTTTATTTTTTGCTATTCAGACTTATTTTTTGATAAATTCAATTCCTTCACATATTTATATTTCACAACATCTTTGAGCGCTATAACAGAAAACTTGCCCAACGGACAATATGTTGTGTTGTCAAGTGTCCAGATCAATTTGTGAAAATCCTCTTTGTCATTTTCGTCAAAATTTCCATTATTCAATCTTTCGATGATTGCTTTGAGTCTGAAAGTTCCTTCTCGACAAGGAACACATTTTCCACATGACTCACGTTGGAAAAAACGAATCCAGGCCAACATGAGCTTTTTTATATCTTGACTTTTGTCCACAACAAGAATTGAACCTGATCCAACCGGAATTTTGACATCCTTTCCATAACCTGGCCCCTCGTCCAATAGTCCAATGGGAATCAAATGACCAGCACTTCCACCAATTTGAGCAAACCAATATTCTGTCCCAGCTCTCAGTCCACCTGCAAATTCGAAAATAAGTTCTCTAACCGTTGTTCCGAGCGGAGCTTCATATAAACCTGGCGAATTAATGGCACCATCAATACAAAAAAGCTTTGTCCCACTATTGAAATTGTCCCCTATTTTTTTGTATTTAGGTGCGCCATTCTTGATTATCCAAGCGATAGAAGCGATTGTTTCTGCATTATTCACAACAGTTGGATGACCAAACAATCCACACTCACAGACAAAAGGAGGCCGTCTTCTTGGTTCACCACGTTTCCCCTCGATTGAGTTGATAAGCGCAGATTCTTCTCCACAAATATATGCACCAGCCCCACTGACCATTGTTAGCTCCAAATCAAATAACGAGCCCATGATTCCCTTGCCAAGACAGTTTTCCTTTTCTGCCTCCTCCACTGCACGATCAAGCATTCGCCTTGCAAGAGCAAAATTTCCATTGATATATATATAAGCTCTTTTTGCACCAATTGCATAAGAAGCAATCGCAATTCCCTCCAAGAGACTGTGTGGGTTTCTTTCTGCAATCATCCTATCCTTATATGTTCCCGGCTCTGATTCATCAAGATTGCAGATAAAGTATCTTTCCGTGTCTTTTTGCTTTGTAGCTATTTCCAATTTTTTCCCAGTTGGAAAACCAGCCCCTCCACGTCCAGAGAGACCAGACTGTGAAATTTCCTCAATCACTTCAATCGGCTTCATCCTCGTCACCTTCTTCAAAGCAATATAGCCACCATTTTTTTGATAGCTTTTAACATCCGCTGGGATCACCTTATCCCAATCTTTTGTGATAATCTTTTTCATTTTGTTTCTATCTTTTCAGCCAAAAATTTTATTTCTTTGTCAAACATATCTATTCAAAATTTCTCCAACTCTCCCTGCCTCAACTCGCTCAAAAACTGTTCCATTCACAATCATGACAGGTCCAACTTCACACAATCCCAAACAGCTTTCTCTTTCAATCCGAACTTTGGGATTGAAATCGTCCCCTTCTCTGAGACCAAAAAAATGCTCGATTTCTTCAATTATTTTTTCAGAATGTTTTAAACTGCAGTTTGCTCCATCGCAAATCCTAATTGTCAAAGATGCTGGTGGTCTGACATTTATATGGTCATAGAAACTGACCGCACTATAAATTTCAGCTGGTTTCATATCAAAATAATCAGCTAGCAAATCGACTGCTTCAGGAGAGACATGACCAAATTCCTTGTTGATCTCTTTCGCAGCGCCAAGCAAGCTCTCTTTTTTCGATTCGAGTTTTGTGAGAATTTTTTGTATTGTCATTTTGTTTTTATAAAAAACAAATAAACCATCCTCGACTCTTGCTGTCGAGAAAAAGACTTTTCTTGAATTTCAATTTCAATTATACCATATATGTACTCATGTGCTATAATAATGACAATATAAAATAATTCTTGGGACAAACCTATGGGGAAAAAACATGTCGGAACAATAACCATTCTCATTAAAGACAGACATGCACAAGCGCTCGATGTCAATGGGATTCTAACAAACCACGGACACATTATTCTTGCTCGCCTAGGAGTGAATTTGCAACCTCACTGTATAGAACATTACACAGCAATGATCAGCGTTGCAATTCAAGGTTCGATCAAACAGATTAACAATCTCACTAAAGAATTGGACGAGATATATGGAATAGTAGCCAAATCAAGCATAATGACTGACTAAAATCTCTGAGCCTGGCATACTTTTCTGTTGAAACCTTATGCTTTTCGCTCACCGTACCACGAAGAAGTACGACTCGCTCATTGCTCGGTTTCGCCTCAAATTGCGCTAAAGCACAAAGCTTTTGAATTTAACAAAAAAATAATAAAACAATAACAAATCACTTATGAGAACAAAAGCTATATCAAAATCACTCCCCATTATTGGCCTTGAAACAAAAGACCTTCTTTGGACGACAACATTGACTCTTCTTGCAATAATAGCCCCTGCTCTTTTAGCTCATACACCCCACAATCAATGGATCACTGGAACAATTGTGAACGCACTGTTATTTATCGCCGCCTGGAGATTGGGACTAGCCAATGCGATTCTTGTCGCAGTATTGCCGTCATCGGTTGCACTTATGAGAGGTCTCCTGCCAGCGCCTATGGCTATTCTGATTCCATATATCATTTTTTCAAACGTTTTGTTGATTTTGACTTTTTCATTTTTGAAAAAAAATTTGACACTTGGAGTGTCCATTGCTTCATTTGTTAAGTTCACTTTCCTGTTTGGTGTTTCACTTTATTTTGCACCAAAACTACTCGCTCCTATGATTATGATGTTGCAATGGTCACAGCTAATAACAGCTTTGGCTGGTGGATTTGTCGCAGCCATGACAATATCTCTTCTGAAAAAAACAACAAAGTAATATTTGCAAAAAAACTTAGATATATTAAAAAAGTCTACTGCAAGGTAGACTTTTTGTGATTCTTTTTTACTGAAACTTCACTCGTCATCACCTTTCGACGCATTCAACAATTCAACTTGCAAGATGTTTATTTCTTTTTTTGTGCTTTTCCTTCTTGAATCAAGTTCAAATTGCTTCTCCTCAATCTCTGCTTCTTTCTCCAACAAAACTTCAAACTCTTCTTTTAAGTATCTGCTCTTTTTCTGTACTTGTTTCTTGTCTACAACAATCTCCCCTTTTTGTCTGTTTATCTTTCCCTGATCAGAGTCTATGTTAATCAAAGCAGACTCTTTTGCCCTAAGCTCATTACGCAAAGTTCTTACTGTTTTATCTTCATTGATCTGCTGATACATAAAAAATTTTAATGCTTTGATTCTAATTATAATTGAAACAACACTACCATGCAACAAAAAATGATCAATCCACTATAAACCCACCACCGATCAATTCCTCGCCATCATAGACCACCAAAGATTGCCCTGGTGCAACAGCCCACTGAGGCTTTTCAAGTTTTGCGATCCAGCAATTCTTCTCAAGCTTTTCAATAAATCCTTCAGAGGCAACAACCCGATATCTTGTTTTTACTTTATATTTCTTCCCAGGCTTAGGACTATTGCTCACCCAACTCGGTTTGCTGATTTTTATTTCTGAAGACCAAAGAAGTTTGTGATTCTGATCATTCGTGACAACAATTTGGTTTCGTTTTTTGTTCTTTCCCACAACATAGAACGGACCACCACTCAAACCCAAACCGTGTCGCTGCCCCAGAGTGAAAAAAGCATAGCCATCATGACTACCAACAACATTTCCTCGTTCATCAACTATTTCCCCTTTTTGGCTTTTGTAATGTTTTTTTAAAAACTTTTTCAACGATTCATTTTCTTGAAAAAAGCATACATCTTGAGATTCTTTCTCGAAAATTGGCAAATTATTTTCTTGAGATATTTTCTTCACATCTTCTTTGGACATCTCACACAGAGGAAAAATAATGCGCCACAATTGCCTGTGACTGAGACGATAAAGAAAATATGTCTGATCCTTCTTTTTATCTTCAACCGTTTTTATAATCGTATCTTTCTCATCGTGAGCAATGCAAGCATAGTGACCAGTTGCCACTTTTTCAATTCCCAATTCATCAGCCAGACCAAGAAGTGTCGCGAATTTGAGTTTTGGATTGCAAACAACACAAGGGTTCGGAGTCCTATTCTTTTTATACTCATCAATAAAGTACTCAACAACTTGATTTCCAAAATCAACCGAAACATCCTTTGTCATAAACTTGATTCCTATCTTCTTTGCAACTTTTTTGACACTCTCGGTCATATCCAAGTTTTTGTTCATAACAAGATAAACCCCAAGAACATCATGCCCATGATCCTTGAGCAACATTGCACAAACAGAAGAGTCAACTCCACCGCTCATAGCAACTAAAATTTTTTCCCTCTTCTTCTTCATAAGTTCATAAGACAAAAATTGTCCTTAGTTCATATATTAGTACTCAATTAGTAATTCGTAAAGACAAAAAACTGGCCAAAGGCCAGCGCACAAAAACATTCAGACAGTTCTCCACTTTAGCTGGCATCGTCCGACTTCACGCACATATGCAGGAGGTAACATACAGTGCATGAAAGAATCTACCTACAAAAGGAGATGAACGATGCCAATTAAAGAGGAAAACACACTTAAAGTGAAATATCAAAATTCCTTAACAAAACTACTCTTTTTTCAACTGCAACCACTATAACAAAGAATTAATATTTGTCAATAGTGATTGACAAAATTGCTTATTCAATGAAAAAATTAGTGGATGACCTATTGAAGTCATCCACTAGTATTTGTGGGACAATTGTCCCTTGATTGAATTTGGGCTCAGATGAAATCCGAGCAACCCCCTTGACCAACTTTACATCCATTATCCGTTCACCTTTCATCTCCTTTCGTTTGGTTATCTTGCTGTATTGCGTTGTGCATTAACACCTCTATTCCCCTTGCCGAACACGAATCTCGAATCAATCTCGAGCCTCATGTTAGACAAACGGTATTAACTTTTTTTGTTTGATCTAGTAAGACATTTTCGCACAATTTTATCTATTTATTTTTATTTCATTTCTTTAAAAAATTCTTATTTATCTTTTCTGTCCCAAATCATCTTAAAGACATTTTTCATCAATCCTGCCAGTGTTTTATTTTCGATAACAATTCCTCCAAGCTTGCCTCTATAGTCTATCATAAAAATCTTATTTCCGTAAATATTCATTCCGCCTTTGAAGGGATAGTCCTTATATTCAACAAAAAAATGCTCTTGACCTTCTCTTCTACCCATGCTTTCATATTCTTCTCTTCTGCCTTCTCTAGAGGTATATATAATCTTAACTTTGATTCCCTTCTTGACCCTTCTTCTTCTCACTATATCCAACTTTTTCTTTAAAACCGATTGCTCAAAATCGTCATATGGCAAAAATATATACATCTCATCCTTTTTGTCTAAACTATCAGCAAAGTCACTTTGAACAGACTTGAGACCTTCGACTCCCTCATAATACTTAACCTTTGGTTTGTCAAAGAGATCGTTATAAAGAGTGTCTAATTGAGGAACCATCTCTTTAATCCTGGAAAGCTTGTCATGCAGATCTTTCTCTTTCGTCTCAAAAAAAGAGATGAGTCTGTCAGGTTTTTCTGCAACAAAAAAGGTCTTTTTCCCTTCATCATACTTTGACATCAATCCCATTTCCATCAAACTCTCAATGATCACATAGGTGGTTGCCCTGTTAACCTTCGACTTTTGTGATATTTTTTGGACTGGTGACGACCCAAGCTGGATAGAAGCCAAATAAACCATAGACTCCTTCTCAGAAAGACCTAATTTTACCAATTCCTTCTCAAGTTCAATCATCTTTGCAAATCTCATTTAAAATCTCATTGCCAGTCACTCTAGCATACCGCCACCTTTTTGTCCAGTCTTTACATAATTATACTACATCAGAAAGAAATATAAATTTCTATGAAGATTCAAATTCCACTGGAAGATCCAACGGGGCATCAGCTTTCTTTGCCTCAATTCTCTGAAATGCCTGAGAGGCAACAGACATGTCTGGAAAATGAAACACTGTTGCCAACTCTTCAGTGTTGAAAGTGAAGCTTCCCTGTGTTGTTGACCTACTTCTATATCTTTCCATAATTCTTCTTTTTCTCCATTCAAGTCTCGGATCAATATAATAATAGTTTGCAAATGTCTTCGTCCTGTTGTCTGGTAGAAGAGAATTGAGATTTGAGTCAGCAAATTGTTTGATTGCGCCCATCGGACCAGCCACTCCAAGAGCCTTGTTAAGGACTTCTCTCCTACCAATATAGACAAACCTCATTGAAGTTGTAAATGGAGTTTTCGACATGTTTTTATTAACAGCCTCAATCGTATCTTTCTCTCCTGGTGGCAGAGCATTCATCATGAAAGTATCCCTTTTTTCTTCTGTCGTCTCTTGTTCGGAAGGTGCACTTAACTCTGCTCCAAAAATTCCCTTGAAAACATTCCCAAACAAAAAACCTATTTCTTGGAAAAAATCAAAAAATGGATTGCCAGTGCTCTTCGAAGATCCTGAGTCATCTTTTCCTGTTAATTTATCCATATACGCTTTGCACTTTGGATACCATGTTCCATGATGTGCTGGACTGAAAACAATTTGCAACCAAATATGCTGGTCTTTCCCAATCGCACCCATCACTTCAGTTAAAGAGGAAAGTGGGTCGATCATCTTTCCCGTAACGTCCTCTTGAAAATTTTTATAAGTCCTAATGGGAACAGGATCTTCCTTTTCAAGACAAAATACGGTGCCCCACAAATCCCAATGTTTGTTGGGCAAGTTCTTGGGAACATTTTTAGTATAATCCTCTACCTCAAAAATTTCAGCATCAGGATATTGAGCATATATTTGAGATTCCATGTTGTTCCTTGCCACCTTCGGACAATTTGCATAGAAATGAACTGCCCCTTCAGTGGATACTATTTCAAAAGCAAAAGTGTCTTGAAATGCTCTCCAGCCACAAAACTCTTCGAATTTATTTGGAGTGGCCCAAGTATGTAAACCAATAAAAACCTGCTCCATGATCTGAGGACTTTTTTCAAGATCCTGAGGAGGATGAATCTCCAAAAAAACAGATTCTTTCTTGAAAGAAGCTGTGAAGTGTGTATATTCAGCCCAAACACCATAGAACACTTTCCAGATAGGTATTGGCAAAATAATCCACCACAGATTAGAAAAAAGGCTTCCAACGGCTCGAGCAAAAACAATGTCGCCAGTTTGCTTCATCATATAATACACAGCAACAAGAAGCAACAAAACACCGCCCCCAATCAGGAGAACTTTTTTATGTTGTGGTATTTTTTTCTTTCTAGGCATTTTGTTTTTTGCTGGAAAATTTTCGACATACAGAAAGCTTCCGCGAAAAATCAAGATGTTTATTTCCTGACAGTGAACATTCCAGATTGGTCTTTGTCGAAAGCTACTTTATCTGCAAGTGTAACCACTACAGTTGTTTTCTTGACTTGCTTTTTGGACAAAACATATTCAATGATTGTTTCTTTTTTGATTGGCCCATCCTGCTCTTGCAGATATGCAATTATAATATCTTTCACAGTTCCCTCTGGATATCCCCAAACATTCAATCCATAGATACCTCTCCCAATAAGAACAAAACGTCCATCCTTGATAAGTTCATTGTGAACAGTCTGAGGAAGAGCTTTTTTCTCAATCCAGTGCTTATTTATCAGTTGAGTAATCTCTCTAAAGTGCAAAGGCTTTTCGTATTTCCTCAAAACTAAATATGCTTTTTCACGAGCACCTCTTTGAGAAATTATTTTCCAGTTTCTCAATCCCCACTCCCCAAGAATATTTTGACCAGCAACACAACTCATTGAAAGAATCATGAGCAGTCTCTTGGTTCCTTTCTCTCCTTCAAAAAATTCTTTCCACTGACTTTCGTTTATATACTCAAAGATTTCTTCGAAAGAAAGTGGTTCTTTTCTTTCTTTTATATATTTTACTATAAAATTGTGAATCTTGACCACATCAGAATCAACTTTTTCTTTTTTCATAAACCAAAAGCCCTTAAGAGAGAGCTTCCCCTTCTTGAACTGAAGTCTTTCAGAACTGTTCAAAATCAACATCAGCTTGTTTCTTTCTTTCCCAGTCACATCACTTTTGAGTTTTTTCTTCAAAGTCCTTTTCTCACAAAAACCACCCAGATATTCAATAATTTCAACAGCCCTATCAATAATCCAATCAAATTCTTTGCTTTTGTCAGCGACTTGAAGTTTCTTGAAACTATCACTTTCAATTTGTCGAACTCTTTCACGAGTAATACTGAATTCCTCTCCAATTTTTCCCAAAACTCTTGGTTTCTTTCCGTCAAGACCAAAACGCATCGTGCTTATTTCACGAGGACGATCTTTGAGAAGATTTAACAGCTCATCTGTAATCAAATCAATTGTTGCACTGCTTATTTGTGATGTTTTTTGAACTTGTTTCATGGCTTTGGTTATATTTCCAATAATATACTTGCAAATAAACAAGAGAATTGAACCCTTAATATTGAACTAATAAACTTATTATAAACAAAGCATTAATGATATAAATAGTTACTATCACCAATATTTGCCTATAAATATGCCTTTTTTGAATCTGAAAAAATAATAACACAATATGATAAAATTGTCAAACATTTTACATGGCCAAACACAAAAAAGACTGGGCCAAAATCCCAGTCTCCAAATATGTTTTATTGGAATAATATTGTCCTCTTTTCTATTCTCCCACAACCTGAACAATAAAATCTCGACTCCTACCACCGTCAAGCTCGACAAAAAAAACACTCTGACGATCTCCTAGAAGCATCTGACCTTTATCAAAAGGGATGGACTCACTTGGACCAAGAAGCATGTTCTTGCAATGACTATGCCCGTTGCTTCTTCCATCTGATTTGTTATGCTTTGTCAACTCGAACATGTCATGAGAATATCGTTCATCAATTGGAACAAGTTTGTATAGAATTCTTGTCATGTCCTGTAGCAACATTTGCTCATTGTGATTGATAGCTATTGAGCCAGTTGTGTGGGGAGAAAAGACAGTCACAATCCCGTTTTTTACCCCAGAACTTTCTATCACTTCCTCCACCATGCTGGTAATATCGATAAATTCTAGTTGTTTTTCGGTTTTAATTTCAATTTTTTCGGTTTTTGTTTTCATTTTTACTTGCCAAGAATTAATATTTGTTTTTGATATATTTGCTTAACATTTATTATATTATAACCTAATATCATCCCATCGCAAAGCACAAAAAACAAAACTGCCCTGAAGGCAGTTTTGTTGATCTAAAAATGTAGCAAGTTTTAATTTCGCACCGCATCCTTAAAGCTTTTTCCAGCCTTAAACTTTGGAACGTTGACTGCTTTAATGTGAATCTTTTCTCCTGTAGCCGGATTGATTCCATCACGTGCAGCTCTGTTTGACACTGAGAACGTGCCAAATCCTGTAAACGCTACTTGTCCCCCACCTTGAAGTTCGTTTGTGATCACATCCAATGTCGCTTCAATAAATGCCTCGACATCTTTTTTGCTGTGACCTGTCTTTGCTGCAACAGCATCGACGACTGCGCTTTTGTTCATAATGACACCTCCAATCTAGTGATTATTTTTTTATATTTTTACCTTATATAAGCTTCTCCTGAAATGCATTATATCACAAATGGCTTAAATAAGGCAAATGCTTTCAGAAGACTTTTTTCCTATTTTTTCAAATCTCTTTTTGTGACTTTTTTCCTATCTTGCATACTCAACTGCATTAGTTTCACGCAACAAATTGATTTTTATTTCACCAGGATAGTTTAATTCATCCTCGATTTTGAGAGCAATTTTTTTTGCAAGCTTAATCGATTCAAAATCGTCAACTTTTTGAGAATCAACAAAAACACGAATTTCACGTCCAGCCTGAATAGCATAGCATTTATCGACTTCACCAAAGGAAAGAACTACGTCTTCCAAATCCTTCAATCTTTTCAAATAGTTCTCGAGAGTGTCTTTCCGAGCACCTGGTCTTGAAGCACTCAATGCATCGGAAGCCGCCACAACAAAGCCGTAGTTGTCTTTGAATGGATAGTCTTCGTGATGAGATTTCATCGCATCAATCACTTTCTTTGGTTGTTTGAATTTTTCAAGAATATTTGCTCCAAGATCAACATGTGTTCCTTGAACTTCATGATCGACAGATTTCCCAATATCATGCAAAAGACCAGCTTTTTTTGCAATCATCACATCCAAACCAAGCTCTGAAGCGAGCAGTCCTGATAAATGAGCGACTTCAAGAGAATGAAGCAACACATTTTGTCCAAAGCTTGTCCGATAGCGCAAACGTCCCAACAATTGAATTAGTCGGGAATCAAGATCAGGAACACCAACATCATAAACAGCTGCCTCTCCTGCTTCCTTAATTCTTTTATCTATTTTTTCTCGCGCCTTTTGAACAGCTTCCTCGATTTTTGCTGGATGAATCCTTCCGTCCTCAATTAATCTCTCTAGAGCAATTTTTGCAATCTCTCTTCTAATAGGGTCAAAACCAGAGATAACAATGGCTTCAGGAGTATCATCAACAATTATTTCAGCACCAGTCAATCTTTCCAGCGCCTTAATATTCCTTCCTTCGCGACCGATGATCCTCCCCTTCAATTCATCTGATGGTATAGACACTGTCGTTGTGGTCGTGTCAGCAGCATGAGAACCGGCATATCGTTGCATTGCAATAGCCATGATATCTTTTGCTTTTTGATCCAACTCTTCTTTCTTGTCTTTTTCAAGAGCAGATATTTTTTTGACCAACTCGTCTTTGTTCTGTTTCTCAACAATTGACAACAGAACTCTTTTTGCCTCATTTTTTGTCATGGTGGCAATTTTCTCAAGTCGCTCCAGTTGCTGTTGTTTGACATTCATCACACCTTCTCTGATCTTCTTAATCTCTCTTGCCTTATCTGTCAGTGACCTTTTTTCTTTTTCAACATGAGAAAATTTGGAATCGATTTTTTGCTCCTTTTGTTCAAGTCTTCTTTCTTGACTAAGAACTGTATCCCTTCTTTTTCTTTCCTCTTTTTTGGCTTCTTCAAGAATTCTAACAGCCTTAGCTTTTGAGTCTACGATTTCCTCTTTAGATTTTATTTTCGCCTCCTCGAAGAGACGTTTTGCCTTTTCTTCTGCAGTTCCAATTTGATTTTTAGCTATTACTTTTCGACCAAAATAGCCGGTCGCAAGACCGACACCAAGTCCAATTGCAATTAATGCAATACTCATTTTTTTCTATGCAAGACACTGCAAACACAAAACCACCCCATTGACTGTATGAGAACATTCATTGTTTTTGGTTTTGTTTGAGAAAGAATAAAGTTCCTTTGAAAGTTTCATGGCTAGTTCATTCGAGCTACTCTTTTTCGTTTGCAACAACTTACAGTAATTACTTCTAAATTCTAATTACGAAACAAATGTAGTTCGCGTTGATTTGTACTTTTGCTGAAAAATAGCCTACTCAACACGAACACATTCAGCCTCGCAATAATTCCATCACTACGATTTACTCATACCAGAGTAGTCCTTTTTTGAAATAAAGTCAAAGAAAACATCATTCTGATGTTTTTTCCGTCTTTGTTTGATTTGCAAACATTTTGATCTTTTCAACGACCTTATTTTTCACATTTTTCCTTGCTGCACCGAGAACTTTTCTTGGATCAGTTGTGTCACACTTCGAATTTGTGATATTACATATCTTAGTGATAAAAGCCACTCGAATATCTGTATCTATATTAAAACAACAGATACCTCTTTCTATGGCTTGCACAACCCTATCATCAGTCCAGTCTGATGCACCATGCATAATAAGCGGTGTTTGAGGAATTAGTGCTTTTATCTTCTCGAGTCGATCCCAATCAGGAACTTCTCTCTCTCGAAAAAAACCATGAGCATTTCCAATTCCAACTGCTAGTGCATCAATACCAGTCTCATCAACTAATTTTTTAGCTTCCTCGGGATTCGTCATAACTTCATCCCAGTTAATTTCCTGATCTTCACGGCCTAGATACGGAACTCTTCCGAGTTCTGCTTGAACAGTTACTTCTCTTTCATGCGAATATTCAACAATTCGTTTAGTTATTTCCAAATTCTCTTTGAATCTCAAACTCGAACCATCAATCATAACCGAGTCCACCCCAGCCTCTATCGCGTCCATAACATGATCCAAACTCTTCCCGTGATCCAGATGAAAACCAACTGGGACAGAATCTGAATCGTTTTCAATCACACTACGAACAACGTCACCCAAAACATTGGAGCCTGCATATTTCATGGCGTTTGATGTCATCTGCACAATACATGGTCTTTCAAGCTTGTGTGCCGCATGAACAATTCCCTGCGTAATTTCTAAGTTTGAAGTATTGAAAGCACCAACAGCATAACCTTCTTCCATTGCTTGTTTCAAGATGTCGATTGTTTTGCCTCTCATTTTGAATAATAAATAATTTTTATATTTCTAATCACTGACCATCAATGATTTGAGCGATCTTTATAAAATCATATGGCACAAGCGATGCTCCACCAACAAGCGCTCCATTTACACCAGGCGAAACACAAACATCCTCAGCAGTTTTTCCAACAACGCTTCCGCCATAAATCACTCTCACTCTATTGGCAGCAACACTCCCATATTTTTTAGTCAGAATCTTTTTGATCAAAAGCTTGACACCCATAATCTCATTTGAAGTTGGAAGATGATCTGGTTTGTTTGCACTAATAGCCCAAACTGACTCATAGCATATTGTGACATTTTCAATTCTGCCTCTGCTGACACCAGACAAACAGCTTTTTAATTGCTTCGAAACAACCGCAAATAACATATCATTTTGTTTTTCCCTGGCATTTTCACCTACACACAAGATCGGGTACAATCCAGCTTTCAATGCTCCAGCAACTTTCAGGGCAACAATCTCATCAGACTCTCCCAAATATTTTCTTCGCTCAGAGTGGCCAAGAATGACATATCTCCCTCCCAAAGATCTGATGATTGCAGGACTGACTTCTCCAGTGAAAGCTCCCTTTTGCTCCCAAAAACAGTTCTGTGTCCCAAATTCAACAAGTTTTGATTTGATCTTCTTGGTGAAAACATCTAAATGCAAAAATGGTGGACAGAGCACAATTTCAGTGTTTGAAAGCCTGAGGTTTTTTTTTGCTTTAAGAAAGTTGGCAAACCAATGATCCAGCTCAAGCTTAGTGTTAAGATTCATTTTGAAATTGGCAACCACAATGTTTTGTTTTTTTGTCATATAATCAAAGATATAACTTCTTATATCGGCAGACTCACAACCCCAACCGTCAACAAGGTAACAATGACTCCAGCTACCATGATCCCGAGAACAATTATTGGAATCGACTTCTTCTTTTCGATTCCAAAAAGAAAAGCAGCCAATGCTCCAGTCCAACCACCTGTTACTGGAAGAGGAATAGCCACAAGAACAAACAGTCCCCAAGGACCATATTTTTCGATCTTATCTTGAGCTCTTTTCCTTGTCCTGTCAAACAACCATTGAAAAAACTTGTCAAAAAATTCAAATCTTGTTGAGAGAATTTTCACAACCTTGTCTAGGAGAAGAACAATTAAAACAGTTGGCACTATATTGCCAATCACAGACCAAAAATATGCACTTGGCACACTCATTTTATACAACCCAATTGCAACGGGAATTGATCCACGCAACTCAAAAATAGGCGTCATGCCGATAATCATGATTGCTACTTGAGAAGGGATTCCTTTGAGCACTTCAGTCGCAATGGATACGTCTACCATTCTTTTATTTCCTTATCAATATTGTTTTCAAAAGCGAAGGACTGTTTACTTCTGCTTGAAAATGTCGCCATTTTTGCAACTCAATCACAATCAAAACAATAGAAATAACAACAATAACAAGTGTTATTATAACGGCAATCATTAACGTTCCACTATTTATAGCTTTTTTAGGAAGTGTGGAATTTCTTATGTTGTTCATTTTTTTGATCAATCAGTTTTTTTGCAAAAATTCCGCCGCACGTTCTGGCTCAATAGCCGAGACTTCAACACCAGTAGACAACTCGAACCCAGCCCAAGTCGATGTTCGAGGAATAATTTCTATATGCCAATGAAAGTGAGGGTAGTCCTTTCCATCACAAGGTGATGTGTGGATATAATAATTATACGAAGGGTTTTTCAACACCTTTGTTATTCTTCCAACAGCTTCATGTAAAGCCTCTCCTCCTGCCACTTTCTCCTCGTCACTTGATCTTTCAAAATATGGTTTATGCTGCTTAGGCATCACCCAAATTTCAAAAGCTGCACGCGAAGCAAAAGGACAAAAGGCAACGAACAGATCATTTTCAAAAACAACTCTCACTTTTTTCTCCAATTCCCATTCCAGCATTGTGCAATAAACACATTTTTTATTGGAACTATGATACATTTCAGCACCTTGCAATTCTAGTTCAATATATGGTGAAACAACCGGTATTGCTGCTAACTGTGAATGAGGATGAGAAATCGATGCCCCTGCTTTCTTACCATGATTGTGGAAAATTTCAACATATCGAACAGATTTCTTATTCATCAGATCCAAATATCTCGTCTGGTAAGAATCAAGCACTTCTGCCACCATCAAAGGATCCATCAAGCCAATGTGCTTTTTGTGATCACGCGTCACAATAACCTCGTGATATCCCACACCGTCCATCCAAAAATATGGCCCTTCTTCCTTGTGAATAATTTTTCCTATAGGACGAGCAAAGGCTGGAAATTTATTTGGGAAAACCCTCAAAGACCAGTCTCCATCTGAAGTATTATAGATCAAAACATCTGGCTCTTGCCCAGAAGCCACCGGGTCACAAAACAAGCACTTGCTCTGATCATCTTTTTTCTCATTTTCATCGTTTCCATTAAAATCATCTGGTCGTTTATCCCTTCCAGTTGCAATAACCACCCAGTCACCCGTGACCAAATCCTGACGAAGTTGAGAAACAGACTTATTTGCTTTTTTAGCTCTTGGTTTATTTAATATCTTTGATACTTTTGAAGTTTTTACTTTTTTTGCAACCATCCTCTTGCCTGCTCGTTTTGCAGTCTTCTTTTTGTTTATTTTTATTTTCATCTTTTTGTTTTTTGTTACATGCTCATAATATCATATTTCTATTTGAAGCGAAAGAAAATAGAAAGTTCATTCCCAAAAGTTTCTCTGTTACGTAGATTGTTACACAACAATCAAATATCAAAAAACTCCTCCTAAATGAGGAGTTTGAAAGTTCAAAATCTAAAATAAGTTACATCTTGTTTTTTTCATTTCACCAACCTTCTTGCGAAGTTGATATTTCCCCGTAATCATGTTCAGTTTGAACTTGAAAAGATCACGAAGAGTCGTGAAATATCCGCTTATTCCAACCAAGCTGTCACCCGCATCAACCCACTCAACAGGAACTTGTTCAAGCTTATATCCAAGCTTGTTACCTATTCCTAAAATTTCGAAGTCCAGCCCCCACCTGTTCACAGTGCAGCGAGGAATAATGTCTTTGACTGATTTTTCAGTGAAAGCCTTGAAACCGCATTGAGTGTCCTTCACACCCCACAATCCTGTCATTGCTTGAATGAGCAGATTTCCAGCGCTTCCCAACCACTCTTTCCAAAAAGGTTGATGAACTTTTACCTGAGAATCATCCAAATCTCGAGATCCAATAACAATATCAGCACCTTCCTGAAATTTTGGGATCATTCTATCCAACATGTAAATTGGAGTTGCCCCATCCATGTCAGTGAAAAGTCTGATTTGACCTTCTGCAGCCAAAAGACCTTCACGAACAGAATATCCTTTGCCCTTATTCTTTTTGCGATCGATTATCCGAACATTCTTCAATCCAGCAGAATGCTTTTTCGCAAGTTTAGGAGTTTTGTCTGTTGGTCCATCAAGAACAATAACAGTCTCATACAGCTGACCAAGATCTGTGAAATAATCATCTATTGCTTTAAGATGCTTTTTCATTTCTTCCTCTCTAGTCTCTTCGTTATATGTCGGTATAACAACCGAGTAGACGGGCTTTTGTTTCTGTTCCATTAATGTAAGGTATAAAAAAATTATATGGCTCATCTTAGACAAGCCAATCTTACTTTAGTGTCCACATTATAGCAAATTTTGGGTCATCTGTCCAACCAACTTTGCAAAATTATTCGAGCTGATTCAATGTTGTCACTCTTCGAAATTCCTCTCTTTCCTGTATCAGCAAGATTCTGCCATGCTTGCTTCGTTGAAAAGAATTCTTCTTCAAATTCAACTTGCAAATCAAGCTTTTTTAAATCTTCTTCAATCGATTTTGTCTTTTTTCCATCACTGAAACCATCATGCGAGGTTTTGCCAATAATCACTTTGGAAAAAATCCTTTCCTCATTAAGCTGTTTGATTCTCTCAAACAATCCGCTTGTCTTAACTTCCTCAACTCCTGTTGCAATTCTTGTTTCGCTATCAGCAACAGCCAAACCACAACGACTTGCACCCCAGTCAACACAAAGGAAGCACTCAGGTTTTATTTCTTCTTCGGTCGTCATTCCTCTGCTCTAGTTAAAACTTGATTTCCTTTTTTTGTAATTGCGACCGTGTGCTCAAAATGAGCAGCCATCTCTCCGTCACTAGTGGAAAAAGTATAGCCATTTGAATCCATCACAATGTCTCTTGATTTCAAAGTAAACATTGGTTCAAGAGCTAAAACCATTCCTTCCTCAATAACAAGCCCCTTTCCTGCCTTTCCATAGTTAGGAATCTGAGGATCCTCATGCTGAGAATATCCCACACCATGTCCAACAAGACCCCACACAGTAACAAAACCATTTTCGTGAGCATATCCATCAACTTCTTTTCCATAATCTCCCAGCGTATTGCCTGGCACCAACTGCTTGATTCCATTTTCCAATCCCTTTTTTGTGACATCTATCAATCTTTGCGTTTGCTCATCAACTTTGCCAATCGCCACAGTCACAGCTGAGTCTGTAAATAAACCTTTGAATTTAACACCCAAGTCCAGACTCACAACATCCCCATTCTTCAAAACAACATTTTCATTTGGAAAACCATGAACAATTTCATCATTAACTGAGGTGCAAAGTGCTGCAGGAAAAGGATTTTCATATCCCTCTGGTTGATAATTCAAAAAAGCTGGCTCGGCACCATGGCCACGCACAACCTCTTCAGCAATACGATCCAAATCTTTGGTTGTCACTTTTTTCTCATTTGCTAGTGAAGCAAAATTTGACGCAACGACTAATGCCTCGGCAAGAATTTTTCCGCCTTGTCGCAATATTGCTATTTCTTTTTTCGATTTCTTAGTAACTTTCATTGTATTTACTTATCATTTATCTATATTATACTCTATTATTGAATAATCAGAAAGTCAATTACATTTAATATATCATTATTCAATATCTATGATTGAACCAGACTTAAAAACTTCAGATATACTAATATATCAAGAAAGGAATATTCGACCATTTAAAATTTGTCTTCATGCCTCAAAATCAACATTATCATCAAAGAAAAAGAATTAAAAAAAGAAACCTTCAGAAATCAATTTGATTATGGGTACTGAAAATATGTATCGCAGATGTTAAATCAAGAGGATAGAGCTTCTTGCATAGCTCTATCCGCATCAGCCTTTTTCTTTATGACCAAACGAAGCTTTTCAATGCTTTACAATTTTATATACAATTTTATATTCACACTTTGCAAAATATGTAGAGATAATTACATCCTCTTTGTGCAAGATAATTGTGCTGTTTTCTTCGTTCACATAACCCCATCCCCACCTTTGCCATTCAACTACATTATACCAGTTTAGCTCATCTTGTGACAATGCGACTTTAAAATAATCAAGGCTCAAAATCGGCATCGTGTAATTGGTATATTCCAATGTTTCACACTAAAAGACAGCTACGCCATCATCGTATCTCTGGACACTGTAACCTTTGCCAAAAATAACTTTTTTTACTGTTTTCAGATCAACATCCTCAACCAAACACACCATTCCAGATTCTTTGTCATCATCTTGTTCAAGCATAACAACAGCTACATATGACATATCACACCTCCAAAAAAATATTGTTTAATGAACTTTTGTTAGCTATTTATTAAAGCATATTATAGTTTATCTATCAATTGCAAATTTCAAAGAAATTCTAACACAATATACTTTTAAAGACATTCAAGGGATTTTGTGTTTATACCACATCATTTGACTTTTTCTCTTTTTTCCACTATTCTTGCAATACATTTAAAAAAGCCCAAGGTTTTTCCGTCCCAAGGAAACTGTTTGAGAAGTCTCTTTCGTTGTGAAAATCATAAATTTCGAGCGAAAATTGTAAAATGTGAGGAAATTGTATGCGGAGCATACGTTGACGAGCAGTGAGCAATTTGCAACCAAAATTTGAGATTTGCAACAGAAAAGGACTTCTTAAATAGTTTCCTTTATGGGAACCAGAAAGACCAAGCGCCACCACCTGGTGGATTTTGTGTTACTTAACACAAAATAATATATAATTAAATTCGTAATCACTAACAAAACAACATGGAATTTGAAATTAATTTTCTTGTACTTCAGTCACAAACAGAGAACCTTGAAGCTCTTCGAGAAAAAGTGAAGAAAATCATTGAAGAAAGAGGTGGCAAAGTCACTGACAAACTTGAATACCGAAAAAGGAAACTTTCCTATCAAATCAAGCATGAGTTATATGGTTTTTTCTCTGTGTTTAGATTCGACATGGAAGACGGCGGACTGATTGAAAAAGTCAAAAAAGACCTCAACTTGCAACAAGACATTGCTCGATATATCATAGTAAAAACAGATGAGCTTCCAGCACTCAAAAAAGAGATTGTGCCCGAGCAACAAGAAAAAAGACAAATGGAAGAAAAGGGCACCATCAAACAAGCAGAGGTAGACAAGATTCTTTCAGAAAAAGAAGCAGCTCCTAGCAAACCAGAAATCAAAGAAAAAGAAAGCAAACAAGAACTAGAAAAGAAAAAAGAGCCTAAGAAAGAGCTTACTGAAAAAGAAAAAGAACCAAACAAAGAGAAAAAAGAAGAAAAGGCAAAGGAAGACAAGTCTACACTGGAAGATCTCGACAAAAAACTTGATGAGATATTGAGTATATAATAACAAAATATTTAAATTTCCACCTAACTTTTAACTGACAAAACTATGGATCTCAACAAATCAATGTTCATTGGCAACATCACCAATGATCTAGAGATGAGAACAACTCCAAACGGGCAGAACGTGACAAATTTCAGTATCGCGACAAATCGTCGATGGAAAAACCAAAACACAGGAGAAATGCAAGAAGAAGCACAGTTCCACAGAATTGTGGCTTGGGGTAAGCTTGCAGAAATTTGCTCTCAATACATGACCAAAGGAATGAGAGTTTATATAGAAGGAAGACTCACACACAGAAGTTGGGATGATCAGCAAACTGGACAAAAACGTTACATGACTGAAATCGTTGCAGAAAACGCAATCATGCTAGACAGAAAAGGTTCTGGTGGAGCAGGAGCACCAAGCACAGATGCCCAAATAGTAACTCCTGCAGCTCCAGCGGCGGCGGCTTCATCAAATCAAGACAATGTTTCAATTCCATCTCCTGATCAAATTCCAACAATCAATGTCGACGAAGATAAGGAAGAGATTAAAGTTGAAGATATTCCATTTTAAAAAAATAATCACAACCATAAGATATGCAAATACACAACAGACAAGCACCACAAAAGAAAGAAGAGAAGATATGCTATTTTTGTGTAAACAACATGCACAAAATTGATTACAAAAACGTGATCATGTTGCGCCGATTTATAAACACAGCAGGAAAGATTATTCCTACCCGTAGAACCGGCACATGTGCAAAACACCAACGAACACTCGCAAAATCAATCAAACGAGCACGTATCATTGGATTATTGCCTTTTGTCGCTCGCTAGTCTTTCATCTCTTTAATATAAACAAACGCAGGACTTCCTGCGTTTGTGCTTGAAAAACATGCTTTCACTAACAGAGATCAAACCAGGAAAGAAAATTGTTGTTGAGAGCGAGCCTTTCGTGGTTCAGTCATCACAACATTCAAAAGTCGGGCGCGCCGGCGCTGTCTTGCGAACGAAGTTGAAAAATCTTGCAACAGGAGCAATTGTCAACAAAACATTTCAGGGAGCTGAAAAAGTTGATGAGGCTAAAATATCCTCACAGAAAGCTCAATATCTTTATCAAGAAAATGATTCTTTCTTTTTCATGAATAACGAGACATATGAACAATTCGCACTATCGAAAAAAGTGATTTCCAATAATGCTGACTTCCTCAAAGATGGAACGGAGATTGATATTTTATATTTTAATGACAACCCTATCAACATTGAGTTGCCAATTAAGATGGATTTTGAAGTCATCGAAGCACCACCTGCTATTAAAGGAAATACTGCTGATGGTGGATCAAAACAAGTCACAATCGAAACCGGAACAAAAATAAGCGTTCCTCTTTTTGTCAAAACGGGAGACCACATTCGCATCAACACCACCACTGGTGAATATGCCGAACGAGCAAAGTAGCTAGATTCTCTTTTTGAATAAAAAACCCTGACCGAAAGTCTTTCCAGTCAGGTTTTTTGTTGATCTTATTGATCCGATTCATTTTTCTCTTTCTTCTATTTCAATTAATGACATGGTCGCTTTCGTGTCAATCGAAACAAAGAACCTGCACTCCCCTAGACCACCAACGTAATTGAGCAGTGTGCCAACGAATACCAAGTATTCTTCCTTCTCATCATAGACAACAAACACTCCACCAAAAAAGAAAATGTTGGACTTCTGAGTTCGTTCTCTCCTCCAAGTGTGACTTTTTATTCCACAGGAATCGAGAACCAATGATTTCCTTGCTCCCTCATTTTTCCAAGAAAGAACTTGGCTTTTTTTCTTGTCGAGAACCACAACATCTGTCATAACAACATCCTCTTGTCTGTCGTTGTTTATAAGTAAAACTCAAATCAACATCCAATCCTACAAAACATTGTCAATCTTATGTCGTTTACTCAACTAACAAAACTCAACCAAACAAGATTGTTGTTCTTCCAATTCTCGATCATTATTTTGCGCAGACACTCACAAATTCTTTCTTTTTCATTTTTTGTTATCAAAAGAAAATCAAAAATCTTTTCCGCTTCAATTCCAGCAACTTTTTCCTTGAGTACGACATCTTTTTTTGATTCATCTCCAACATTACCACCGATCCATTTCCACCCCACATCAGTCAAAACATATTCTTCGTTAGGTGCAATCTTTTTCTTCTCGTAAAAAACAATGTCAGCAATTTTTCCATCTGGATAACGCAGAACTACAACACCCTTCTTGTTTAACAGTGAAAATTTGCAGATATCATCATTGAAAATAGCCTTTTCTTTTCCAGGACGGATAATAAAATCGTTATATATTAGATGATTGACCATCTTTGATTTGCAAGAACCGGTTGAAATTTTAAAATCTTCGAGATTGATTTTCTTTTTGTATAAGTTTTTTATAACAATGATCTCATTGCCTTTGTCCTTACCATCTGGATTTGGCATTAACCTGGTGAGAATCAACTCCCTACGAGGAAAAGACTTTACCTCCACCCTGAAAGACTTGAAAACCTCCTCACTCCCATCATCAACAGTAAGTATCACTTTATATTTTCCCTTCTTTTCATATTTGTGACGAGTTTCCTCCAAATAACTCCTGTGACCGTTTCCAAAATCCCACCTGAATTTCAGTTCATCTCCATCTTCGTCTGTAGTTTTTGAAGCATCGAACTCAGCATATATGTTTTTATAGACCTTTTTTGGCTTTATTATTTTTATCTTTGGCAAATTATTGAACCTGTTCTCTTTCTCTGGAGTGAGAAATCTGCTCCACTTCCATTGTTTTTGCTCATTCACATTTAAAGACAAGCCAGATCCAGCCGATTCAACATAACTCACAACATCAGCCACTTCACCGTTTGGATCCAACAAAGACAGTTGCTCCTTGCTGTTGCGAATCGACATTGATGAATTCTCGATTCTGATCATGAATAATTCTCCTGACAAAGCCTTCCCTTTTTCAATCATATAAGATTTCTTCGAACCATTTTCAATCATCCATCCAGTCAGATCAACCTCTTGCGTATCATTATTTTTCAACTCAACCCATTCGTTATTCTTGTCAATCCCGACTGGATTGGGCAACACCTCATTGAATTTCATAAAACTTGAGTATACTTGAGGTACGGGAAAATTATTATCCTCTCCTGGAGTTGGTGTTGATGTCCACACATATTCTTCAGACATCTTTCTTGCCCAAGAATACCCGCTATCTGGTACTTTTCCATAAGAAATACTTTCTAGCATCTGTCCACTTGGACTGAAAAATTTAATCATGTCGCCAGAATTGTTGAGACTGATCTTAGTTTCTTTATACGAAAGAACAAGAAAGCTCAAAGCCGATATTGTCTGATTGGAAAAAATGAAACGCCTTGTTAGGTCTCTCAAATAACAATCGCTCAAAACCACATCTTCTATGCCAGTATTATACAACTCGATCCATTCACCTTTGGTGTCCAACCCCACAGGATCCGGCAATAATTCATTAATGACGATATCCTTCAACAATTCCTCGTCTTCATCAGATTGTCCTTCGCACAAACCGTCTGCTCTATTTTCAGCCCGAGGAGTTCCACCAAAACATCTACTGTCTTGCCATTCTCCTTTATCGTTTCTCTCCATGGTCTTTTTCGTCTCATTTTTTCCTGCTGGCCAATCATTCTCCGAATTAATCTCATCAATCAAGTCACCTTCTTTGTTCTTCAACTTTAAATGTTCTCCACCATTCTCCAATGCGCCAGTATAAACTTGGTCAGCCTCTACATCTGGCACACTGAAGTCGTCAGTTCGTTCGAGCAAATAATAACCCTCACCAGAGATATCACCCGAAAATTTGATTTTTGGTGTGCCATCTTCAGCTTCCAGAATCCAATCATCCAGCTCTATTTTTTCATCTGTCTCATTCTTTAGCTCAATCCACTCATCGTTGCCAGAAATCTCAGTTCCCATCCAGGCGACCTCATTTATCATCACATCGCCAAATTCAACTTCGCTTTCTTCGTCTTTCTTCTCTGCTCTCTTTTCACTAACTTGCTTGACCTGGTCCTGCACCACCTGAAAAGATTCTTTCGCTTGATTTTCTGTTTCCTCACCAACCGCCTCTTCATCATTCTCACCTTCTGATTCCTCCTTATTTCCTTCATTGTTTTCCTTCAATTCTTTACTCTTTTCATAGCCATCATCATTCTGCTCTATTTCGTTCTCTGTCCTTTCTTTTGTGTCTTTCTCCATCTCTTCATCCTCTAAAATCCTCTTTTCATCTTCCTCTTCTTCGATAATCTCCTCAATCTCTTCTTCTTTAACATCACTTTCTGCTTCCTCCAGCTGAGCTTTTGAAAAATTTGCAAACAAAAAAGCACTCATCACAATCAGAGCACTTCCAAAAAACAACATCTGCTTTTTTGAAAAAGTCAACCTACCATTTTTTCTTGTCATCCATCCAGAACTTGGATGTTCTGTCATTTATTTTTGTTATCCACAACCCCTTTTCCGGTCTCACAGATATGGCCAAAAAATATAAATCCCTATCACAGCTGCGCCTAATGAAGAAATAAAAACTGCCGCTGCCATAAGATCTTTCATGACTCTTGCCTGTGGATGGACACGTGGTTTTAAAAGATTGACCAATTTCTCAAGAAAAGTATTCAAAAGCTCGAGAACCAAAACAAAAGAAATAACAAGCAAAAGAACAACAGCTTCCCATCTTTTCACTGGCAACATGATCATTGTTGCAATGACAAAAATTGCCGCGAAAAATTCGATTCGCAAATTCTGTTCTTTTCTCAGAGCATAGACAATTCCACCGAAAGCATTCCTGAAGCTACGCACAAGTTTCGATATGCACTTCATTTTTGTTTTGATTTTTTATCTGTCTAAAATAATTTCATCTTGAAGAGTGAACATTTTCTCACCATGTTCAAAACCAACAATGTGAAGAATTCCATGAACAACATTCTTTTCAAGTTCTGCTACTGTCTCCATTCTATCACTTTTTGCGTTTTTCTCAATCACATCCAAACACAGAACCAGTTCTCCGACAATTTTTTCTCCATTATTATCATAACAAAAGGAAAGAACATCAGTTGCTTGGTTTTTTTGCCGATATTGATTGTTCAGTTTTTCTATTTCTTTTTCATCAACAACGGCAACACTGAGTTCAAAATCACACCCTTCCTCAATCAAATCCATCCTTCTTAAAACACTCAATGTTTTCTCAGTGGCACCTCTGATCAAATCGTCAGAGGCTTTTTCTTCAAAAGAATTGTTAATCTCAATTTTGTCCATGTAGTTCTTTATTCGCCAAGATTTTTTTCAACCAATGTCTTCACTTTGTTCCCGTCCACTTTTCCTTTCAGTGCACCCATAACAGCACCCATAACCTTTCCCATGTCAGCTCTAGAAGATGCCCCAAGCTGCTCAATGACCTTTTTCACCTGTGTTTCAACTTCTTCATCACTCATCTGTTCAGGAAGATATTCCTGCAAAATTTCAATTTCTGATTGCTCTTTTTCTGCCAAATCACTTCGCCCACCTTCAGTGTATTGAGTCACTGAATCTTTTCTCTGCTTGATCGCACGCGACAAAATTTGGACGACCTCATCGTCGTCCAAACCATCATCTCTTTTCCCAAGCTCAATTTCCTTGTTTTTGATTTCAGACTGGACCATGGAAAGAACTTCCTTCTTTCCCATATTCTTTTCTTTGAAAGCCTGAGAAAAATCCTGTGAAATTTTTTCTTTTAGTTTCATAATAAATAATAGAAAATTATAAACAAAAGCTGAAATTTCTACAGCAGTGAAAAGTTTGTATTTTTGACCAAAACTTAATTAGTCCATGTTCTTTTTGATATCTTTAAGCTTCTCGTCGTCAAAAATTCCCATTTTCTTGAGTTTGTCAACTTTTTTGCGAATTTTTTCACAATAGATTGCATCATCTCTGAGCTGACGTTTCGTTTTCTTTTTTTCATGAAAACGAAGCTTGCGTGCCTTTGGAAGAACACCGCTCTGTTGCAATTGTCGCGTGAAGCGTCGAATAAGACTTTCGGAAGTTTCTTTGTCTTTTTTTTCAACCTCTACCATAAAAGGCCTCCTTTCTGAGTGATACGTGATTTATTAAAAAATTTCTTCATTTCTCTTATTTTGATTGATTTACCGGATGAATACCTTCACTCAATCTCGCTCCCCCAATGAGATGCAAGTGAATGTGTGGAACTTCTTGACCTCCATGTTTACCTGTTCTAAAAAGCAATTTATAACCATCCTCCGCAATTCCTTTTTCCTTGGCTATTTTCTTCGCTGCAATAATCAGTCGTCCAGCAATCTTCTCACTTTTGGGGTCCTCTGTCAATTCATTAATGCTCTCGATATGCTCTTTTGGTATTATCAAAACATGAACAGGAGCAACTGGACTGATGTCGTTGAAAGCAACAACAAGATCATCTTCATATTCGAAGTCCTTTGGAATTTCCCCTTTCGCTATTTTGCAAAAAATACAATCAGACATTTCTTTATTTCATTTTTCTTATGACATTTTTGTTCATCTTCTTGAGTCTCTTTTTCACTTCTACAACAACCTTATTGAAAGTGATCACTTCCTGGCTTCCACTTTCCATGTCTTTCAGAATAACTGTTTCATCAAGCGCTTCTCTTTGTCCACAAATCAAAACAATTCCAGCATCCAATTGATTCGCTTGCCTGAGTTGAGTGCACAAATTTCCGCGACCGAAGCTTTCTGCAACCATAATTCCAGATCTTTCAAGTTCTTCAAAAATTTTCAAGCTTTTCTTCTTTGCCAAATCCCCAAGTTGTGCAAGATACACTTTCGGCATTGGAGGATAATAAGCTTTCACATTTTGCCTTTCCATTTCCAAAACCAACCGATCCATTCCACATGCAAAACCAACACCAGGAGTTTGGTTTCCACCAAGAATCTTTGACAAATAATCATATCGTCCCCCACCACCAAGAGATGACTGCGCACCATCTTCTTCCTCTTTTGGCCAAAACTCAAAGACTGTCTTGGTATAATAATCAAGCCCTCGGACAAGCTTCGGATTCAGAGTATATGGAACTTCTATCTCATCCAAACTCTCCAACAGCATTGTGAAATGATCTTTACATTCGTCGCACAAATGATCAATTGTCTGCGGAGCTTGATGAACAACTTGTGTACATTTTTCCTCTTTACAATCTAAAATTCGCAAAGGGTTTTTCTTTAGACGTTTTTTGCAGTCCATACACAAAGACTTCTTTCTATTGTTAAAATAGCTTACAAGAAGCTTGTTGTAATTTGGTCGACATTCTTTGCAACCAATGCTGTTCAGCTGCAAAGAAATATTTTTCAATCCTAATATCTTGAAAACCCTCAGAGAAAGTTGGATCAGCTGAGTATCTAAAATAGCATCCTGTTCACCAATCGCTTCAAAACCAAACTGAAAAAATTCTCGGTAACGTCCTTCTTGAGGACGATCATAACGATACATTGATCCTGTATAAAAAAGCTTTACTGGTTTTGGATAAGATTGCATACCATGCTGTATATACGACCGAACTACTGCCGGAGTTCCCTCGGGACGCAAGCAAACATCATCACCTCCACGAGTTTTGAACTTGAACATTTCTTTTTCAACAATGTCAGTGGAGGAACCAGTTGATCTCTCGAAAAGCTCCCTGAACTCAACAACTGGAGTATCAATTCTCTGATAGTTATAATCATTGGCTATTTTGTCTATAGCTCTTCTGATTCTTTGCCAATAAGGCTGATCCTGAGGCAAAATATCACGCATTCCTCGAACAGTTTGGAACTGTTTTGCCCTTCTTTTTTTGACCTCTGTTGGCTTCTTCTCTGCTTTTTTCAAATTTTTCTTTGTAGTAGCTTTTTTTCTTGGCATCTTATTGGTTGCGTAGTGGTTAGTAAAATGAAAATTTAGAAAATGGCCATGCTCGAAGCAAAACTTTTCCGACAATCAACTCTTCAGGAAGCACACCCCAAGTTCGTGAATCACTGCTGTGAGAGCGATTGTCACCCAAAACAACATAATCATTGTCACCCAAAACAAATTCATCTTTCCCAGTCGTTTCGACATGAGAAGGCAAATATTCTTTTTCATTGAGCTCCAATCCTTCTGGGTGCTCCTTGTTCACAATAGTTACACTACTATTTTTGATATGCACTGTTTCTCCAGGTAATCCAACGATTCTTTTTATGAAAAATTGTTTTGGATTTCTTGGATATCGAAAAACAACTGGGTCACCTCTCTTCAAATCCTTAAACGAATCGACAGTGAAAAACTCTTTGTCACCTGCGGCAACAACAGTCTTTTTATATCCAAGTTCATTTATAATTAAATATTCACCATCATGAAAATTGGGCTCCATTGACGCACCTTGAACAAAAAAAGGTTGAAAAATAAATGTTCTAATTGGAACAATAACCAACAGCGCAAGTAAAACAATTTTGACCAATTCAGCAAAAAAGGAAATCTGCTTTTCTCCACCATTTTGTGGTTTCTCTTCATTGCTGTGATTATTTGTCTCGCCAAATTCCTGTACACCCTGGTCAATAGTCTGGTTTAGAGCAAACTCTTTTTCGTTTTTTGGCTGTTTTCTCTGAATATCCATTTTTGTAATAATAATCTTCAAATAATAGCACACAAACACAAACGAAGACTCTCATCCATTAGAGAGCTTTCTGTCTAGACTTCTAAAAATCAACTTGATTATACTCCACTTTTCATAAAAAGTCAACCGCTCTTTTTGGCTTATTTATGCCAATAATCAGCAAAACAAAAAAACGCCCTTTAAGAGCGCTTTTTAAACAATAACCATAAACTTACAATCCCAGATTTTTTACGAGTTGCTTGATTAGCGACACTGCCACTGGAGGAGCTTGCAAACTATACACATCAACTCCTTCATCATCTTTAACAACCCATGGTTTTTCTTTGATTTCAGCCTCATCAGTCTCTCCTTTCCTCTCGTAATAATACTCCGGGGTTATTTCATATTCGTCTGCATGCGTTCCAGCCTTGTCTACAGGAATTGCATTTCGAAGCAAGACTCGTGGAATCCCGTGCAAAGAAAAAACTTTCTGAGCCAATTTATCATCAAGCTCAAGTCGGTCTCTGATTGATTCAATTCCCATATTATCACCTTCCTTACCGCGCATCCTTTCATCTCCGCACTCAGGATTGTCACACTTGAGATAATACTCATTTTTTTCGGCATCATACCCAACCTTCTTGGTGGTGAAAAGTTTCAAATTCCTTGGAGTTTGACATTTTGGACAAACAACCCTTGCTTGCATTCGAGCATCAATAACCGCCTCCGGGATATCAATCAAAACAAAAATATCAGCATCTCCTCTATAATTAATCAAATCCCTGAAATATAAAGAGTATGAAACTTGATCCAAGTCACGAGGAAAACCATCAATAAAAAGAGTTTTTTTATCGAGCTTGTCAATTTCCCTTTTCACAAGAGCAAGAATAAATTCAGTTGGAAGCAGTTTATCTTGTGTCTTTCCTAAAAAAGCATTGAGAGCTTCATCAATTGACATATAGCCACGATAGTTGCTTTCGAGATACTTTTTCAACTCTTCTTTTTTTTGTTCGTCTTGAATGTCTGCATGAACAGCCCTGACAGTATCACCGACAGAAATGTGCTCGATCTTATCCTTCCCGAAAAGCTCCATGAGAAGCTTTGTGTAAGTGCCTTTGCCAGCAGCTTTCTTTGCTAAAAGATATGCAATGAAAGTGTTTCCACCATCAAAATATTCTTTTAGTTTTTTTATTTCATCTCCTGCCTTAGCTTCAAAATATCGCCTTCTGTCCTCAAGATCGAAAAGATTGAACTTTTCCTCCACTCCTTCAACTTTTGAACTGAAAAGTGGAAATTCTTTTTCAAATTTCATTATTTGTTGTTTTTTATAACTTAATTAAAAACCCCCCGAAAGAGGTTCGTATATCAACATTGTAGCAAAGAGAATATTTTGTGCAAGAACAAATCAACGAACAACACATCCTTCTCCTAAACCAAAACATTCTACGGTTATAGTTCCACCTTCATCGGTACGCAAGATTTCAGCACCAACATTGGAAAGCCTATCAAGGACTTCTTCGTGTGGATGACCAAAACGATTTGCTTTGCCAGCAGAAATAATCGCATATCTCGGTGTAACAGACTGCAAAAAAATTTCCGACGTCGAAGTTTTTGAACCATGATGACCAACTTTCAACCAATCAACATCAACATTCTCCTCATCGCTGATCATATCCAGTTCTGTTTCAGTCACTGCATCACCCATAAACATGAAAGAGTTTTCACCAAAGTCCATCCTCATGACAACGGATTGCTCATTTCGATTCTTGTCTTCACCCACAAATGAATCTGGATTAAATGCAGTAAAATTCAAATTTTTCCCAATATTAAACCTCGATCCTTCAAAAATTGTCTGCCTGGGAATTTTCTTTTCATCTACTTTGAGATCTAATTCTTTGTAAATATTTGTCTCTGCTTTTTGCCCATTTTCCAAAAATAATCCCACATCATAACTATCCAACAAATCAATGAGACCTGCCAAATGATCTTTGTCTGGATGAGTTAGCACCACAATCTCGATCTGCTTGTCAGCAGCCGGAACTATTTTTCCTATTTCGCTCAAAAGATTACGCCCATTTGGTCCTCCATCTACAAGAACCTGATAGCGACCAAGATACTGGACAAGAGTTGCATCTCCTTGACCAATATTCAAAAAATTTATTTCAATTGGAGCCTTAGAGTTGTTTTTTGTTGCGAAGAAACTGCTTACCAAGATAAAAAACAGAACAACAACATATATCAACAACAATTTCTTAAATGCATCATTCATTTTGTTTTCTCTTTTACATAATATTCACACACTTTCATATATGCATATATGAAAGTGTGTGTCGAATATTAAGTTGCTATAGTTTTGTGACGTCTTAAGCACAGCACTAGTAATGCAAAGAAGACATAGTATCCAACCAGCCAAAGCAAACTAACATTCTTTATCTCCAACAAACTCCAAGAAATACCAGAGAGCAACTCAATGGCTTTCATTTCCAAATGCAACCCAAGCCAAACAACCCAAGAAAAAGCACTCGCCAGTGGTGGCAAAATGAAACTTATGAGAACAACAGAAAAACCACCCAACATAATCAGTGGCACTAAAGGCAGAATTATCAAATTTGCCAAAAGTGAAATCGGCGAAAAAGCTTCAAAATTATAAACTAAAATTCCCAGCACACCAAACTGTGCACTGATCGTGACCAAAACAATTGATTTCAGTTCCAAGAAATCTTCTTTTATCCTCATTTTCTCAGCTAGTGGTCCATAGACGACGACAATTCCAATTGTTGCCAAAAAGGACAACTGAAACCCTACATCATAAAGCAATATCAAGGGAGAGTGCCAGATCATAAGCATTGCAGAAAAAATAATTGCGTTACTAGAACTTGCCAAACGTCCTTTTCTCGCAGCCCACAAAACCAAAATACCCATTATTGCAGCCCTAACTGCTGAAGATGGAGAGCCGATCATTAGTACAAAAAAAATAATCCCTGCCAACGCAATCCAAAAAGCTTGTGAACGCCAAAATCCAATTGCAATGGCAATTGCCATTAGAACACTGGCTAAAATTGTTATATTATATCCTGAAACAGCTACTGTATGCGTTGTGCCAGTGCGCCTAAATTGCTGGGCAACTTCTCCATTCAATCTATTGGAACCACCAAGAAGCAACCCGGCCAAATAATCACTTTCTGGCTGTGAAAAGAGCATTGTTATTCTTTGCTCCAACACTTTTTCAGTCGACAATAAACCTTTATAAAACCAGCTCAAATCACTTTTTCCGGTTTTCTGTAATCTTGCGTTAGAACAGATCTGCACAATTCCATCTTTTGCTAAAAATCTTTGATAGTTAAATTTGTCATGTTTATTTTTTGGCTTCTGCAAATTGCAACTCACCTGAACAAATTCACCAACAACAAATTTTGGATGATGGTCAGCAAAGGCAACAAACTTTAGATTTATGAATCTGTCTCCGGAAATAGGAGAGATAACAACTCTTTGGTACTCTTGCTTATCCTCAGTGCCACGCATCACCTTTGCATCACCTGAAAATTCTCCCAAATCCTCACTGACAACCCTGTCCAGTGATTGTTCAGCTCTCCAACCCCCGGCCCCAAATGCGATCAAACAAAAAAACAAGCAGATAAATAGCTTGTTTCTATTATCTACTGCTATAAAAATAAACGCGCCAAGGAAAACAATCCAAAGCCAATTAGGTAATCCCCAAATCAAAACAAAAGCTACTCCAAAAACAAACGCCAACAAAGATAATATCGCAATGCGAGCATTTGTAATTTTTGTTTTGAGGATTGTATTTTTCATACGATTCATCTCTCCAACAAAAAACTAGTCTCTCACTCTGAAATCGAAACTACTTCTTCCTTCTTCCAAATCTCTTTCAAATTTTCGAAATCTCTCTCTTGTTTTGTGTTCTGTGGGATCTAAAGTGAAACGATCTTCGTTGTCATCACCAACCGCGCTGTTATACACATCCACAAATTTCTCTCGAAACGCCTCTCTTTTATTCCTATTCCTGAAATCGAACTCATTATCACTTCCTGTTCGAACTCTATAAGTGTTTTCTCCTCTTTTTTCTATCTCAATGTCGTTGCCATCCATTCCAGGATCAACGACTCTTTCAATTTTTACGTGTTTTGACATTTTTTTCTTGTTCTATTGAAACACAACAAAATATTGTCTTTCAACAAAAAGATGAATAATTATTACTAGTCACTTACTTTCAAACGAATGTCACTGTCTCAATTTTCCAGTCTTTTTCTCAGTTCACTGAGCACGCGATAAGCATCGCTTGAACGAAGTTCAAATTGATCCTCCTCTTCACTAACCGCATTAAACTTCTTTGTCAAAACGTTCTGCTCTGGTCCTGTTTCGGAAATCATGCTCCTGAGACTCACCCGTTGTCATGCGATATGTATCCTCACCAATCTTCTAAAAATCAAACTCATCTCTATCGTATCTGTTTTCCACCCTCCTGCGAATTTTCACATATTTAGCCATAGCCTTTAATTTATTTATTATCGTCTACTTATCTATGTCTACAATTTTTTCCTTTGAAGTCTTTCCTCCTACAATTTCGATTTGTCTTTTGGCAACCTTGAAGTATTTCGAAAGTATTTTGACAAGCTCGTCATTTGCCTTTCCTTTCTCCGGAGAGGCACACACCCTGACCTTGAATTGACTTGGAGCTATTTCTTCAAGATCTCTTGAACTAGCATTGGGTGTGACTTTGATATAGATCCTCATATCACCTTCTTGAAGAATCTTTTGGAATTCTGTAACTGTGCCTGTCTTCTCCTTTTTTGATTGACGCACCAAGCCGTTTTATTTCAACCACGTTGAGACGATTCTTGAAATCAACTGCATCCATCTTTTCAAAATCTATTCCACGATAGGCTTTGTTGAATTTTTCCGCAAACAGTTCCTGCACATCATCATCCTTTTCTAAATTTACATCATCACTGACCTCAAGAACATAATCTCCTGAACTCTTTTTTGTTACCTCCAGCCCATCTTTTGCATCATTATTTCGCTCAATGCGAAAACGTGCTGCTTCATTCATGTTTGTTTTTTCAATGATTATGATTTTATCTCAACTTTTTCAAAATGTTTTCGAAGCATTTTTACAACCCTTTCCAAATCCAACACTCTTGCATCTTTAGTTCTCTCTCTCAGACTCTCGTCAATGATCTTTCCTTCATCACGGTATGGTTGAAGGGCATAGCTTATTGATCCATCCAACCACTTTCCAATTCTCTCAAAGTCTTTATATGTATGAATTGATGGCACAACAGTTGTGCGAAACTCATATGGCAACCCAGAGTTTCTAATCAGATCAACACTTAACTTGATCCTCTCTGTGTCGAAATCAAGACCACACGCTTTTGAATAATTTTCCAAAGAAGTTTTGATGTCCATTGCAACAAAATCCACCAATTTCTCGGCAAAAACTTTTTTGAGAACATCGGGTCTCGTTCCATTTGAATCGAGTTTAACAAAATAACCCATCTTTTTAATTCGCCGAATGAATTCAATGATGTCATCATGAATCGTTGGTTCACCGCCTGTAATACAAACTCCTTCAAGTTTCCCTTTTCTTCCTTTCAAGAAATTAAAAAATTCTTTCTCAGAAATAGAACCGAGCTCTGCACTTGCACTGGAAAGCACAAGTTCTGGATTGTGACAAAAAGGACACCGAAAACTGCAACCAACAGTGAACACTGTCGCAGCAACTTTTCCTGGATAGTCAATAAGCGTCAGTTTTTGCAAACCGCCTAAAATCATTGAAGTGATATATTGTGGGAAATTATTCTATTTCATTTTGATTTGAATCCTCTCAAGACTAGTATAGCCTTTTGATGCGTTTTTTACAACATGAATATCAAACATCTTTGCTCAATTTCTCAATTCCATCTTTCAAAACCATCGTTGCCTTGCAATCATCTTCATTATACAAAAGTATGCGCTCTAAGATCTTCTCATCACCTGTTTCCAGGTATTTATTGAACCATTCAATTGAAAGTGCCCCGGATGGCGTTTCGTCGCGCCAAGAAAACCCCAAATATTGTGCGATGTCTTTGAGTGAATAGCTACCCAACGGCCAATCGGTGAACTTACTCACAATCCTATACAAATCTATCACATTTGGATTGGCAAAAAAATCTTCAACTTCTTCTGCTGAGACAACATCGGGATACAACTTCTGCATTTTTCGATAGGTTGTCTTTTCGTGGGAAGAATAATAATAGACTGCAAAATCATCTTTGGGCAATGAACGGATATATTGCCAAAAGTCAGCCCATGCTTTTTCTTCCGCTTCCGAGATTTTCTCTTTGGCAGTGAAATGCAAAAACCTTTCCTTTTCACCCTTTCGTTCCCAAACACCATGCATATACACGAACTCTTGTGTGGGATCGTCTTCAATATCAAAAAACAGCTCGACTGAAACCTCGGGAAATTCAATTTTCTTGTGTGCAACCGGCTTCTTTGTTTGTGACATGATACGCGCACGACGAACAGTTTTTTCCAATGTGCTTTTGCCAACACCCTTGAGAAAATTCTTGTCTTTCTTTTTCTGCGCCAAAATCTCACCAACATCAAGATCAATTGCATTGGATATTTCAGACACACCCAGCTCCTGCTCCATCTTATCCCGCTGAGATCGACCCACATAGAACAAACAGGTCAAATCCCCATTTTCTTTACACCAAGTCTTGCAACTGTTGTACCAAGGACACAACTTGCATTTGCCACTCATTGCCGGTTTGTTTCGATCTTCATTTGCCAAAAGGACCTTGACATTGTTTATGCATTGGTCAAAAAATTCCCACCAAGTTCTCCTGTCTTGAATCCCCCTCAGTGAATCAAGATCATATTCCTCTCTGTTTCCACGAGCATCTATGATGACTCCCTTCCCCGTGTTGGAAATATCCAACCTTTTCAAAAGGTCAACATAGAAACACAACTGCAGAGCATAATGATCTTTGAGTTTCCCTCCACTTCCATTTTCGTTGTCAATTCCTTCTTTTGCCATTCCAGATTTGATGTCCACCGGAACATATTTCCCATCTGGCATTTTCTGCAACAGATCAGGAATTCCCAAATGATCCTCATGGATCAAAATGCCTTGATAGATCAAATCAACTCCATCTTTAATCGCTTGTAATGTTTTTTTGAATCGTTCCTCGTGAGATCCCGCTTCTTTCAAGTCCCTCAACTCACCAAGCCGAGCAACAATTTCTTTCTCATGAGCAATTCCCCTGTCCCAAAGCATTTGCACAAAAGGATTCACCTCCTTGATCTTTTCCTCTTGCGGTCCATGCGCATCCCTCCACACCTTGTGCGGACATTGCAGATAGTCATATAATTTTGTAGCTGTGATATATTGCATTCTGTTTCTCTCGCCCAATTAGATGAAAATTTATTTTGATCTAACCGGGGTCCAATCAACAATTTTCAAACCTTTGCCAGATTTTTTGAAAACTACTTTTTGGGTTTCTCGCCATTTCAGCTCGCGGACCATTTCAATCGGGAGAGTTACACAATAACTTTTGCTTGATTTGAAAATTTTCCGCACATTCCGATCCTTTAAACTTCTTCTGGCCATAATTTTGAATTATTGATTAAAGAATATTAGAATTAACTTTTACTATTTTATATAGAGTCCCTCAGGCTTCTCCCAAGTTTTGTTATAACACCAATGACCAGAGCATTACCCATAATAAATGCTCGTTTTGTATCTGCTACGCCTTCGGTGTGATTATCTGGAAACATGTTAAGTCTTTCAAGCTCTAGTGGTGTCAAACGGCGCAAGCGCCCATTTTTGGCTTTTATAACATGCTTAAAACGTGAAGGTGATGAACCTCCTTCGCCAGTCACAATAGTTCGTGATGCATTCTGTAAATTATCCGGGAAGATCATTCCGCCTTCCGAATAATTATATTTAAATCCATCTTTTGTACATCTCTCTTCCGTTTTTCCATTCTTCAAATATTTCCATCGTTCTAATGCGCTTTTATCAATATAAAACTCCTCACCCACATCTTTTTCGTCAATCAAAACATCTCCCAACACTTTCTTCTTACCATTGTATTTTGGAGAAACTTTTTTTGTGTACACCTTATTTCCAATCATTACACCAGAATTATAGAATGGGCTTATTTTTGGAGCGTCTTCAGAAAAATGCTCTGACACTTTTACAGGGTCTTTATCTATAGAAATTTTATCAGCAGACTCAGTGTCGCTATACACAGGAAAACCTTTTGCTATGACTCCTTTTTTCAACAGCCATTCTTCTGGTTTTATATTCGCAGCTTCTTTGCAAAGTTTAGTACCTTTTTTATATGCAAGAATAAAAATTCGTCTTCGTCTTTGAGAAAAACCATATTCAGCTGCATTTATAACTCGCCACTCAACAACATAATTTAAAGACGCTAAAGATGAAAGCATTACAGCAAAATCACGCCCTCTTTGTTTTGTTGGTGACTTGAGTAGTCTGTCTACATTTTCCAATAGTAAATATTCAGGCACTTTCTTACCACTCTTCTTTAAGATATCAAAAATTGACCACCACAAAACACCCTTTTTACCAACTAACCCATTCGCTTGGTTTGCGGTACGTGCAACAGAATAATCCTGACAAGGAAAGCCACCTACAAGTAGATTATGACTCGGGATTTCGTGAAATTTATCATCAACAACTTTTCTGATATCTTCACAAGAATGTCCCTCACAACCAAAACGCTCTTTGTATATATCAGAAGCATGCTGTGTTACTACACCCGGCTCCCACTGACTATTCCAGACAGTTTCATATTTAATTTTCCTACCACTTGCTTGTTCGAGACCAATTCTAAATCCTCCAACACCAGCAAATAACTCAACTACTTTAATTACTTTCATGATACAAACTTTTAATGCCCCTACCCCTACATCTTAACAAAAATACCAAAATTGATCAAATTTCTCATTTATTCGGTACTTTCTATGGCTTTTTGAATATATTTTGCATTTAACCAAAAACACCTTTTCATCTCTTGTGTTCCTTGCAATGTTTCTGTCGTATCTTCTGCATTCTTTCCGTGTGGTCGCACATGCGCCACTTCACTGTCACTGATCTTTGGCAGATTTTCGTATCTGTCATCAGTAATACAATCAATTGTTTTATTCCACACATTTTCTGCCTCAGACATATCTTTTACAGGAAAATTCCAAAACAAGAATTTCTTAAAAATAACTTCTTTACTATCTTTTTGTTTTTGAAATACAGCAAACAAGAAACGTTTTGTTTCTAGTTGTACATAAAATTCACTCATTTCTTCCTCCTCTTCGTCATACCATACCTGAGTCACCAGATCTTTATAATCAAATGCAGGAAACGACAATGACTCTTTGAGCGTTCCTGTGTGCTCAAGGGTAATGGCCTTAAGTGTAATATTCGCCTTTTCTAATTCTTCAATTTTATTTAATCTGACTCCGAGCATTCTGTTCACTAATAGTCGCTTCCATTGTTTAGGTTCTTTCTTAAGATCCCATTTTAGAGCTTTCTTTATTTCAATATCAGTTTTACCAATAAATGGTTGAAGTTTTTCTTTTACGATATCTTCTACTGTAACCAGTCGTCGCTTTTTCTTAAATATAGACTCGGTACTGACGCCTTTACCAAGTAACTCTTTTTGAATCAAGAAATTAAGATACTGCTGTTTGAAAGAAAAAGCCCTCGGCTTCGCAGGTATTCGTGCCATGGGTTGATCACGTACAATCCGACTATTTGCAGCTTTTGTACAAGCTCCCAAATAATATGTATCTCCTTCTGACAACAAATGTGCTTCTCCTCGCTTTATTTTTCCTACAATATATTCCCAGTCTTTTTGTATCTGATAAATATCTTCTTCGGAAATATCATCAAGCAAATCAAGTAAATGTATAAACTTAAATTTGTAGTCTAGAACATCTTGTTCTTTGAGCCACAAGTAGAACATCAATAAAAGAACCTTGTTCTTTTTTAGAAATGAACTTGTTTCCCACATTTCATAAATTACCTCGTCATAGTTGATCATTGAAAAAACAAGTCTTTCTTTAGAAACATATTTTTTCACAGAATGTTCTTTAAGTGGATTTGTCTTCAATTCAATCCCTGCAATCTTGAAATCAGCCTCTGCTCGATTATTCACACCCAGACCAAAAACAAACTCCTCGACCAATTCACCTAGGAGCCCCTTTCTACGTCGTCCATATTCCACAAGTCTTTGCTCGATTTCTTCAATATTGACCTCATCATCAATCATCACATCACGCAAAGACCGCCCAAGAATTTTCTTGGCTTCTGTAAGTACTTCTTTTTTTGTTGTGTATGTTTTAGTCATTTTTAAGTTTTTTGTAATAATATTATAGATATCTATCTATCTCAAATCTATAAAAATCATCCAAACTTTCTTTATATTTTATAAATTTTTCATTTGCCTTCAAATTTCCAAAATCATCAGGCTCTAAATTATCCAACTGCCCGACCTGTTTAAGGCGCGAAATTAAATTCATACCTAAACCAGTCTGAGTTAAAGCAATTTCTTTCAAATCTTCAGTTCCATATATATACAGGTTATATTCTTCTAAACTTATCAACCCAAAATCAAACATTGCTTCAATGAAACTAGTTAAAGTATAACTTATAAAATCCTCCTCTATTTTAATTTTTCGTATTGCAATATTTACAAAACGCCCTTCTTCCAAGCTCTCTTCTTGTAAATTAACATAAACTAGCTTTCTATGTTTATCATCTTTGATATATTCCTTAGTATCTTTATTATATGAATAATTTGCATAAGAATCATTCATACTTGGTTTCAAGTTTCCCTTGCAACTTAATTATTAATTAGCTCCTTAAAAACTTCATATGGCTTATGGTAATCAAGCGCTCGTCTTGGTCTGCCGTTCAGGAGATCCTGTACGTGCTTAACCTT
>JAYEIQ010000001.1:0-6158 GCA_034660175.1 Patescibacteria group bacterium | reverse complement strand
GGTGAGTGAAGGGCAAATCATTGTTATCTCAGTCGAGGCAAAGGGTGAAGTCTTGGAAAAAGTCGAAGAGGTTAGAGGAGAGATTGTTGCAGATCCAAATAAAGTTGGAGAAATGGGAATCTATGCTAGAGTCAAGGACAGTGAAGGGAATGTTGTTGGTGTGTGGGAGGACTTAAAAGGGAAATGACAGATGTCTGCAATATGAAAATATAATAATGAAGATTGGGTTGGTGTCGCATCAACCACTTTCTTTTTATTCAAAGCCATGAAGAAAGAGACAAAATCAATGGAGGGTATCTTTGCTATAGACAAGCCCCTGGGAATGACATCGCATGATGTTGTGGCGAAGATGAGAAAAATATCGGGTATACAAAAGGTTGGTCACGCAGGAACCCTTGATCCACTTGCCACCGGTGTGCTGGTTGTTGGTGTTGGCAGTGAGGCAACAAGAAAGCTCGGGAGAATAGTTGAAAAAGAAAAGGAATATATTGCGGAAATAAAGTTGGGTGTTGAAAGCACGACCGATGATGAAGAAGGAGAAAAAACAGTGAATGAAATTAAGCATGTACCAAAGCTGAAAAACATTGAAAAGGTTCTGACGAAATTTGTTGGCGAAATAATTCAATTATCACCTCGGTTCAGTGCAGTGAGAATTCGTGGAAAGCGAGCACACAAAAGGGCCAGGGACGGAGAGGAGTTTTCTTTGCCACCCCGAAGTGTTGAAATAAAAGAAATAAAAATTCTTGAATACGTTTGGCCATGTTTGCGTATTGAAGTTAAAACAGGGATTGGTGTATATATACGTTCTCTCGCTCGAGACATTGGCAAGGAGCTGGGGGTGGGTGGATATCTGACTGGCCTTCAGCGGACAAGAGTTGGTCAATACTCAATTGAAAAGGCACAAAAATTGGCAAATCTTGAAGTGAAATAATGAGAAAACCCAATCGTATTAATTGAAGAGCGAGGCGACAAAAAGAAAGTTTTTGTTTTCGGACGCAAGCTCCTAAGTTCTTTTCTGCAATTGTGCAATTGTGTTTCCGTATCGTTTTAGGTATATCGAGTTTGGTGCAACGACCACTATTCCCACTATTCCCACAATTGATTGTTCAAAGAAACTGAATTGTTTGAGGGACGGAGAGTCTTTCACTGACAGTCTTGAGGCTGGGTTTTACACCCTGTCTAGAATTTATTGCTCATCGACAACAATTGAGCTCGAATTAAACTGTTTAATCAAAATCAGAATGATTAACAAAGGTGAACTAAAAAAGAGAAAAGAGCGAGCCAAAATTGTGGTGAAGGAATTGAGAAAACTTTTTCCCAGAGCCAAAACAGCTCTCAAACATTCAAATGCGCTGGAACTTTTAATTGCTGTAATGCTTTCTGCCAGATGCACTGACAAAAAAGTGAATGAAGTGACTGAGAAACTTTTCAAGAAATATAAACATCTGGAGGATTATTGTGAAGCCAAGCAAGGTGAATTTGAAAAAGATATTAAATCGACTGGTTTTTATCGCAACAAAACAAAGAATGTTCTTGCAACAGCACAAATGATCAATGAAAAATTTGATGGAAAGGTTCCGGAATTGATGGAAGACCTTATTGTGTTGCCGGGAGTTGCCAGAAAGACTGCCAGTATTGTTCTTTGGACTTGGTATGGGAAGAACGAGGGAGTTGCCGTTGACACCCATGTCAAAAGAATTTCTTTTTTGTGCCACCTGACCAAAGAAAAAAATCCTGACAAAATTGAACAGGATTTAATGGATGTTATTCCCAGGGAAGGGTGGGGTGATTTCAATTATCGCATGGTGGAATATGGCAGGGAATATTGTCCGGCGCACAAACATGATCATGAAAATTGCCCTCTGGAAAAAGCTCTTCGAAAAGGAGGATTGTCCTGAAGATCTTTTCTGATGTTGAATTTCAAATAGCAAATTTTATCACCTTCTGCTATGTGTTTTCTTTCATATGTTGTTGTGATCTGCAATTTTGGGTCTTTGATCAAACTAGAGTTAAATAAATCAGAAGTTTTTTCAACTATATCGTGATTTGAAGATTTAAGCACTTCAATTGTAAAATTGTACAATCTTATTTCGTCTGTCTTGAGATGAACAACCCCGCTGGATCTCATGATCTTCTCGTATTCTTTTAAGAAATCTTCTGAAGTGAGGCGTTGGTTTGGTTTTTTTAAAAAGGGATCGGGGAATGTGATCCAAATTTCACTGATCTCATTTTTGGCAAAATATTCATTTAATATTTCTATTTTTCCTTTGATGAAAGCAACGTTTTTCAAGCTTTCTTCGATTGCTTTTGTTGAACCGCACCAGAGCCGGTCTGCTTTCCTGTCAATTCCAATGAAATTTCTATCAGGAAACATCTTTGCAAGTTCAAGTGAATATTCTCCTTTGCCACAAGCCAACTCAAGAACGATACGTTTGTCGTTTTCAAAAACTAAATTGCTCCATTTGCCCTTGTTCTTGATTGAGGTTTTTTTGTCAAAAATATTGGCAAGTTTTAAGGCCTGCTTCATTCTTAATGCTTTTTTTCTTCCCATGCCTGGTAGCTTAGATTTTATTGGTTTAGAAAAGCGCGATGATCGAGACAGTTGCAAATGTATTTGAAAGCTTTTAAGAAATTTTTCATAGTAAACTGTGATAATCGCTGTTTTTTAAGCAAAAAAATGCGAAACTACTCAAAGGTCGGCGGGCGAAAAGGAATGCCTGGCTATAGAATGCCCAGATATTTTTTGAATAGGTTTATGGAAATGACCAAGAGATTTTCCAAAAATGAGTTTTACAAGAATTTCAAAAACAAGTTCGGAGTGAAGAGACATGGAACAAGGTGGAAGATGAGACGTGAAGAGTGAAAAATCGTGGGTATTAACAGAGAGGTTCTAAAGCAATCCCAAGCTTGGATTTTAGATAGGCTCTTAGAATAGGGCTTTTTTCTTCCCGAGTCGTGCGCTTTGGCTTGTTGTGGTTACCTGTTTATTCCATCATATCTGCATCACTCCTTTTTTCAAAGTTTTTGTTGTTGAAATGTGTGTGACTTGCTTGCATAGCAGAGCTGGTCATCGAGACAATGTATGGAACAAAGTAGGTCAGAAATATCTGGAGAGTGCTTGTTGTCGTAAGTGATCTTGTGATCAACGCATCGCCATGGTTAATCAGAGCCGAAATTGTTCAGGAATTGATTTTGGCTATGGGCGCAAAGATCAAAGCAAAAGACATTTTCTCGAAGATTCATCCCTATCCCACAGCTTCACGAATCAATAAAAGCGTGATCAGTGGACTGTTTGTCCAAAAACTGAAATCAAAATTCAACAGAAAATTGCTCAGAGCCTTGTATCACCGAGCCCTGTATTCAACATTAGCACATTCTGAATAAGTTCACATACATTCTGGATTTTTGTAGCCAAAAAAGGTAAAATGAAGAAAATAAATAGCCATCTTAATATCTTAATAGCTTTTTTATTCACTTAAGCCAGTGTCACAAGACTAATTTTTAAATAAAATATATATTTAAATCTAATATTTTTTTGAATGCAAAAGATATATGACACAGTGATCATTGGAGGAGGTCCAGCTGCTGTTGCCGCAGGTGTTTATGCTACTCGTAAAAAAATGGATTCACTTTTGGTGACCGAAAGTTTTGGCGGTCAATCAATTGTTGCGTCTAGTATTGAAAATTGGATTGGGACAGAAAGCATTTCCGGGTATGAACTTGCTGCAAGTCTTGAAAAACATGTGCGTGCACAAGAAGGAATAGAGATCAAGGTTGGTGATAAAGTTGTTGCAATAGATGAGATGGATGGCGGATTTGTGGTGAAAACAGAAAATCAGCAATATCAAACAAAGACAGTAATTATTTGTGCCGGTGGGCGTGACAGACATCTTGGAATTCCTGGCGAAGAAAAATTTGCTGGCAAAGGTGTGGCATATTGTTCAACTTGTGATGCCCCATTTTTTAAAGGAAAGGACGTCGCAGTTGTGGGGGGAGGAAATGCAGGACTAGAGGCAGTTATGGATTTGATTGAATATGCCAAGAAAATAACGCTTCTAATTAGAGAAGAAGCTCCTGATGGCGATCCTCAAACATTTGAAGAAATAAAAGGGATAGATAAAGTAGATGTGATCAACAATGCCGAAACTCAGGAAATTGTAGGAGACGAAAACATCTCCGCTTTGAGGTTTAAAGATCTGAAGACCGGCGAGTCTCAAGAGCTCAAAATTCAAGGTGTTTTTGTCGAAGTTGGGGTTGTTCCGAATTCGGAATTTGTGAAAGATTTGGTTCGACTAAACAAGACAGGAGAAATAGTTGTTGTAAATCCCCGTACTGGGCAAACATCGAAAAATGGAATCTACGCGGCTGGAGATGTTTCTGATGAAAAATACAAACAAAACAACATTGCAGTTGGTGATGCCATTAAAGCCACTTTATCAGCCTATGGTTATCTACAGCAGCTGAAGAGACACGAGTGATAGCTTTTTGTTTCCACCTGCAATCAAATTTGCTATAATGAGGCAAAATGTGAAAACAAAAAAATGGAAAAACTAAAGAATAAAGTGCAATTGATTTCATATCCAGATAGTCTGGGGGGAAATTTGAGAGGATTGCACACAGTTCTAACGAAATATTTTAATGGCGCTTTTGGTGGTGTTCACATTTTGCCATTTTATCCCTCGTCTTCGGGCAGAGGGTTTTCTATTTTGACTCATCTGGAAGTAGATCCTGTTTTCGGTGATTGGAATGACATTAGCGAGGTTGCCAAGAATTTTGATTTGGTTTGTGACTTGTCAGTAAACCACATTTCAAGTCAGTCCGCTCAATTCAAAGATTTCATGGAAAAGGGAAAGGAGTCAGAATTTGCAGATTGGTTCATCACCAATGAGAAGTTTTCACGACGCATTCGCGGAAAGAAAAGGAAGGGTTGGGGTGATTTCTTGCCGACGGTGGAGAAATTTGTCAATTTCTTGCGTCGTCATGATAGAGTTTTGCATCGTCAAGGTGTGAACATATGGATCTTGAAAAAAAATCATTCCCCAAGAGCCGGAAGTCCTTTTGTTGAATTTCCAATGGGTGACGGTGTCACTCGTGGTGTGTGGTGCACATTCTCCAAAGACCAAATTGACTTGGATGTCGAAAATGAAGGAGTGAGAAGAATGTTTGAGCAAGCGATAAAGGGTCTTGCCAAAAAAGGAACAAAAATGCTGAGGCTTGGAGCTGTCGGATATGCATCCAAGAAAAGAGGAACAGACAATTTCATGACACCTCAAACATACAAGTTTATTCAATGGATTGCCGAAGTTGCTCATGAAAATGGAATAATAATTTTGCCACAAGTTCATCACCATCACACAACAAAAATAAAACTGTCAAAAACCGAGGGTGTTGATCGTGTTTATGACTTTGTTTTGCCGATGCTCATGCTCAGGGCTGTCTATTCAGGGAATGCAAAATATTTGAAGAATTGGATCAAGATCAGACCTCACAATCAAATCACGGTATTAGACACGCATGATGGAATTGGTGTCGTTGATGTTGCGGACTTGATGCCAAAAGGAGAAATCGAAAACACTGTGAACAAACTTCGTGAATATGGTGGAAATGCAGCAATGCGATCGACGGGAATGGGAAAGAAAGACTCAAATATCTATCAGCAGAACATTACTTTTTATTCTGCAGTGGGTGCCAGTGACGAGAAATATTTGCTTTCGCGAGCCGTTCAATTTTTTATTCCCGGGATTCCCCAAGTCTATTATGTGGGACTTTTAGCAGGGGAGAATGACGAGGAAAACTTCAAACAATCGGGTGTTGGAAAGGACTTGATGAGACATAACTATACTTTTGAAGAAGTGGAGGAAAACTACAAAAGAGATGTTGTTCAAAGGTTGTACAAATTGATGAAGTTCCGCAACTCTCATGAAGCTTTTGATGGCTTCTTCACTTTGGGAAATACCAACGATAAGAAACTCACCTTGCGATGGGATAAAGACGAAGTCTTTTGTGAATTGAGAGTTGATTTTGAAGCCCCTAATGCTGTTATCGAATATAGTGACAAAAAGACTGGAGGGGTTGAGTTTCTTGAGGTGTGTTGATTTTTGTTAAAAGCTATTGATAAAAGTTAAAATTTTCAGAAAAATATGGAGATGTTGAAAATT